>JAICVI010000209.1 GCA_025935415.1 Chloroflexota bacterium
CGCCTGCCGGGCGCCATGCCCGAGACCCTCCTGGTCCTCGACGCCACCACGGGCCAGAATGGGCTGCAACAGGCCGCGGCCTTCCACGACACCGTCGGGTTGACCGGCATCGTCCTGACGAAGCTCGACTCGACCTCGCGCGGCGGCATCGTCTTCGCGATCGAGGAGCGTCTCGGCGTGCCCGTGCGCTTCGCCGGGGTGGGGGAGCGCCCGGAGGACCTGGTCGACTTCGATCCGAGGGCCTTCGTCGCAGCGCTCTTCGAGGACGCGGCATGAGTACCCGGGGAGGCAGCATGTTCACGCCGGGCACGCCGGGCACGCCGGTCACGCCGCCTCTCGGCGACCGCGCGACCACCAGCCGCCGCACGAGCACCAGGCGCCGCGCGACGACGCGCCGCCTCGCTGCCGCCTTTGCCCTCGTGACGGCCGCGGCGCTTGCGGGCTGCGACACACCGGCGCCATCCGTCGCCGCGCCCACGCCCACCGAGGCCCCGATCGCGACCCCGCAGACGACGACCTACCGGCTCGACACCGACGTCTGGTACGCGGGCCTCGTGCTGCACCTGGATCTCGCCACGGCCCAGCTCGACAGCCGCGGCGGCACGGTCGACGTCGCCTTCCGCATCGACAACCCGACCGACGAGGACGGCGACCTGGACGCGAAGATCACGCTCGTCGTCGCGGGCAACCGCATCGTTCCGACCCGCGAGTCCCACGTGCCCACCACGCCCGCCGGGGCGACCTCGCTGGGCCTCCTGACCTTCGAGCTCCAGGGGATCGCATCCGCAGCGGATGGCGTGCTCCAGATCGGCGGCGATCCCGACCACGTCGCGATCGTCCCGTTCCTGCCGGCGTCGGGGGACCCGGTCACGTTCCAGCCGATCGAGAAGGCGCTGAAGGGCAGCGGTGCGGCCGGGGCGATCGAGGTCACGCTCCGCCACGCCCAGCTGCGATGGGACCTGCCCGACTGGAACCAGGAGCTCGCGGCCACGCTCGGCGCGCTCACCATCACCTACGACGTCGCGAACCACGATGACTTCTCGGGGGGCTTCGCGTTCACCGGCGACAACATCCAGCTCAAGCTTCCGAACGGCAAGCTCATCGACGCTCGCCCGGACGGCCACAGCCAGTCGATCGAGCTCATCGGCCCGAACGCGACCAAGCGGGCCCTGTTCTCGCGCTTCGAGATCCCTTCGAACGCCAAGGGCAAGTTCACCCTCATCGTGCGCAACGGCAGCGCCCAGGGGAGCGTGAGCTTCACCATCGGCAGCTGATCGGGGCTACACTCCCGCTCGCCCTCTGCGCCAGAACCCGCGCAGGGCGCGCTCCGTCCGCTCGACGGGGGCAACCCGATCGGGTCTTCATCAACCGGAGTCCTTCGACCGCGTGTTCGACAACCTCAGCGATCGACTGCGCAAGACGCTCGGCACCCTGACCGGCCACGGCCGGGTCAGCGAGGCAGACGTCGATGCCGCCGCGCGCGAAATCCGGCTCGCGCTGCTCGAGGCCGATGTCAACTTCAAGGTCGTCAAGGACGTCGTCGGCCGCATCCGCGAGAAGGCCGTCGGCACGGAGATCCTTGGCAGCCTCACGGCCGGTCAGCAGATCGTGAAGATCGTCCATGACGAGCTCGTCGAGCTCCTCGGTGCGGGCGATCGGACGTTCCGGCTCCAGGGCAACCCCGCGGTCCTCTCGCTGGTTGGCCTGCAGGGCTCGGGGAAGACGACGACGTCGGCCAAGCTCGCCAGGTACATCGTCAGGCAGGGCCGCCGTCCGCTGCTCGTCGCCGCCGATCCGTATCGACCGGCCGCCGCCGACCAGCTCGAGACGCTCGGAAGGGCCCTCGACATCCCGGTGCACCGCGCCCCGGCGGGAACGGCCACGCTCGACATCGTCAAGGGCTCGATCGAGACGGCCCGCCGCCTGACCAGGGACACGGTCATCCTCGACACGGCCGGCCGGCTGACGCTCGACGACGCGCTCATGGCGGAGATCGGCGCGATCGACAAGGCGGTCCATCCGATCGAGACGCTCCTGGTCGTGGACGCGATGACCGGCCAGGAGGCGGTTGCCGTGGCGCAGGCCTTCGCGGCCGCCGTGCCGGTGACCGGGCTCATCCTGACCAAGGTCGACGGCGATGCCCGCGGCGGAGCGGCCCTTTCCATCGCCAGCGTGACCGGGCTGGGCGTCAAGTTCCTCGGGACCGGCGAGAAGACGGACGCGCTCGAGGTCTTCCACCCCGACCGGCTCGCCGGGCGGATCCTCGGCATGGGCGACGTGCTGACGCTGGTCGAGCGCGCCCAGGAGCATGTCGACGAGGCGCAGGCGAAGAAGCTCGAGGAGAAGCTCCGCAAGGCGGAGTTCACGCTCGAGGACTTCCTCGACCAGCTCCAGCAGGTCCAGAAGATGGGCCCGATCGGCCAGCTCGTCGGGATGATCCCGGGCATGGGCGGCATCGCGAAGGACGCGCAGGAGGCGGTCGACCGCGGCGAGCTCGCGCGGACGGAGGCGATCATCCGATCCATGACGCGCCACGAGCGCCGCGATCCGGGCATCCTGACGGGCTCCCGGCGGCGGCGCATCGCCGCGGGCTCCGGGACATCGCTGACGGACGTCAACCGGCTCGTGAAGCAGTTCACCGAGATCCAGCGAGTCATGAAGCAGATGGCCGGCGGCCGCGGACGCGGCATGCTCGGCGGCCTTCCGATGGGAAGGCGGTGAGGGGGACCATGACGGACGACCAGACGCGCATCGACCAGCCGCCCGCGCCACCGCCGGTCGACCCGCCATCTGCGGAACCGCCGCCCGCGGCGACCCCGACGGTCCAGCCCCCGCCCCTCGCGGGCGCGGCGCCGTCGACCGCTGGAGGCCCGCCGACGCCTCCGCCGGTCTCGCCGGCCGCGACGAGCTCCCAGGAGCCGAGCCGCGCCCGCTGGATCATCGCGCTCGGCGTCGTCGGCGTCGTGGTCGTGCTGACGATCGCAGGTGCGCTCCTGCTCGGCAGCGCGAGCACGCCCGAAGCCCTGAAGTACGTTCCCGCGGACGCGGGCTTCGTCGCGGAGGTCCGGATGGACCTCCCCGGCGACCAGATGCAGAAGGTCGGCAACCTCCTCGCCCACTTCCCGGGCTTCGCCGATCAGTCGACCCTGAGCGCGAAGCTCGACGAGGCCTTCGGACGGGTCGTCACCGAGGCGTCTGACGGCAAGGCGAGCTTCATCTCGGACATCAAGCCGTGGCTGAACGGGCCGCTGTTCCTGTCCGGCTCCGTGGAGGAGATGTCCGGCGACGCCACGGATTCGACGGCCCGGCGGTTCCTGGCCGCGGCGACCGTCAACGGCGGCGTCGACTGCGGCAACGTGTTCAGGGGGAAGACCGTCGGTCACGAGGCCTACAAGGGCTTCGACATCGTCAGCGAGAGCGGCGGGATCATGACCTGCGCCCTCGACGGACGCTTTGCCTTGCTCGGGGATGCTGCGTCGGTCAAGGCGGCCCTCGACGCCAAGGCCGGCGGAACCGGCATGGACAAGTCCGCAGGCTACCTCGCGGCACGCCGCGAGCTCACGGGCGACCAGCTCGCGACGGTCTACGTCGATGGCTCGAAGCTCAAGGCCCTGGCGCCGTCGCCGGACCCGAGTCTCGGGATCACGAGCCTCGGCGGGCTCGGCGCA
>JAICVI010000177.1 GCA_025935415.1 Chloroflexota bacterium
ACCTCGCCTTCGGCAAGCAGGTGAGCGGCATGCTCGCGGCGCGCCGGGAGCGGATCGAGCAGGGCATCCGCGATGCCGAACAGGCGCGGAAGGACCGCGAAAGCGCTGAGACCGAGCGCCTGGCGGCCCTCACCGAGGCCCGTCGCGAGGCCAACGACATCCTGGCGCGCGCCCAGAAGGTCGCCCAGGAGACCCGCGACGCCGACATCGCCGCGACTCGCGAGGAGCTCGATCGGATGCGCACCCGCGCCGCCGAGGAGATCGCCGCGGAGAAGGGCCGCGCCCTGGCCGAGCTACGGAGCGAGGTCGCCGACCTGGCTCTGCAGGCGGCCGGCCGCGTCGTCCGCGAGACCATGTCCGACCAGCGTCAGCGCCGGCTCGTCGAGGAGTTCCTCGCCGACCCGACCCCGGGCGCGGGCCGCTAGCAGCGCATGGCCGGCAAGCCGACGACCGCGGCGCGTCGCTACGCGGAAGCCGCGTTCGAGCTCGCCACGCGCGACGACGCGCTCGACGCTTATCGCGACGGGCTCGACCTCGCCGCGGGCACGGTCGGGCAGGTCGACGCCCTCGAGGTCCTGCGCAACCCGGCGCGGCCGCTGCGCCAGAGGACCGACCTGGTCGACGCCCTGCTCGCGAAGCGCGTTCCGGAGCCGGTACTGAAGCTCGTCGGTCTGCTGGTGGAGCGTGGCCGCATCGAACAGCTCTCGAACGTTGCCGCCGAGTTCCACCGCATGCTCGACGTGGAGCGCGGGGTCGTCCAGGCGATCGCCAGGACCGCGCTGCCGCTCACCGCTGACGAGACCGCGGCCCTTCAGCAGAAGGTCGCGACCATGACCGGCCGCACCGTGGACCTCAAGGTCGAGGTCGACGAATCGCTGATCGGCGGGCTCACCGTCCGCGTCGGCGACACCCTCTACGACGCCAGCGTCCGGGGCCGCCTCGAACGGCTCCGCGAGCGCCTCGTGGCGGGCGCGCGCTAGCGCACCGCCCGCCCAACGAACGCACCAGGAGAACCAGATGGCCATCCGCTCCGACGAGATCGTCAACATCATCAAGTCCTCGATCGACAGCTTCGACGCGGATGCCGAGACCCGCAACGTCGGCACCGTGGTCGAGGTCGGCGACGGCATTGCCCAGATCTACGGGCTGGAGGGCGCCCTCGCGTCCGAGCTGCTCGAGTTCCCGGGCGGCGTCATGGGCATGGCCCTCAACCTCGAGGAGGAGACCGTCGGCGCGGTCGTCCTCGGCGACGCCTCCGCGATCAAGGAGGGCGACACCGTCAAGACGACGGGCCGCGTCGTCGAGGTCCCGGTGGGGCAGGCGCTGCTCGGACGCGTCGTCGACCCGCTCGGCAAGCCGCTCGACGACAAGGGCCCGCTCAACACGACCAAGACCCGCCCGGTCGAGCGGATCGCGCCGGGCGTCATCGTCCGCCAGTCGGTCGACACCCCGGTCCAGACAGGCATCAAGGCCATCGATGCCCTGATCCCGATTGGCCGCGGCCAGCGCGAGCTGATCATCGGCGACCGCCAGACGGGCAAGACCGCGATCGCGATCGACACGATCATCAACCAGAAGGGCCAGGGGCTCGCCTGCATCTACGTCGCGATCGGGCAGAAGCTGTCGACCGTCGCGCAGACCGTCGCGACGCTCGAGAAGTACGGCGCGATGGAGCACACCATCGTGGTCGTCGCCGGCGCCGAGGATCCGGCCCCGCTCCAGTACCTCGCCCCGTACTCCGGCGCCGCGTTCGGCGAGGAGATCATGGAGGTCGGGGTCGAGGTCAACGGGCAGACCGTCAAGGATGCGCTGTGCGTCTACGACGACCTGTCGAAGCACGCCTGGGCGTACCGCGAGATGGCCCTCCTGCTCCGCCGCCCGCCGGGCCGCGAGGCCTATCCCGGCGACGTCTTCTACCTCCACTCCCGCCTCCTGGAGCGCGCCGCGCGCCTCAACGACGAGAACGGCGGCGGGTCGCTCACGGCGCTGCCGATGATCGAGACGCAGGCCGGCGACGTCTCCGCCTACATCCCGACCAACGTCATCTCGATCACCGACGGCCAGATCTTCCTCGAGACCGACCTCTTCAACGCCGGCCAGCGGCCCGCGCTGAACATCGGCATCTCGGTCTCGCGTGTCGGCTCGGCGGCGCAGACCAAGGCGATGAAGAAGGTCGCCGGTCCGCTCAAGCTCGACCTCGCGCAGTACCGCGCGCTCGCGGCGTTCGCGCAGTTCGCGTCCGACCTGGACAAGGCCACGCGCGACCAGCTGACCCGAGGCGAGAAGCTGTCGGAGGTCATCAAGCAGCCGCAGTACCAGCCGCTCCCGGTCGAGAAGCAGGTCGCGATCCTTTACGCGGCCACGACCGGCAAGCTCGACGACGTCCCGACGCCGCGGGTCAAGGAGTTCGAGACCGGGTTCTATCGGTTCCTCGAGTCCGAGCGGCCGAAGATCCTCGAGGAGCTCGCTTCCGGCGGCGCCTGGACCGACGAGATCGCCTCGGCCCTCACCGAGGCCATCGACGAGTTCCGGAAGTCGTTCCTCGCGTGATCGTGCAAGCGCCGGCGCTCGTCCTGGCAGGGCCGCTCCGACCGGCATGTCCGCATGGCGAAGGGCACGGGTTCGGCATTCGCCGCGCCGCGCCGGGTCGCCAGCCCGGCGCAGGCCCGCGACGCCTTGCGGGCGTTCATGACCGCTGGGTTGTCACCGGGACCGGAAGCCCTCGCTTGAACGGCTTCTGCACAGCGCGAACTGCCCCGCGCGGCTCGGCCTTCGAAGGCGCCTGCGCTCGGCCGGCGCCCGATCGATCGACCGAGGGCGTGGTCGCGACCGTGGTGACTGGTGGTGTCGGCCTCGGTAATGCGCGCGGCGCGAACCCAGTGATCACGCAGCGCCTCATCGGTCCCGATGGAGCGCGGATGGGCCGCGCGAACGCCGACATTGGTCTCGGCGTGGTGTCCCGTGGCTAGCCCGCGCGACATCCGGCGGCGGATCAACGCTGCCAAGAACATCAAGCAGATCACCCGGGCGATGCAGTTCGTGGCGGCGTCGAAGCTGCGGCGCGCCCAGGAGTCGACCCTCGCCGCGCGGCCGTACAGCGAGAAGATCGACGAGGTCCTCGCCGACGTTGCCGCCGTGCTGGGCCGCGAGGACCACCCGCTCCTCGGCGACCCGGCAGGGAAGAAGCGGCTGCTCGTCCTGATCACGACGGATCGGGGCCTCGCCGGCCCGCTCAACACGAACGCGATCCGCTTCATCGCCCGCGAGATCACGGAGCACTCGGGCGACCTGGCCGTCGTGAGCGTCGGGCGCAAGGGCCGCGACGCGATGCGCCGCTCCAGGGTCCCGGTCGAGGCGCATTTCGCCGGCTTCGGGGACAAGCCGACCTTCGCGGACGTCCTGCCGCTCGCCCGGCTGATCACCGATGACTTCCTCTCCGGCGAGTACGGCCGGATCGACCTCGTCTACAGCCGCTTCATCTCGACGCTGTCGCAGAAGCCGATCCTCGACACCCTCCTGCCGATCGAGCCCTCCGAGGACACCGAGGGCATCCCGGGCAACCAGTTCATCTTCGAGCCGAGCCCGCAGGCGGTGCTGGAGCAGCTGCTCCCACGCTACGTGGCCACGCGCCTCTTCCACGCCGTCCTCGAGGCCAAGGCCTCCGAGGAATCGAGCCGCATGGTCGCGATGAAGAACGCCACCGAGAACGCCGGCGAGCTCATCGACGACCTGACCCTCGCCTACAACAAGGTTCGCCAGTCGAACATCACCCGCGAGATGATCGAGATCGCCACCGGCGCGCGCGCCAACTGACGGCGAGCACCCACCCACCGACGACCTACCACGACGCAGACGACCCAGGAGGACGACGACACCATGGCGAGCGCACCGCCCACGACGACCGGACGAGTCATCCAGATCACCGGCCCGGTGGTCGACATCGAGTTTCCCGCCGGCGAGCTCCCCAAGATCCTGAACGCGGTCGAGATCATCCGCGAGGGCCAGGAACCGCTCGTCTGCGAGGTCGCGCAGCACCTCGGCAACAACTGGGTCAGGTCCGTGGCCATGACCACCACGGACGGCCTCGCCCGCGGCACCGAAGCCCGTGACACCGGCGCGCCGATCACGGTGCCGGTCGGCGAGGCGACCCTCGGGCGCGTCTTCGACGTCCTGGGCAAGCCGATCGACCTCAAGGGACCCGTGGACGCCGCCACGAGCCTCCCGATCCACCGCCAGCCGCCGGCCTTCGAGGACCTCACCACCGAGGCCGAGCTGTTCGAGACGGGCCTCAAGATCATCGACCTCGTCTGCCCGTTCAAGAAGGGCGGCAAGGTCGGCATCTTCGGCGGCGCCGGCGTCGGCAAGACCGTCATCATCCAGGAGCTCATCCGCAACGTCGCCCAGGAGCACGCCGGCGTGTCGGTGTTCGCCGGGGTCGGCGAGCGCAGCCGCGAGGGCAACGACCTCATCCACGAGATGACCGAGTCGGGCGTCATCGCGAAGACCGCGTTCGTGTTCGGCCAGATGAACGAGCCGCCTGGCGCCCGCCAGCGAGTCGGCCTCACGGGCCTGACGATGGCCGAGTA
>JAICVI010000245.1 GCA_025935415.1 Chloroflexota bacterium
GCCGGCCGACATGCGAAGCGAGGAGTGGAACGGCGGTCGGGCCGTCGTGCAGGCCGACCATAACGTCAACCGCAGGTTGACTCAGGGAGGCCGGAACGGCGGCCCGACCGCCCAGACACGACGAACGCCGGCGCCCCGAGCGCCGGCGTTCGTCAGCCCCTGGACCGAGAGGAGGTGGAGGCCCTCCTGCCGGTCATCGTGAAATTCGGGTCAGTGGCCGTCCGAGCTGCGGACGGGGCGGAGACGCGCCGGGAGGGTCGAGCGGTTCTGCATCGCGGCTCGGCCGTCCTGGACGGCGGTCCGCCCGCCACCGGCGACGAGCGCCGGGCGCGGGACGATCGGACTGTTCAGTGGGGTCATCGACCGCCCCTGGACATGAGAGGGCTCGACGCGCTGGAGATGGCCGGTGTCCTGGCCGTACGTCGAGCCGACCCGGCGCATCCGCACGGCGAGGTAGTACTCCATGACCTGGCGGACCTGGGCCTCGCCGAGCGCCTCGTCGGAGCGGAGCGCGTACTCGACGCGTGCGGTGGGGTTCTGGACGCCACCACCCATGAGGCCGAGGTACTGCGGGCCTTCGTCGTTCTCACCGAGCTCGCGCAGGCCGCGGGCCAGCTTCGTGGCCGTTCCGAGCGACGGCATGCGGTCGCCGCGAACCAGTCGGGAGATCGTCGAATGGTCGACGCCCGACTGCTGCGCAAGCTGCCGCTGCGACATCTTCTTCGCCTTCAGCTGGGCACGGAGCCACTCGTTGAAGGCACGGCCGTTGGAAGCGGTCATGGCCGGATCATCGAATTTCGGCGAATCAGCCCATATCCCCCGTTCGTACATTGCCGCGCGCCAGATGGCGGGAAGGTCCGGCCGAACGGGCTAGGCGGTCGGGTGCATTCCGGTTTCGATCGGTAGGGAACGCTGATGTGGCCCGGGAATCCCGCTCGCGCCGGCCCCTAACGCACGCCCGATCGGCTCGTTCTCGACTGCACGACACGTCTCGGCGAGCCGCCGACAAGCCCCGATCCAGGAGCCCCTGTCATGACCGACACGCAGTTCGATCGACAGCGTTTCGACACGGACCCGACCGACACCGACTAGTCCGGACGTCCGCGACGCGCGCCCTTCCTAGGCGGGCGCCGCCTCGCTGACGCCCATCCCGCGACGCTTGGGTGAGATCGCGTAGGCGATCGACCCGAGGACGATGATCGACAGCACGCTGATCGCCCGATCGACAAGGGTGATCGCGAGCGCGTCCGTGTTCGGCACCTTGTAGATCTGGGTCAGGATCACGATCACCACGCCCTCGACGAAGCCGATGCCCGCGGGCGTGATCGGAATGGCCGTCATCAGCGATGCCGCCAGCGCGACGAAGAAGGCGCCGCTGATCCCGAGGTGGACCTCCGGGAGCCCGAGGGCCTGGACGACGAAGTACAGCCGCATCGCTTCCGTGCCCCAGATGAGCCCGGTGATGACGACGAGGCGAGGCAGCGCGCGCAGGCCGAGCGAGGCGAAGACGCCCTCCTCGAACCGGTCGTAGAACTCGAGGACGCGATGCGGCAGGGGCAGCTTCGTGATGATCTGCCGCCCGAAGTTGCGCATCGTCAGGAGCCCGCCCGCCAGCAGGACCACAACCACGACGCCGATGAGGAAGACGAACTGGACGTCGCCCGGGAGGCCGCTCCGGAACGAGACGAACCCGGCGAGGAGCCCGAGGGTGACGATCGCGAAGAGATCGAGGATCCGCTCGATGAACACCGTCCCGAACGTCCTCGACAGCGAAACGCTGCTGTTGATCTTCAGCAGGTACGCGCGGTAGACGTCACCCAGCTTCGCCGGCACGAGGCAGTTCACGAGCCACGACAGGAAGATGATCTCCATGCTGTCGCGGACCTTCAGCGAGAAGCCGCTCTGGCGAACGAGGATCGCCCAGCGCCAGCCCCGCAGCGGGAAACCGGCGTAGAAGATGGCGAATGCCGCGAGCAGCAGCAGCGCATTCGCGGACGCGATCTTCGCGGGCAGCTCTTCCAGGTGAAAGCCCGGCAGGGCCTTGGCGAAGAGGCCCAGGAGCACGACCGGCAGGATCAGCGACAGCAGCGTCCGCGGCTGGCGCAGCCGGTGTGCCAGCGATAGATCCGGCTGTCGTTCCGGCTCCCCGGCGGGATTCAGTGACGGCGTCGCACCGAGCTCCAGCTCCGCCGCGGACGGCTCGTGTTCGCTGGTCACCTGGCGGCCACCGGGGTCTGAACGCGGCCTCTCCCGCGGGCGCGCTGCACGACCTTCGCCGCGGGAGTGACGAGCCGGACCAGGCGCGACGCCCGGCCCGTGACGAGCTCCAGCGGACCGGCGAGCGCCGCTCGCAGGCCGTCGGGCGTGCTCGGGTCGGCGCCCGGGGACTTGAGGATCGTCGACGCGATCCCGACCTCGAGCGTGGTGTGGGCGTCCGAGACGGCGACCCCGGGCTTTCCGACGCGCGCTGCCAGCTCCGCCGCCCGCGCGTTCCCGTCGCCGAGCAGCAGGCGCGCGTTCCAGGCCTCGATCCAGTCGACCTGTTCCGC
>JAICVI010000075.1 GCA_025935415.1 Chloroflexota bacterium
GGTCATGGCGGGCTTTGGGCGGACGGGTCGCTGGTTCGGCGTCGACCACTGGGACGTCGTCCCGGACCTGATGACGATGGCCAAGGGCCTCACCAGCTCCTACCTGCCGCTCGGTGCCGTGGCGATGAACCACGCCATCGCCGAGGCCTTCGAGTCGAAGATGTACTACGGCGGCCTCACGTACTCCTCGCACCCGGTGTCGCTGGCGGCGGCGCTCGCGACGATCAACGTGTACGAGGAGGACGACCTGATCGGGAACGCCCAGCGGCTCGGGCCGGTCATGCGCCAGCACCACGAGCGCCTCGCCGCGAAGCACCCGTCGGTGGGCGCGACCCGGAGCATCGGGCTGTTCGGCATCATCGACCTCGTCCGGAGCCAGGACCCCTGGACGCCGCTCACGCCGTACAACGGCACCTCGGACGAGATGAAGGCGATCCAGCGGTTCTTCCGGGAGAACAGCCTCTACACGTTCACGCCCAACAACTCGATCCACACGAACCCGCCGCTGTGCATCACCGAGGAGCAGCTCGCCGAGGGCTTCGACGTCATCGACCGGGCGCTCGACATCGCCGACCAGGCGGTCACGGGGTAGATGGCCGTCGCCGCTGCGACGGTCCCGCGCGCGCGGCGGCCGACCCTCGGTCGACGCGTCCGGATCGCCCTCGTCTGGCTGGCGATCCTCATCCTCCTCGTCGTGGTCTGGGACGGCGCCAAGTGGTTCTTCGGCGATCCGTGGCGGATCCACACGTCCTTCCTCGGGCTGCCGATCGACATCGAGCATCGTCCGCCGATGCGTGCGCGCATCGCCACTGACCTGTCGCTCCCGCATATCTGGAAGGTCGTCGAGGCATTCATCGCGCCGGCCCAGCGCAACGGGCCGCCGCTTGGCCTCGTGCTGGCGGGACAAGCGCTGTTCACCTTCCGCGAGGCGCTGATCGGGTTCGCGGTCGGGGGCCTGCTGGGGCTCCTGCTCGGGATCGGCTTCGTGCACTCGCGGCTGGCGGAACGGGCCTTCGTGCCGTACGTCGTCGCCTCCCAGACGGTGCCGATCCTCGCGATCTCACCGCTGATCGTCGTTGCGACGAAAGCCGGCTGGGTCTCGGTCGCGATCATCAGCGCCTACCTGACGTTCTTCCCGGTGACGATCGCGGCGCTGCGCGGCCTGCGCGCCGCGGACGCCCGGGCCTTCGAGCTGATGCGGTCGTACGCGGCCGGCAAGCTGGCGGTCCTGTGGAAGCTCCGGCTGCCGACATCCGTCCCGTACCTGTTCTCGTCACTGCGGGTCGCGGCCGCCGCCTCCGTGATCGGAGCGCTCATCGGCGAGCTGCCGTCCGGGATCCCCGACGGGCTCGGGGCCTCGCTGCTCAACTACAACCAGTACTACTCCGCGGGCCCGGAGCGGCTCTGGGCCACGATCATCGTCTGCTCGATCCTGGGGCTCGCCTTCGTGGCGCTGGTCCGCCTCGTCGAGACCCTTCTGACCCGCAACCGCTACCGGCCGGTGGCCGGTGCCTGATCGGAGCCGACCGTGACCGACCCGACGCCGACCGTGACCGACCCGACGCCGACCGACCGAACGCCGACCGAGCGCATCACCGCCGCGCTTCCGGGCACGTCCGTCGTCCGCATCGCCGGTGTGGGCAAGACCTTCGGGACCGAGTCGGGCGGGGTCCGGGCCCTCGAGGGCATCGACCTGACGATCGCCCAGGGCGAGTTCGTCTCGCTGATCGGGCCGTCCGGGTGCGGCAAGTCGACCCTGCTGCGCCTGATCGGAGACCTGACCGCACCAACTGCGGGGTCGATCGAGGTCAACGGCAAGCCGGCGCGACGCGCGCGCCTGGACCGCGACTACGGGATGGTCTTCCAGGCGCCCGTGCTGATGGACTGGCGGACCGTTGCGAAGAACATCGAGCTGCCGCTCGAGGTGATGGGCTTCGCCAGGGAGGAGCGCCAGAAGCGCTCGGGCGAGCTGCTGAAGCTCGTCGAGCTGGAGGGCTTCGCGGGGCGGCACCCGTGGCAGCTCTCGGGCGGCATGCAGCAGCGGGTCGCGATCGCGCGCGCGCTGGCCTTCGACCCGAAGCTGCTTCTCATGGATGAGCCCTTCGGCGCGCTGGACGAGATGACCCGCGAGCGGATGAACCTCGAGCTGATGCAGATCTGGCAGCGCACGCGCACGACGGTCGTGTTCGTGACCCACTCGATCCCGGAGGCGGTCTTCCTCTCGACCCGGGTCGTCGTGATGTCAGCCCGGCCCGGGCGAATCGCGAAGATCGTCGACATCGACCTGCCGCAGCCCCGGAACGTCGAGACGCGCGAGCAGGAGCGCTACTTCGAGCTCGTGACCGAGGTGCGCGAGGCACTGCGCCGGCGCGAGGGTGGCGAGGGCCAGCTCGCCCCGCCCGATGCCGACCGGATCCGCGCCGAGGGCCTGGCGTGACGCGGCCGCGCGGCGCCCCGTGACCGCGCTCGCGCGCGCGAGGCGCCGCTCGGGCAGCTGGATCCCGCCGCTCGTCGTCTTCGTCGCGGTGCTGCTCATCTGGGAGCAGGTCTTCCTGTTCCTCGACGTGAAGACGTTCCTGATCCCGCGCCCGACCGTCATCTGGGGCGCGCTCGTCGATCAGTGGCCGACGACGCTTGCCCGCGGGATGCTCTACACGGGCGCGGAGGCGGTCATGGGCCTCCTCCTCGGCGTCGTGCTCGGCACCCTGCTCGGGCTCGGGACGTCGCGCTGGGCGACCATTCGGGACACCCTGGTCCCGCTCGGGACCGGCATGAGCACCATCCCGATCATCGCCTTCGCGCCGATCATGATCAACTGGTTCGGCTTCGAGAGCCAGCTGCCGCGGATCACGGTCGTCGCCCTGATGACGTTCTTCCCGGTCATGGTCAACACGATCCGTGGCCTCACCCAGGTCGATCCCGCCGCGCTGGAGCTGATGGATTCGTACGCCGCCTCGCCTTTCCAGGTGCTTCGGAAGGTCCGCATCCCGAACGCCATGCCGTACTGGTTCACGGCGCTGCGGATCGCGGTCACGCTCAGCGTCATCGGCGCGGTCGTCGGCGAGTTCTTCGGCGGCCCGCTGTATTCGCTCGGGATCTACGTCACGAACCAGACCGGCTCGTTCAAGTACCCGAACGCCTGGGCCGCGATCGTGATCGCCTGCGTCCTCGGGATCGGGCTGTACCTCGTCGCGGTCGCCATCGAGCGGATCGCGATGCCCTGGCGGCGGGCCGACGGGACCGCGCTGGAGTAGCTGGAACCCGTTTTCCGGATCGAGGGCTCGTGCCGTCCGGGAGACGCCGCGACGGGCCTCCAGTGCGCTATCGTCCCCGCCACATCGGGCCGCGCCCCCAAGAGCGGCCCATGGAGGAGGTTTCGCGAATGACGAGGATCAAGGGCCAGCTGGCGCTGGGCGCCGCGCTGGTGCTTGCGGCGGCGGCATGCACCCCGAGTGGGACCAGCTCGGCCGCGCCCACGACTGCCGGCGGGTCCACGACCCCGGCCACGACGGCGCCGGGCAGCGCTGCCCCGACGACCGCGACGATGACCAAGCTCAAGTTCCAGCTGCAGTGGGTCACGCAGGCCCAGTTCGCGGGCTACTACGCCGCGCAGGATCAGGGCTACTACCAGGACGCCGGGCTCGACGTCGAGCTCCTCATCGGCGGTCCGCAGGTCAACAACGTCCAGGTCGTCGCCTCGGGCGGCGCCGACATCGGCACGGCCTGGCTGCCCAACATGCTCCGCTCCCGCGAGGGCAGCGGCGGGACGCCCGGCACGGACCTCGTGTCGATCTCGCAGGTCTTCTCCCGCTCCGGCACGCGCATGGCGTCGTTCAAGTCGAAGAACATCGCGACGCCCGCGGACATGGTCGGCAAGAAGATCGGGTCGTGGCTCGGCGGCAACGAGCCGGAGCTCTTCGCCGCCCTGACCAAGGCCGGCGCTGACCCGGCCAGCCAGAACATCATCCAGCAGAACTTCGACATGACCGGCCTGCTCTCCGGCGACCTCGATGTCGCGCAGGCGATGATCTACAACGAGTACGCCCAGGTCCTCGAGGCCAAGAACCCCGACACGGGCGCGCTCTACACGCCGGCCGACTTCAACGTCATCGACTTCAACGATCCCTCGGTCGGGACGGCGATGCTCCAGGACCAGATCTTCGCCTCGGCCGCCTGGCTGGCGAAGCCCGGGAACGAGGACGTCGCGACGCGCTTCCTGACCGCCAGCTTCCGTGGCTGGATCTACTGCCGTGACAATCCCCAGAAGTGCGTCGACATCGTCCTCTCGAAGGGCTCGCAGCTCGGCGCCAGCCACCAGGCCTGGCAGATGAACGAGATCAACGGCCTCATCTGGCCGTCGACCACGGGCATCGGCCAGTTCGACAAGGCGGCGTACGACCAGACGATCCAGATCGCCACGACCTACAAGGTCCTGGCGGCGGCGCCGTCGGCCGACGCGACCCGTTCCGACCTTGCCGCGGCGGCGCTCGCCGCCCTGCCGGCCGGTACGGACGCGAATGGCGCGTCGTTCGCCAAGCAGACGATCACGCTGAACGAGGGCGGCAACTAGCCCCCGAGGACCGCACGGCGGCGAGGGCCGCCGCTCCTTCGCAGCTCGGACGAGGCCGGCCCACCGGGGCCGGCCTCGTCATTTCGTCATGGGTCGTCCGCCGGTCTTCCGGAACGCGAGCCCGTCGGGTACCGTCCGCGCCGGAGAGGGAAAGGAGTCCAGATGCCCACGTTCGACGAGCCGGAGCAGCCCGCGCCCGCCGGCGCAACGCCCGGCGGCCCGACCCCGGTGACAACGCCCGAGCCCCAAGCCAGTGGCGACGCGAATGCGTCGGCGCGGACGACGCCCCCGGCTGTTCCGCCGCCGCTGCTCCCGACCCCGGCAGCTCCCCCCATCGCCCCGCCATCGGCCGCGGTGCCGGGCGTGGACCCATCCGGCGTCGTCCCGCCGGGTCTCGAGCCGCCGAAGAAGAAGTCCCGGATGGGGGTCGTCGGGGCCTTCCTGGCGGTTGCCGCTGCCGCGATCGGCGCCATCGTCGTGAAGTTCGTGCTGCCGCTCGTGCTCGTCGGCGCCGTCGGCCAGGTCTTCGATTCCGCCTTCGGCGGGCCCTACAACCGCCTCCCCGGCGACGTCCGATCGGGCTTCGAGAAGCGCCTCGACGCGGCCTTCGGCGACAGCCTCGAGGGCCAGACCGACACGCAGAAGACGGCCCGCGTGCTCACGGCCGTCAAGAGCGGGCTCTCGCGCCTCGACGACGGCCTCATCCAGGCCAACTTCCAGCTCACCACCAAGGCCATCGGCGCGGTCGACGTGCCCTCCTGCGCCGCGGTCTCGCGGGCAATCGTCGCCGGCGCCGAGCCGCCGGAAGGCGCCACGAACGCCATGATCAACACGCTCTCCGACGCCGACCTGCAGCAATGGTTCGAGATCCGCATCTCGGCCCTGGAGGCGGAGCTCCGCAACGCGCCGCCGCAGGTCGCCATCTCGGACGACCAGGTGAACCCGCTCTACGACAAGCTCTTTGCCGTCATGCCCTCAGGGGACATCGACGTCATCGGCGAGGTCGCCCAGGGATCGACAGTCGAGGACGGCGAGCTCTGCACCGCCATTCGCGACCTCTATTCCGCGGTGCTCAGCCTGTCACCGAGCGACGCCCTGCTCTTTGCGCGCTACGACGTCAGCCCCTGATCGACGAGGGCTAGATCCCGGGGGCCTGCTCGTAGAACATCGTGTCCTCGCGCGACCCGCCCTGGCCCTGGCCCACGGTCCGGTAGTCGGCGACGAGCTCGATCCGGCGGAGCCACTTGACCATCTTGAAGCCCAGCTCCGTCTCGACCCGCAGGCGCAGCGGCGCCCCATGCTCGACGGACAACGGCTCGCCGTTCATGCGGTACGCGAGGATCGTCTGGGGGTGGCGCCCGAGCGCGAGGTCCACTGACTCGTAGAAGGGCCTGCCCGACTCGTCGAGCTGGTACGAATGAAAGACCAGGAATCGCGCCTTCGGTTGTGGCGCGCAGGCGTCCAGGATCGCGCCGAGCGGGACGCCGGTCCACTCGGCGATGCCGGACCAGCCCTGGATGCAATGGTGCTTCGTGATCTGGGTCTGCTCGGGCATCCCCCGGAGATCCGCCGCCGAGAGGTGCAGCGGCCGTCCGACGAGCCCGTCCACGTCGAGACGCCAGCCGGCGAACGCGGCCTCGGCCAGCGCGCGGTAGTCCGCCGTATCCGGTGGCGCTCCGTTCACCAGCAGCTCCGGCGAGATGCTCGCCGCGGGGTAGTGCTGGCGGGAGCGCGTCCGAAGGGCGAGTGGTCGCATGGCGGGACGGATCAGCCGACCGAGCGCGTGCTGCGCCGAACGGGGCCAGCGTCGCGAGGCCCATGACGTGATGCCGTACGCGGCGAACATCGCCCCGATCAGGCCGAGCCCGACGATCACGGCCGCGCCCTCGTCCGCTCCATGCTCGCCGAAGAGCATGTCGGCCATGTTCCTCGAGAAACCCGTGACGACCACCATGAACGTGTGGACCAGCGTGAAAGCCACGAAGGCGACCAGGCCGAGGAAGTGCAGGCTGCGCGCTCCCTGCCGGCCACCGAAGATCGCGGCAAACCGCGGGAACTGGGCCTCCAGGCCGGGCGACTGGGCGGCTCCCGTGAGGATCAGGAATGGCCCCAGCAGGAACACGACGGCCGCGTAGGCGAGCTGCTGGAGCGCGTCATACGGCGAGTGCGCGGCCGAAGGGGGCTGTTGGAGGCTGAGGTATGTCAGGAACGCTTGCCACGCCTCGCCCACGATGGACAGGGATGTCGGGACGAGCCGCTGCCACTCGCCGCTGACCACGAGGAGCAGCACGTAGACGAGCCCGTTCACGATCCAGAAGAGCGCCGCCGCGAAGTGCCAATGCCGGCCCAGGCCGAGGTTGTTGCCGCCGGGCTGGCCCAGCAGCGGCGAGACATCGCGCTCCTGCTCGAGGGTGATCCACGGGCGATCGGACGGGATCGGCCGCCTGGCGAACTTCAGCCACTCCGTGCCCGGCGTTGAGTGGTCGTTCCAGTACAGGCGCGGATAGGCGCCGAGGATCTGGATTCCCGCGCGGATCAGGAAGCCCAGAAAGAACGCATTGAGCCAATGTGTGGCGCGGAGCCACGCCGGAAAGTCCATCGCTTGCCCTACGCAATTCGCGGTCGGTCGAATCGTAGGCGCGCGGCCCTGTCCGCTCCCTGGCCGTGGTCACGCACGGCTTGCAAGTTCGTGAACCCGAGGGCGCGCTAGCCGGCCTTGCCCGTCCCGAACTGGCGATCGCCGGCGTCCCCGAGCCCGGGCATGATGTAGCCCTTGTCGTTCAGCTGGCGGTCCAGGGCCGCGCAGTAGATCTCGACGTCGGGGTGGGCCGTCGCGACCGCTTGGACGCCCTCCGGGGCCGCGATCAGGTTCACGAGCTTGATCCGCACCGGCGTGACCGCCCCCCAGCGCTTCAGGACCTCGATCGCGGCCGTCGCGGAGCCGCCCGTGGCGAGCATCGGGTCGAGGATCAGGCAGAGATCGACGTTCGCGGCGTCGGGCAGCTTGTTGTAGTACTCGACCGGCTGGAGCGTCCGCTCGTCCCGGAACAGCCCGAGGTGCCAGACCTCGGCGGTCGGCATCAGCTCGAGCATCGCGTCGACCATCCCCAGTCCGGCCCGGAGGATCGGAATGAGCCCGATTCGCTCCCCGAGCTCGTGCCCGGTCATCGTCTCGAGCGGCGTCCGGACGTCGCGCTCACGCACGCGCGCGTCGGCCAGCGCCTCGTAGCCGAGCAGCCATGAGAGCTCGCGCACCACCTCGCGGAACTTCTTCGGCTCGGTCCTCTCGTCGCGCAGGATTCCGAGCTTGTGGAGCACGGCCGGGTGCTGCGAGACGTGGAGCGTCGACGGGAGGGTCACGGGGCTGGATCGTAGCATCGTGGGCGGCCGTTTCCGGGGTCGTGCAGGCGGTGCGTCCCGGCACCGTCACGAGCCGTTCCGGAGGGCCGCCAGAGTACCCTCATGCCGTGGCCGGTCCAGCTGTCGTGAAGCCGCGGAAGCAGGCGCCGCCGGTGCTCGTCCGCCAGCTCCGAAACGGGCTGGAGGAGAGCGCCCACCGGGGCGACATCGTCGAGGTCGACGCTGGCGGCCGGATGCTCCACGTCCTCGGCGACGCGGATCACGTGGTCAACCTGCGGTCCGCGGTCAAGCCGTTCGGGATCCTGGCACTGCTCCAGGCGGGGGGCCAGAAGGAGTTCGAGCTCGAAGCACCGGAGATCGCGGTCATGGCGGCGAGCCACTCCGGCGAGGACCTCCACGTCCGCACGCTCCAGGCGATGTTCCGCCGAACCGGGGTCAGCCAGGCGGGGCTCGCGCTGAGCACGGAAGGCGTGCCGATAGATGCCCTCACCGCCGCGCGACTGGCGCGCGACGGCGAGCGACCCGGCGAGATCCGGCACATGTGCTCCGGGTACCACGCGTCGTTCCTGCTGCTGTCGCGCCTCGGTGGCTGGAACCCGGACGAGTACTGGCTCGACGAGCACCCGGCACAGAAGGCCGCGCGGGATGCCGTGGCGCGCGCCTTCGGCACCACCTCGGTGAAGCTCGTGAGCGGCATCGATGCCTGTGGCGTTCCAACCTATGCCTTTCCGCTCCGCGAGATCGCTCGGGCCTACGCGTTCCTCGCGGACCCCGAGGCGATCCCGCCGGAGGACTCGCGGTCGTCCGTGGCCGGCGCGATGAAGATCGTGCGGGACGCGATGCTCGCCCATCCCGAGCTCGTGGGCGGGACTCGAGATCGACTCGACACGTCCGTTGCGAAGGCCATGCCGGGTCGGATCGCGGCGAAAGGCGGCGCCGAAGGCCTTCGATGCTTCGCGATCGTGCCGGGTTCGCGAACTCGCGGCGGGGACGTCGGCGCCACCGGGCTGGCGCTCAAGATCGAGGACGGCGGCGCGACCGATCGAGCGACATCGGCGGCCTCGGTCGAGGCGCTCGTCCAGGCCGGGGTGCTCGACGGCCAGCCGCTGCGGATGCTCGCCCGCTACCACCGCCCGATCTCGCCGGATGCGCACGGCCGTCCCGCCGCCGAGGCCGTCGCGGCGTTCGAGCTCGCACCGCTCGGGGAGCTCATTCGCTAGCGGCATCTGATCCGCTCGCGGAACCGGCTCTTCGAGGCCGGCCGCTCAGGGCACCCGCTCCGCGCGGTACCCGCCGACCGCGGGAACGGGCCGGCCGGCGGTCCGACGCTTACGCTTGGCAGGTGCGCGACCAGCCACCGATGAGCGACCCGTACCGGACGCTCGGCCTCCAGCCGGGTGCGCCGATGGCCGAGGTCAAGAAGGCCTACCGGCGGCTCGCCAAGGCGTACCACCCCGATTCGGCGGGGGAGGCAGCGCTCCCGCGCTTCCTCGCGATCCACGAAGCCTACGAATCGATCCGCACCGGGCGGCCGATTCCCGCCGTCCGGCGAGGCCCCGCGGGGCCTGCTGGTGGGCCCGCCCAGCCGTGGCGCGCGGACCCGGACCGCGCCCGCGCGGCGCGCGAGCAGGCCCGGCGGCGGGCGGGCGGTCGAGCGGCGGGGAGCGCGAGCGGACCCGGAGCCACGGGGCCATCCGCCGGCAGCGCCGGCCCACGCCGCGGCTCGACGAGGACCGGTTCGACCGGTAGTCGACCAGGCGGCCCGTCGGGCGCGACGGGGCGGCGCCGGAACACCCGCAAGGCCACGATGGGCTCGACCTCGTACGACGAGGCCCGCGACCCGAACGACCCGACCTGGAGCGGCGCCTCCTGGTACGGGCCGTCGACCGGCGAGTACTGGATCATCAACCCTCGCGAGTACGCCGATCCCCGAAAGCACGGTCCGGAGTACCAGTCGCGAGCGCGCCGAATGGCCGGGGCGGGGGAGGCAGGTTCCGCGCCCGACGCCGCCATCGGTGGCCCCGAGGCGGCTGGCGATTGGACGGCTTCCGAAGGTGCTTTCGAAACGGCCCCCGAGGACGCGCCCGCACCGGCGGCGGCGCGGAGGTCGGGCACGCGCCCGCGGGCTGCGAGCGCCTCCACAGCCGCTTCGGCCGGCGGGAGGACGTCGAGGAAAGGCTCCGCCAGGACCGACGGCTGGGCATTCGACCGATCGAACCGCCCCGCCGCCGCGGCCACCACCACGCGCGCCAGCGCCCGCGCCCGCAGCGCTCGCGACTCCTGGGGCTCGGCGTGGCCCGCGGAGGGCGACCGGGTGCGCCGCGGAACCCGCGCAACCGGCCGGCGACTCTCGGCAAGCGAGCTCCTGACCGGCTCGTCGGACGACCCGCTTCGGCGGCTCGGTCTCGCGCTCCTCGCCTGGCCACCCATCGGGGTGGCTGCGGCAGGCGTCATCGGGA
>JAICVI010000137.1 GCA_025935415.1 Chloroflexota bacterium
ACGGTCCCCTGACGAGTCGACGATCTACTTCGGCGACAACGCGCGAGCGCCGTACGGCACCCGGCCGGACGACGAGGTCCGAGACTTCTCGACCGAATCGATCGACGTCCTCGTGGAGCGCGACGTCAAGGCAGTCGTGGTCGCGTGCAACACCTCCACGGCGATCGCGCTGGGCGACCTTCGCCGTCGCTATGACCTGCCGATCCTCGGCGTGATCCGGCCCGGCGCGACGTCGGCGTCGCTTGCGACGCGCAACCGCCGTGTAGGCGTGATCGGCACCCCCGCGACGATCCGCTCGCACGCCTACTTCGAGGCGATCAAGGACGAGAACCCGGCGGTCGAGGTCTACGAGCACGCCACGCCGACATTCGTGCCGATGGTCGAGGCCGGGCTCCTGTCCGGCCCGGAGGTCGAGGCGGACATCCGCGAGGCCCTTGCACCCCTTCTCGGGGAGCGCGACGCGAGGGGAGAGTTCGTATTCCCGCTGCCGCCGTCCGCGCGGATCGACACGCTCCTGCTCGGCTGCACGCACTACCCGCTGCTCCGACCGGTGATCGAGGCGGTCGCGGGGGAGGGGATCGCGCTCGTGGATTCGGCGTCCGCGACCGCGTCCGCGCTGGCGGAGCTGGTGTCGATCAACGGGCTGGAGGCGCCGGGGACGTCTGCCGCCCCTGGGTCCGGGGGTGCCGACGGGCACAGCGGAGCCGACCGGCACGAGCGCGCAAAGCACATCCAGCTCACGACCGGTCCGGTCGACACCTTCCGCGCGATCGCGGAGCGGATGTTCGGCGAGGCCTTCCCGGATGTCGTGGCCGTCGAGCTCGCGGGAAGCGCCGCGTGACGGACAGTGACGCCCTGAACGGCACGAACGACGGGGCCGGCGAGGCGTCCGGCAAGAGCGGCTCGAGGCGCCGCGGTCGCGACCTTGGCGGCAAGGCCGGGGGGCGCTCGCCGGGCTGGACCTCCGACCGCCGCTGGCAGGCGGGCTTCCTCCTGGGATCGGCGATCGGTGCCGCGGCGACCGTGCTCGGGCGACGAGCGGAGCGCGCCGCGCGCCGGGGCCTGGTCGACTGGGGCAGCGTCGAGCGAATCGCGATCGGGCGGGCATCGAAGGCGCCCGGAGGGCTCTCCGCGCTCGAGCTCAAGGCCGCCGACGGCGCCTACCGAGAGGCCATGGCCCGCGTGGCGCCGCGGCTTGCCGAGGCGCTGGGCACGCAGCTCCCCGGCGTGGTCGAGCGCGCCGCCGTCGTCGACCGCGCCGGCTGGATCCGGGCGAACGTCGGGACCTTCCGGGCGCTGATCTCGCGGATGGAGGACGAGCTCCTCGACCAGGTCGTGCCCGAGGGTGGCGGGCTCACGCGGGCAACGATGGCGCTCGCCAATCGCTGGGTGACCAGCCAGCAGCTCGGCTACCTCCTCGGCTTCATGGGCCAGCGCGTCTTGGGGCAGTACGACATTGCGCTGCTCTCCGCGGAGGCGGAGGACGGGCGGCTGCTGTTCGTCGAGGAGAACATCCGCGGAACGGCGCATGCGCTCGGGATCCCGGTGGCGCCGTTCCGGACCTGGATCGCGCTGCATGAGACGACCCACGCCTTCGAGTTCGAGGCGCATCCCTGGCTGCGGCCGTACATCGCGTCGCGGCTCGAGCGCCAGCTGACGATGTTCAGCGGCAACGCCTCGAACCTCGGGCGCGACACGCTCCGGGCGATCGGCCGCTCGCTGCGAGGCGAGGCCGGCGGCGAGCACTGGATGGAATCGATCATGGGCGACGAGCAGAAGGCGCTGTTCCGAGAGACCCAGGCCGTGATGAGCCTGCTCGAGGGCTTCAGCGATTACGTCATGGACGAGGTCGGGCGCGGCCTGGTCGAGGACGTCGAGAAGATCTCCGAGCGCTTCCACGAGCGGCGCCAGCGCCGCAGCGGCTTCGAGCGCGCGGTCCTCCGGCTGACCGGCATGGACCTGAAGATGGAGCAGTACGCGAAGGGCGAGCGGTTCGTGCGCGCGATCGCCGAGGCGCGCGGGCGCGCGGCGCTGGCGCGGATCTGGGATGGCCCGGAGTCGCTGCCGACGCCCGACGAGATCGCCGAGCCCTCGCGCTGGATCGAGCGGATGCTCCCGAGGGGCGCCGAATCGCTCGCGTAGGATTGCCGGCGTGAGGACCACGGCGGGCCCCGGTCGCGGGCCGAACGGCGTTCCCCTGGCGATCGCGGTCAGCCCGATCCTTTCGGCCCGCGTTCGCGCGAGGGACCTCGAGCGGATCCAGGAGGCGGCGCCCGGTTCACGGATCGTGAACCTGAGCGTTGAAGGGCTGGCGGATGGCCCGGTCGACGATGTCGAGGTGCTCCTGCGGGGCTGGCTCGTGGCCGAGGCCTTCGATCGGCTGCTTGCACGCGCGCCGCACCTCACCTGGGTGCATTCCGCGACCTCCGGTGTCGAGCGTGCGCTGACCCCGGCGGCGCTGGCTCGCGACGTGCTGGTCACGAATGCTCGCGGCGTCTTCTCGCGCCCGATCGCGGAGCATGTGCTGCTGATGATCCTCGCGATCGCGCGCGACCTCCCGGACCTGCTCGAGCTCCAGCGGGAGCGAACCTGGCAGCCGCTGGAGGGTCGCGAGCTGCGGGAGCTGACAATCGGGATCGTGGGCTACGGATCGCTCGGGCGGTCCGTTGCGAGCCTCGCCTCCGCCTTCGGCGCCCGGGTCATCGCGATGCGCCGGCGTGGGCCTGATGCCGAGGGTGGGCGCGGCGTCTCGTTGCCGGGCGGCACGCTCCCGGCGGCCGAGCCACCGACGGATGAGGACTTCCCGTTCGAGCCACGGGTGGAGCGGATCGTCGGGCCCGACGGGCTCCGCGACCTCCTGGCGGAGTCGGACGTGGTGGTGCTGGCGGCGCCGTTGACGGGCGAGACGGAGAGCATGATCGACGAGGGCGCGATCGCGGCGATGAAGCGCGACGCCTGGCTCATCAACGTCGCGCGCGGCCGGCTGGTCGACGACACCGCGCTCATCCGGGCCCTTCGAGACAACCGCATCGGCGGCGCGGCGCTCGACACCTTCCGCGACGAGCCGCTGCCGCCGTCGTCCCCGTATTGGGAGCTGCCGAACGTGATCCTGACGCCGCACACAGCGTGGTCGTCCGCCCGCGTGCTCGACCGCTCGATCGACCTGTTCTGCGACAACCTCGTGCGCTTCAGCCGCGGGGAGCCACTCCGGAACGTCGTCGATCCCAGCGCCGGCTACTAGCTGGCGGCTGAGCGAAGGTGCAGATCGCGATCGTCGGGCTTGCCGGGAGCGGCAAGACCACCGTCTTCAACACGCTGACCCGCGGCCACGCGGAGACCGGCGGCTACGGCGCGCTCACGCTGAACGTCGGCGTCGTGAAGGTCCCCGATGCGCGGCTGGACCGGCTCGCGGAGATCTACCGGCCGAAGAAGGTCGTCCAGGCCGATGTCACCTACGTCGACCTCCCGGCACCGCCGCCGTCGTCCGAGGGGCACGTCGGCACGGAGGAGCTGCCGGCCGAGCACCTTGCCCGGCTCCGCGAATCGGACGCGCTGCTGCACGTCGTCCGGGCCTTCGAGGATCCGTCGGTCCCCCACGCGGATGGCGCCGTCGACGCGGCGCGCGACCTCGAGCGACTGGATCTCGAGTTCATCCTCGCGGACCTCTCGATGGTCGATCGGCGCCTGGAGCGGCTCGGGTCGAGCGGCCGGCACGGCACGCCAGCGGAACGGGAGGCCAACGAGCGCGAGGAAGTCGTGCTGCGGCGCCTGAAGACAGAGCTGGAGGCCGGCCGACCCATCCGGGACGCCGGGCTCTCGGCCGACGAGGCCAAGGCCGTCCGCGGCTTCCGCTTCCTGACCGAGAAGCCGGTGCTCGTGCTGCTGAACGTCGGCGAGGCGGAGATCGAGTCGGCGCCCGCCCTCGTGGCGCGCATCCGTGACGCCTATGACCATCGCCAGGCGATGGTCGACTTCCTCTCGGCGAAGATCGAGATGGAGCTCGGCGAGCTGGACGCGGCCGACGCCGACACGTTCATGGAGGAGCTCGGGATTGCGGAGTCGGGCCTCGAGCGCGTGATTCGCCTCTCCTACGAGCTCCTGGGACTGATCTCCTTCCTCACTGCCGGCCCGGACGAGGTCCGCGCCTGGCCGATCCCGAACGGCTCCACGGCGGTCGACGCCGCGGGCGCGATCCACAGCGACCTCGCGAAGGGCTTCATCCGTGCCGAGACGGTGGCCTACGAGGATCTGCTCCAGCTCGGCTCCACGGCCGAGGCGCGCAAGGCCGGACGGCTGCGGTCGGAGGGGAAGACCTATCGGGTCGCGGACGGCGACGTGCTCGAGATCCTCTTCAGCCGGTAGGGCCGGCGAAGGCGGCTAGTTGTTCGAGCTGCCGTCGAAGTCCGCGAGGAGCGTCCGGAACTCCGCCGACTCGCCGATCGTGTCGTCGATCGAGATGAGGCGGTTCTCCTGTTCGTCGGGAGAGACGTGGACGGATGCCTCGAGCCGGTCATCGGAGATGAACGTGAACCCGTGCTCACGCTCCAGCTCGTGCGCGATCGCCTCGATGAGGGAGTCCTCCTCGAAGGTGTCCTGGACCTGGACGCGAATGGCCTGGACCAGCTCGAAGAAGTCCTCCGGCTCCATCTGCTCGTCGCTGACGAGCATGAGGTCGGAGAAGACGTCATCGTCGCCTTCGTGCAGCTCGTAGAAGTACAACCGGTCGCTCCGATGCGCTGGGAAGTGGCCCCGAAGGATACCCCGTGAGCTCGGATTCGCCCGTCGTGCTGGTCGTCGGGGCGGCCTCGCGCGACATCGTCGCGGAGGACCCGCGAGGCTGGCGACTGGGCGGCGCCGTGCTCTTCACCTCCCTGGCGCTGGCGAGGCTCGGGCTCGAGGTCTGGGCCGTCGTGGGTGCTGACGAGGAGGCCGCCCAAGCGCACGAGCTCGAGGTCGTGCGAGATGCCGGGGTGGCCATGGCCGTGGCCGGCCTCCAGTCGGGGCCTGTGTTCAACAACGTGACCCATCTCCTGCTTTCGACTGCGGAACGGATCCCGCTCACCGCGCTGCCGCGCCGGTGGACCGCGGGCTTCGACGCGCTGCTCGTGGTGCCGGTGGCGGACGAGGTCGGCGACGAATGGGTCGGCCTGGCGTCCGACGATCCGGCGCCGCTCGTGGCCCTCGGCTGGCAGGGGCTGCTCCGAACCCTCGTTGCCGGGGAGGTGATCCGGCCCCGATCGCCCGAACCCTCGCCGCTGCTGCGCGCGGCCACGCTCGCGGTGGTGAGCCGGGAAGACCTTGCACCGGAGACACGACCCGAAGACGTCCTTCCGCTGTTCGCGCCGGGCGCGACGCTCGTCTGGACGGAGGGAGCCGCCGGCGGGCGGGTCCTCCGCGCGACGCTCCCAGGTGCGCAGCCGAGCGTTGATCGCTACCCGGCGATCCCATCCGGCAACGTCATCGATTCGACCGGCGCGGGCGATGTCTTCCTCGCGGCGATGCTCGCGGGCTCGCTCGTGCCGTCCCTCGGTGATCCGACGACGCTGGCCGCCGCAGCCGCGTCCCTGACCGTCGAGGGCCCGGGCCTCGAGGCCGTGCCGGACCTCGCGGCGGTGCGTCGACGAATGACCCGCGCTCCGAGCCTCGCCAGCCGCCGCCCGAGCGAGGTCTCCAGCCGCGAGAGCGGGCGGCCCAGCCAAGCCTGACGCTCGGCGAGCCGGAGCGCCGCGGTCGCGGCCTCGATGGCGCCCGCGAGATCGCCGAGTCGATGCTCGCGCAGCTTGGCCACCTCGATCCATGCGAGGGTCCCGAGGGCGCCGCGATTCGCCGCGAGCGCGACCCAGGCGGCCTCGGCATCGGCGTAACGGCCGAGCCGCCGAAGCAGCCGCGCCCGCTCGGCGAGCATCCGCGTCTCGGTCCATGGCGCGTCTCGACGACCCGATTCGACCGCGTCCCAAGCCCCGGGCGCTGGGTACCGGCCCGCGTGACCGCCGAAGTCCGGCCTCCGGCGCGGCGACCACCAGACGTCGTCATCCGACCGGGATTCCCGCGCCGCGAGCCGCGCCCGCTCCGGAGCCGGCTCCTCGTATGACCCCGGCCGTGGAGCGGGCGGCGCGGGTCGTGCGGCGAGCGCCGTTTCGAGGCAGCCGAGCGCGTCCTCGTGCCGGCCCTCGCGGGAGAAGGCTCTCGCCAGGCCAGCGAGATCTCCGGGCGGCGCCTCGTTCCAGCGCGCGTCGTCGGCGTAGTCCCGGTCGAGGTGCACGAGCAGGCGGCCCAGCGAGCGGACGTCCTCGTCGTTGTGGCGAACGACGTCGACGAGCGGTCCGGGCTCGC
>JAICVI010000202.1 GCA_025935415.1 Chloroflexota bacterium
AGACCATCGCCTGGCCGAGCACGACCGCGGTGGTGGTGCCGTCGCCGGCGACGTCGTCGGTCTTGGTCGCGACCTCCTTGAGGAGCTGCGCGCCCATGTTCTCGAACGGGTCATCGAGCTCGATGTCGCGAGCGCTGGTGACGCCGTCGTTGGTGATCGTGGGGCTGCCGAACTTCTTGTCGAGGACGACGGTCCGGCCCTTGGGGCCGATCGTCACCTTCACCGCATCGGCGAGGCGGTCGATGCCCTTCTTGAGCGAACGACGAGCGGTCTCGTCGAAGCTGAGCTGCTTGGCCAAGGTGATCCCTCCAGGGTGCTGTGGTGGCGTGGTGAGGACGCGGTCGGCGCGGCGACTACTCGCCGACGACCGCGAGGATGTCCTTCTGGCTGACGATCAGGAGCTCTTCGTCCTCGAGCTTGAACTCGGTGCCCGAGTACTTCCCGTAGAGGACCTTCTGTCCGACCTTGACGTCCATCGCGACGCGCTTGCCCTCGTTGTCGAAGGCGCCCGGCCCGATGGCGAGGATCTCGCCCTCCTGGGGCTTCTCCTTGGCGGTATCCGGGAGGACGATGCCGCTCTTGGTCATCTCCTCGCGGGGGGTCGGCCTGACGACGACGCGGTCGCCGAGCGGCTGGAGCTTGGTCTTCGTGGCGGTGGCCAACGTGTTCCCTCCTGGGGACGGCCGAAGCCGTCCGAACCAACGGTCATGGGCGCCTCGCGCCCGGTCATCTGTTGCGGGGCTTGCCCCGCTGGTGCCTCTCCGGTCGATCCCGATCCGCGCCTCCGGCACCTCTCGCCGGGCCAGCGGACCCTCGGGATCCGAGCCGATTAGCACTCTCGGTGTGAGAGTGCTAGCAATACTAGAAGGCCCGCTCGCCGGGTGTCAACCGCCGCACAACCGGAGCTGGCTGCAGCTCAGCCCGCGGCGCCGGGCCTGGGCGGGAACAGCTGCTCCAGGCGGGCCACGGACGCATCGATTCGCGCTTCCGTGATCGTTCCGTCCTGCACGAGCCCCTCAACGAGGTCGACCACCTGGCCGAAGCGCGCGGGCTTGTAGACCGACTGGTTCGCGAAGAGCAGGAGGTCGCACCCGGCCTCGATCGCCAGACGGACGGCGTCGTCGTCGCCGAACGCATCCGTGATGGCCACGGCCTGCATGTCGTCGGTCACCACCGGACCCTCGAAGCCCAGCTGGCCCCGGAGCAGGTCCGTGATCGTCGCGTGGGACAAGGACGCCGGCGCGTCCGGGTCGATGCGCCCGTTCACGACGTGGGCCGCCATGACGAGATCCACGAGCCCGGCATCGATGAGGCTCCGGTACGGGTCGAGCTCGTCGTCCGTCCAGGTCGTCGTGACGTCGGAGACACCGAAGTCCGTGTTGACCGTCGCGCTGCCGAGGCCGGGGAAGTGCTTCAGGGCGGTGCGAACGTCCTGCTTCCGATGCGCCGCCACCTCGATCGCGGCATCGCGCGCCACCACGTCGGGGTCGGCCGAGAACGACCGCCCGAGCGCGCCGATGGCCGGGTTCTTCGGGTTGACGTTGACGTCGACCACGGGTGCGAAGTTCAGGGTGATGCCCATGTCGGCGAGCGTGCCCACGAGGCCCGCCGCCCACGACTTCACCGCCGCCTCGTCCTTCGCGCCGATGGTCGCCTCCGAGGCCAGGGCCGGGAAGCCGTACTTGGTCGAGAGGCGGGTGACCAGCCCGCCTTCCTGGTCGATCGCCACGATCAGCTCGCGATCCGGCGCCAGCGCCTTCAGGTCCGAGACGAGCCGGCGGACCTGGCCCGGCGATTGGATGTTGCGCACGCCGCCCGTGGGCCCGTCGCGGTCGAAGAGGATCACGCCGCCCAGCTGCTCGTCGCGGATCGCCTTGACGACCCAGGGCGAGGTGTCCGGGGTCAGGCCACGGAAGCCGACGACGATCATCCGGGCGATCTTCTGGCGAAGGGTCAGACCCGTCGGGGCGGACGACGGGCTGGCCGTCGGGGCGAGCGTCGGCAACGGGGACAGGGTGGGTGGCGGGAGCGGGGTCGCGGTAGCCCCCGCGACGGTCGGACCCGGCGTTGGCGAGAGTGCCCGCTGGCAGGCGGCCGCGAGGCCGCTGATGGCGAGCAGGACGGCGCCCCGGAGGACGGCTCGTCGCGAGAGACGTGGCTGGGGCGCGGGCTGATCGTTCACGCGGCCTCCGACGGATGGATCGAGCGAAATGTGCGGTCGTACGCGGCGATGAGATCGTCGCCGAGCCGGTCCGGCGCGGTCGACCGGCACTCCCCCACCCACTCGGCCGTGATCCGCACCCACTCGGGCTCGTTGCGGTGCTTCGGCGCGCCGGGGGGTGCGAGGAAGGGCGAGTCGGTCTCCACGAGCAGGCGATCGGGCGGGACGAGGCGCGCCACTCCGGCGGTCGCCTCCTCGCCGTTCCGGAAGGCCAGCCCGGAGATCGAGATGGCGAGGCCGAGGTCGAGGACGCGTCGGGCGTACTCGGCGGACCCGGAGAACGAGTGGATGATCGCCGGCGGGCGGTCCGTGCCGAATGCCGCCACCATGCGCTGTGCCCCGAATCCGGCGCGCCCCAGCTCGGTGACGATCGCGTCCTGGGCGTCGGCGAAGCCGTCCCGCGAGCGCACATGCAGGATCGCGGGCTTGCCCGTGTCGAGCGCCAGCGCGAGGTTCCGGCGGAGGTTGTCGAGCTGCGCCTCGATCGGCGAGAACACGCGGTCGTAGTCGAGCCCCGTCTCCCCGATGGCGACGACCCGCGGGTTCGCTGCGGCTCGGGCGATCTCGTCCCAGCCCCGCTGGTCGACCTTCGCCGCATCGTGCGGGTGAACGCCGACGGAGCCGTCCAGCCAGTCGAAGGCATCGAGGAGCTCGAGCGCGCGCCGGCTGGAGGCAACGTTCCAGCCCGGAACGAGGACCCGCTCCAGGCCCGCCTCGCGAGCTCGCGCCAGCACCGCCGCCTCGTCGCCGGCGAAGCGCTCGGCGTTCAGGTGGCAATGGCTGTCGATCAATCGCACCCGCGAATCGTAGCCGGGGCGGTCATTGCGGCGGTCACAGCGCCTGTGCGGCGGAGGCCAGGAGCAGCGCTCCGAGCAGGAGCAGCGTCAGGGCCAGGATCCTCCGGAACAGCCATTCGGGGAGCCGGCGCAGGACCGGGGCGCCGACTGCGGTGCCGATGAGGACGCCTGCGGCGAGGATCACGACGAGCCGGGCGTTGGCGGCGAGCGCATCGGCGCTGGTCACGAGGTAGACGGGCACTCGGGCGGCATCGACGAGAATCGCCGTGGCGGTTGCCGTCGCCACCAGGGCGCGCGGCGACAGGCCCGCCTGCAGCAGGGCCGCGGAGCGGATCCCGCCCTGGTTGCCGACGAGCCCGCCGAAGGCGCCGGCCACGAGCCCGGCCACGGTCGCCAGCCCGCCGGACAGCGACAGCCGGCGATTGAGGCCGGTCAGCTCCAGCGCGCCCGCGAGAATCAGCAATCCGCCGAGCACGACGGAGAGCAGCGGGCTGGCGAGGAAGCCCTGGAGCGCCGCACCGCCAAGCCCGCCCGCGGCACTCGCGAGCCCGAAGGTTCGCAGGATCCGAACGTCGATCGCGTCACGCAGCGCCCACAGGCGCGTCGCGGTCGCCAGGGCGTGCGGCACGGCCACCACGGCGACCGCGGCGCCGATCCCGATGCTCGCGCCCAACGCCGGCGTCAGGAGGCTGCCGATGCCGAAGCCCGCGATGGCGGCCACGCCACCGGCGATCACCGCGAGCGCGAAGAGCCCGAGCTCCAGCGGGGTCACCGCGGCATCGTATCTGCGGTCGCATGCGGTCTCGCGCGGCCAGCCCTCGGCCTTGCGCTGCCAGAGGGCGATCTCATTGGCGCCGGTGTCGTTG
>JAICVI010000126.1 GCA_025935415.1 Chloroflexota bacterium
CGCCGCCGATGACCACGACGCGGGCCTGCTCACTCACCCCGAAAGTGTCGCAACTCCCGGCGCGCCCGATCATGGGCCCGTGCACGACCCGGGCGCATCGCCACCACCACCCCCGCAGCCGCTCACACCGCTCGCACCGCTCGCACCGCTCGCACCGCTCGCCGCCGCGGACAAGGTGCCCGCGTGGCTCCTGGCCTTGCTGGCGATCCTGTCCGTGCAGCTGGGCGCCGCCCTTTCGACGGGCCTCTTCGGCGCGGTCGGGCCCGCGGGGACCGTCTTCCTCCGGATGACGGCGGGTGCCGCCATCCTGGTGGCGCTCCGGCGCCCGAGGCTGCGCGGCCGGACCCGCCGGGAGCTGGTCTACGCCGTCGGGCTCGGTGCGACGACGGGCGCCATGACGGTCCTGTTCCTCGAGGCCGTGGCGCGCCTCCAGCTCGGCACCGTGGTTGCGATCGAGTTCCTGGGGCCGCTCGGTGTCGCGGTGATCGGCACGCGGTCGCTCGCCCGGCTGGCCTGGCCGGTCCTCGGCCTCCTCGGTGTCCTCCTGCTCACCCAGCCATGGTCGGGTCGCGCAGACGCGATCGGCATCCTCCTGGCCCTGGGCGCGGGTCTCGGCTGGGGGATCTACATCCTCCTGACCGCCCGGGTCGGCGATCGCTTCGCCGGCATCGAGGGCCTGTCGATCACGATCCCGATCGCCGCGGTCGTCGCGGCCGTCTTCGGTCTGCCGCAGGCCCTGGCCGGGCACATCACGATCGAGGTCGTGCTCGCCGCGATCGGGCTCGCGCTGCTGCAGCCGATCGCGGTCTTCGGGCTGGAGATGCTGGCCTTGCGGCGGATCACGACATCGGCCTTCGGAACGCTCATGGCCCTCGAGCCGGGCGTGGCGCTGGTGGTCGGCGGCCTGCTGCTCGCGCAGCTGCCGTCGGCGCTCCAGGTCGTGGGGATCGGGCTCGTGGTCGTGGCGGGCGTCGGCGCCGCGCGCGGCGGCGGTCGCGAGCCGGCGGGAGGCCACCCGCACGCCGACCTGCCGGCCTGACGCCCAGGACGCTGGCCGGAGCTTCCGGCGGTCAGCCCTCGGCGGTCTCGATCAAGGCCCGCTCGAATGCGTGGCGTGACGCCACCGTCAGCAGGCGGTCGAAATGCTCGGCGGCGTAGGCCACGAAGTCGACGTCGAGGGTCGAGATGCCCTGCTGCAGGACGCCCCACATGGCTTCGCGGAAGTCCGAGAGGACGCGCATGAGCGTGATCCGCGCCAGCGCCGACGGCCTCGCTTCGCCTGCGTACGCGGCCAGCAGCGCGGCATCGCCGTCCGCATCGAGCTCGTGGTTGATCGAGAAGTTCCCGAGATCGAAGAACGGGTCGCCCATCCCGGCGTACTCCCAATCGACGATCCGCAGCCGCGTGCCGTCGTGGATGAAGTTCGCGTTGAGGAGGTCGTTGTGACAGGGCCGGAGCTCGACCGGCGCCGTCAGGCAGGCGAGCTCGATGCGCCGCGCGATCGCCTGCGCCAGCTCGTACTCCGGTGGGATCGTCACGCCGCGTGACTGGGCCAGGGCGCGATATGCCTCGACGATCCGGAACGGCACGAACAGGCCCGGGATGGCCGGGCCGTTGTGGATGCGCCGGAGGGCGTCGGCGACCTCAGCGAGGCGCTCGGGAGACGCCCGCATCTCCTGCTCGGGAACCGGCCGGCCCTCGATGAAGCGGGTGACGAGGTAGCCCTCCGGTCGTAGAAAGGCGACGACCTCAGGCCCCACGCCGACGCCGGCCGCGGCAACCGTTGCCGCGTGCTCGACCTCCCGGCTGATGCCGAGCAGGTGCGTGTCGTTGCCGGCAAGGCGCAGGACGAGCTTCGAGCCATCCGCCGCGCGCGTGACCAGGAAGTTGCGATTGGTGATCCCGCCCGAGAGCGGGGTGAACGTCAGCTCCGGAGCCGCCGCGGCCGCAAGCTCCGGCAAGCGACGGAGCGCGCGCGTGAGGTCATCACGCAGCGCGCCCCGCAGCTCCTCCTCGATGGGTGTCGAGGTCACGTGCCCGGGCTCGGAGGGCGCCTCAGGCGATCGCGGTCTCGCCGGTGGCAAGGTCGGCCTCGGTCTGGTCGACCTTCCGGCCCTGTCCGGTGGCGAAGTAGTACACGATGCCGACGACCAGGATGAGGAGCACCGTTGCCTCGAAGAACGGAATGTCCGGCAGGAACGAGATGGTCTTGCCGCCAGAGGTGATGATCGTCAACGACGGGTTCGTGTTGTCCCGGAGCGCGGTGCCGAACGAGCCGAACAGCGAGCTCTTCCACAGGCCGAAGTTGATGACCATGATCCCGCCGTAGATCAGGGCCAGGATGTTGATGATGGTTCCCCAGCTGCCGAGCTTGAACCAGGCGCCCTGGTGCGGCCAGCCGCGCTGGCGTGCGATGAGGACACCGATGTTGCACATGAGGTAGCTGAGGTAGATCAGGCCGGTCGCGCCAGTCGCGAGCAGGCCAGGATTGTCGGTGACGAAGAAGGGCACGGCGGCGATGACGCCGACCGCGACGGCGGCGTACGCGGGCGTCTTGAACGTCGGGTGGACCCGGCCCCAGAGGCTGCCGAGCGGCATTCGCCGATCGCGACCCATCGAGAACATCAACCGGGTCGTGGCGCCCTGGATCGCCAGCGTGCAGACGTAGACCGCGATGAGGATGACGTACAGGTACGCGTTGCCCATCGTCTCGCCGAGGCCGGCCTTGATCGAGGTGGCGATCGGTGACTTGTCGGCGAACGACGCGGTCAGGTCCGGAATCGCGAGGATGATCGCGAGGAGGAACACGGCACCCACGAGCCCCGACAGCCAGATGGCCGACAGGATGCCGCGCGGGGCCTGCCGAGACGCATCGAGAGTCTCCTCGCCGAACGTGCCGGCGGTGTCGAAGCCGTACACGACGAAGAGGCTCATGAACATCGCGATCGCGAAGACGGGCAGGTAGCCGCCGCCTTCGCTCTGCTCGACTCCGGCCGTGGTCGTCAGGACGGACAGGTCCTGGTGCCGGCCCACGATGAGGAGGATGATCGCGAACACGAGCATGCCGAGGATCTCCGCGCCGACGCCGATGTTGTTGATGAGCGCCAGGAGGCGAACCCCGAAGGCATTGATGACGGTCGTGGAGATGAGCGTGATGAGGGCCCAGAAGACGAGGTTGTTGAGGGCCCCGATCGGGCTGGGTGCCGCAAGATCGATCCCGAAGATGCTCGACATGACGAGCGGCACGGTTCCGGCGACCGCGGTCACGGTCACCACGCCTGCCCAGAAGTAGAACCAGCCGGTGAACCAGCCCAGCGTCTTGTTGCTGAGTCGCTTCGACCACTGGTAGATCGATCCCGCGACCGGGAAGTGGCTCGCGAGCTCGGCGAAGTTCAGGGCCACGAACGTCTGGCCGAGGATCACCACCGGCCACGACCAGAAGAACGCCGGTCCGCCGACGCCGAGGCCGAGAGCGATCAGCGTGTACGTGCCCGTGGACACCGAGATGTAGCTGAACGCGACCGCGAAGTTCGACAGGAACCCGAGCGATCTGCGCAGCTCGGGCTTGATGCCCAGCGATCGCAGGTGAGCGTCGTCGCGTGCGGCGACGTCCGCTTGACTACCAGGACCCGACACGGCTTCCTCCCACTACCACCGCGACTCCGCGTGGTTGGGCTGCGGAGCGCGAGTCAGACCTCCTCGGGGCACGCGGGGAACGCGGGGACGCGGGGCACGCCGCCCGGGTCCCTCAACCCGGGCGCGGGCCGAGCATAGGAGCGCCGGATACGCGAATCAAGGCGCGAATCGCGGTTCAGCGCGACTCCGCGTGCGATCTGCCGCGTATCGCGGTCGGTTTCCGTCGGATATCGCCGGTGGCGATGTTGTCGCCCGGTCGCCCGGGAGTTCCTGTCGAATATCGCCCCACGCGGTCGTGGACGCCACGCCAGCCCGATCCGGGGCCCTCCGGGGCGACGCCCCGCTCACTGCCGGTCTGGAAAACAGCCCGTCGACACGGGCCAGAGCCGACTCCCGGCCCTGGCGGCGTCGAAGATTGCGAGGGCCGATAGCTGAAAGGAACGCGGCAGCGGCCGGGATCGTCAAGCAGAGGCCGAGCCGGAACGCGAGCGCTTATGACGCGGGAACGGCCTCGAGAAGGGCGGCGGGCGCGGGCCGGTGCCACTCGACCGGCTGGACGTACTTCTCGACCATCGAGCGCGAGTCCTCGACGCCGAGAACGTGGTACAGGAACGAGATCTTCTTCTCCTGGTCCGCCAGGATCTCGTCCCTGGCCTCGAGGTCCCAGAGCTGCCGCTTGAGCGGCCCCAGCGCCTTCTTCCGCGTCGTGTAGACGAACTGCTCGTCGGTCTGGTCGGGCTTGCGCTCGTCCAGCGCGTTGGCGAAGCACCACTGCTCGATCTGCCGGTGGAGCTCCTGCGGGAAGGCCGGGTGCTCGTAGAGCGCGTTCTGGAAGCCCGTCGCGAGGTGGATCTCGACCGTCTCGACCTCGCGGAACCTGTGGAACAGCTCATCCGGCAGCGTCGAAGCACCGTGCTGGACGGTGCCCGCGAGCCCGTACTCACGCCGCGCGATCTGCCCGAGCTTCTCGTGGATGGAGAAGTCGACGGCCGCCGACCCGATCGAGCCATCCGGCATGACGACGCCGCCGTGGGACGTGCCGGTCTGGACGCTGACCTTGCTGATCCCGACCGCGCCCGGCGCCCGCCGCTGGAGCTCGCGGTTGAGCCCATCGAGGTACGCGCGGAGCTCGGCCTCGTTGGAGTTCTCCTTCCCGACCTCGCCGATCTCGCCGCCGATGCTGATCGTGACGCCATCGGGCTGCAGCGAGCGGATGAGCGCGACCAGCTCGGCGGTCCGCTCGTAGTTGGCACGCTGCTGGTCGTCGTCCGTCGGGAGCGACAGGTCGACGAGCGTCGAGGCGTCGATGTCGATGTTGCGGTAGCCGGAGTCGATCGCGAGCCGGCAGGCGCGGCGGATCTCCTCGGTCATCGCCTCGGGATCGGCCGCGTACTTCTTGGCGTTGAACTGGTAGTGGTCGCCCTGGATGAACACCGCCCCGCGCCACTCCGCGGCGATGGCCCCGGCGAGCACGGCCGTCGAGTAGTCGATGGGGCGCTGGAACGTGTACGTCTGCTCGCTGCGGGCGAGCTCGAGGATCACGGCGCCGACGTCGCGCGTCGTCGCCGACTCGAAGGCCACCCGAGCCATGTCGAACGTCTGCGTCCGGATGTTGATCGCGGGAACCGTGAAGCCCGAGACCTCGCCTCGGGCGCGAGCCATGTACAGCTCGTGAATGCTCGCGGACCGAGCGCCGAGCGCCTGGGCGGCCTCCCACACGATCCACTGCGCGGCCTCGACCGTGGCCGGGTCGTCCGCGAACGCCGCCGTCCAGGCGAGGTCGCGGATGCCGTCGGCGCGGAGGCGCGCGGCGTCGGCGATCTCGATCTCGCCGTCGTGGACGTGCACGATCCCGCTCAGGCGGGACAAGAGCTCCGAGACGGAGCCGGCGACGGTGGGCATGGCTCGATTCTATCGCCGGGTCGTTTCGAACCGGCGACGAGGCTCCCTAGAAGGGCTTCACCACCATCAGGAACACGATGATGGCGATCATCACGCCGAGGAAGCTCCCGCCTCGACGAGCCTTCATCGCCGTCGCGATGAGCTCCGGCGGCGGGCCGCCGGCGGGAGGACCGCCTGCCGGGGGCCCGCCTGCCGGGGGGCCGCCCATGGGAGGGCCGCCTGCCGGGGGCCCACCAGCCGGGCCGCGCGACGTCAGCTCGACGAGCCTGTGCCCGACCGGGATCTGGACGAACAGCGCGTAGCCGATCGCGATGAGGTACAGCACGATCGCCACGTCCAGCCACAACGCCTTGGTGAGATCGATCCGCGCGGCCAGGATGAGGGCAACGCCCGTGATGCCCTGGAGGATGGCGAGCGGGCGCACCACCTTGATCGAGATCGCGTCACTGACGCGCGACCCGAAGTTGGCGTGCGCCGGCTCCTTGCCCGACATCGCACCCAGCAGCGGGAAGGCGCTGAACGACGCCCCGAACGCGATGATGGCGCCAAAAACGTGTGCGAACAGGAACCAGGGAAGCCAAGGCGACAGGTCCATCGAGACTTCCAGCCTCCTCGCTGAAAGGACAGGGGCGCCGGCGGCGCCGACATCGTGGCAACAGCCTAATGCGGACCGTGGCCGCCGTTCTGCTCATGTGACGAGTCCGTGCCCGCGCCATGCCGCCCGCCATACCGGACCTGGTAGCCCGCGACGAGGCGCTGGACCTCGTCCATCTTCGTCACGCCGGCCTTGGCCAGCCCCGCGAGGTCATCTCGGCGGTGGTGGAGATCCGCTTCGAGATCGCCGGCCTTTCGCCCGAGCCGGGCTGCGACCTCGGGGAGCACGCCCCAGGCGAAGTGCTCGTACCGCTCAAGGCGCTCGTCCCAGGTCGCGAGGACGGCCGGATCCAGGCGCTGGGAATGTCCGTGTGCGTCGCGCGCGAGGGGACGGACGTAATGGGCCGCCGTGACGCGAAGGCGCCCTCGCCGGCCGCCCGCGCCGGATCCGGTGCTCCCGGCGCCTTCACCGAGGACGAGCACGCAGCCCAGGAAGGTGAGCTGGTCATCGGTCAGCGGAAGCGGCCCGCCGCGCAGCTTGTCCCGGACCTCCGACAGCGAGCCCGCCTCGATGACGCCACCCGCACGACGGCCGCGCACGAGGCTGCCGCCGCCCGCGGCCGTCAGCGGGTTCGCGAGCCCCTCGGTCGACTCTCCGGCGTGGATCGACTGCAGGACGCCCAGCAGCAGCTGCCCCGCCGCTGCCGAGCGACCCTCGGGGGCCGCAACGACGAGCGGGATGCGCCCTTCGACCAGGAGCCACACGAGCGCCGCCAGCTCGGCATCGATGACGCCCTGGGCAACCAGGCC
>JAICVI010000178.1 GCA_025935415.1 Chloroflexota bacterium
ATCGACGTCCCGCTCCTGCCCCCGCTCGACGCCGAGGGTCGGATCGTCGGACGGCGCCCCTCGCTGGCGTTCCTTCGGGCGAGCCGCAACACGCCCGACTGACGGCCGCAGCCAGCAAGGCCCGGGACAGTGGCGCGATGAGCCGTCGCATCGCGGAGCAGCGCTTGATCCGCGCCGGATCAACGCCGGATCGACGCGGGATCAGCCCCTAGATAAGCCCCGACAGTGCGCCGAGCCGCTCGGTCAGCCGGACGTTCTCGCGGTAATCGATCGGCACGTCGATGACGGCCGGGCCGTCGAGGTCGAGGGCTCGCCGCAGGATCGGGTAGAGATCGTCGGCGGACTCCGGGCGGAAGCCAGGGATCCCGAACGACTCCGCGTAGCGGACGAAGTCCGGGTTGCCGAACTCCACGGCGTACGGCCGGCCGAACTCGTTGCGCTGCTTCCAGTCGATCAGCCCGTAGCCGTCGTCGCGCCAGATCACCACCACCACCGCGGCGCCGATGCGCTTGGCGGTCTCGAGCTCCTGCGAGTTCATGAGGAAGCCGCCATCGCCGCACAGCGCGACGACCTTGCGATCGGGGTGGACGAGCTTGGCCGCGATCGCGCCGGGCACGGCGATGCCCATCGAGGCGAAGCCGTTCGAGATGATCACCGTGTTGGGCTCGTAGGTCTGGAACAGCCGCGCGACCCAGATCTTGTGCGCGCCGACGTCGCTGACGACGATGTCCTCCGGCGCGAGCGCACGACGAAGCTCGTACAGGGCGCGCTGGGGCTTGATCGGGAAGGCGTCGTCGTTGACGCAGGCCTCGAGGTCGCCGAGCAGGGAGTTCCGGAGGTCCGCGTGGACCAGCGTCTCGCGGGATTCGTGGCGCTGGCCTGCGTCACGGCCACCCACGCCGCCCGGGAGGGCCGCCGCGAGGAGCGCCTCCAGGGCATCGCCGATGTCGCCGATCAGCTCGACCTCGGGCTGGTAGGCCGCGTCGACCTCGGCGGGCTGGGTGTCGATGTGGATGATCGGCTTGGTCCCATCAGGGTTCCAGCGCGACGGGGCGTACTCGACAAGGTCGTAGCCGACCGAGATCACGAGGTCCGCCCGGTCGAAGCCGGCGAGCACGTGGTCGCGGGCCTGGAGGCCCACGGCCATCAGCGAGAGATGGGAGCGATCGTCGATCGCGCCCTTGCCCATGAACGTCGCCGCGACCGGGAGGTGCAGGCCCTTCGCGAGCTCGCGGAGCTGCGGCGCCGCGTGCCGGCGAAGCACGCCGTTGCCGGCGAGGACGATCGGGCGGCGCGATTCATTGATCAGCCGGGCCGCGTGGGCGATCGCCTCCGCGGGCGGCTCGGGGAAGTAGGCGCGCCCCCGCCGGAGCGGCCGGAGCGCGGCGTCGTCACCCGCGAGCGCCGTGCCGGCGACGTTCTCCGGCAGCTCGAGGTGGGTGGGCCCGGGCTTCTCCAGCGTCGCGACCCGGAAGGCCTTGCGAACGATCTCGGGGATCGCCGGGATGCGCTCGATGCGGGCGTTCCACTTGGTCACCGGCCGGAACATGTCGACGACGTCGACGACCTGGTGGGCCTCCTTGTGCAGCTTGTCGGAGCTCGCCTGCCCGGTGATCGCGACGACGGGCGCGCGATCGAGGTACGCGTCCGCGATCCCGGTCAGGAGGTTCGTGGCACCCGGCCCGAGCGTCGCCATGGCAACGGCGGCGCGACCCGTGAGCCGGCCGTAGACGTCGGCCATGAACGCGGCGCCCTGCTCGTGGCGCGTGGTGACGTGCCGGATCGAGCCGCTGCGAGACAAGGCCTCCAGGACGTCGAGGGTCTCCTCGCCCGGAACGGAGAAGACGAACTCGCAGCCCTCGGCCTCGAGGCACGCGACAAGCAGGTCCGCGGCGGTTCGCGCGGGCGCGGCTGCCACTACTGCGGCTGGGCCAGGACCATGATCCGCAGCTCGGTCATGTCCTCGATCGACCAGCGGAGGCCCTCGCGCCCGAGCCCGGAGTCCTTCACCCCGCCGTAGGGCATGTGGTCGATGCGGTAGGTCGGAATGTCGTTGACGATGACGCCCCCGACCTCGAGCTCGTTGAAGGCCTTCCAGCTGTTGGCGAGGTCGTTCGTGAAGACGCCGGTCTGCAGCCCGAAGGAGCTGTCGTTGACCTGGCGGACCGCATCGTCGAAGTCGCTGAACGGGAAGACGACGACGAGCGGCGCGAAGGCCTCGTTCGAGCAGACCTGGGCCTCGACCGGGACGTTCTCGAGGATCGTGGGCTGGAAGAACGCGCCGTCGGCCTTTCCGCCGGCGACGATCCTCCCGCCAAGCTGGACGGCCTCGTCCACCCAGCGTTGGGTCCGCTGCGCGGCCGCGGCGTCGACCATCGGGCCGAGGTCGGTCTCCGTCGCGAGGGGGTCGCCCATCTTCAGTCCGCGAACGCCTTCCACGAACTTCGCGAGGAACGCCTCGCGGATGTCCTCGTGCAGGAACATCCGCTGGACGCTGATGCAGACCTGGCCGGCATACGAGAACGCCCCGACGAGCGAGCGCTTCACGGCCCAGTCGATGTCGGCGGTCTTGTCGACGATGACGCCGGCGTTGCCGCCGAGCTCGAGCACGACCTTCTTCTTGCCGGCTCGCTCCTTCATCCGCCACCCGACCGACGGGCTGCCGGTGAAGGTCAGGAGCTTGAAGCGGTCGTCCGCGACCATCCGGTCGCCCTGCTCGCGGGTCATCGGGAGGATGCTGACCGCGCCCGCCGGGAGCCCGACGCCATCGACGATCTCCGCCACCGTGAGCATCGTCAGTGGGTCCTTGGATGGCGGCTTCAGGACGATGGAACAGCCTGCCGCGATCGCCGGCGCGAGCTTGTGGGCGGCCAGGTTCAGCGGGAAGTTGAAAGGGCTGATCGCCGCGATCGGACCGATGGGGAAACGGCGGGTGATGCCGACGCGGCCCTTCGAGGAGGCCAGCAGGTCCAGCGGCAGCAGCTCGCCGGTCAGGCGCTCGGCCTCCTCGGCGCCGAGCCGGAAGGTGAGCGCCGCGCGATCCACCTCGACCAGGGCGTCGCGAACGGGCTTGCCTGCCTCGAGGCTGATGAGCCGGCCGAGCTCCTCGCGCCGCGCCTTGATCCCCGCGCTGATCTCGCGCAGGGCGCGACCGCGCTCGTAGGCCGGGAGGACCCGGGTCTGTTCGAAGGCCGCGACGGCCGCCTCGACCGCCTCCTCGTACTGCGCGTCCGTGGCGTTGTACGTGGCACCGGCGAGAGTCGCCGGATCGGCGGGATTCGCGACCTCCAGGAGGTCGGGCGAATCGACCCACTTCCCGGCGAGGTAGATCTGGTGCGGTTGCGTGGCAGTCAGGGTCATCGGGCGCTCCAAGTCGGCATGTCTCCGAATCGTACCCCGAGGTCGGCTTCCGCCCGCATCATGAGGCCGGCTCGCGGGTGCAGGACCGGCGGCGGTTGCGATGCGGTTGGCCGCGAGTCCCGGCCCGGCAACTCCGGCACCTGCAAGCCGGCGCGGGCCATGCTTCGGGCATGACCAGCCCGCGCGGCGGGCGCGTGCGCGCGCGCCTGCTCGATGCCGACCACCCCGATCGGTGGCTCGATCAGGACGAGCTCGCGCGCCTCGAGCCCAGCGACCGCCAGCTCCTGTGGATCGACATCACCGGGACCTTCAGCGCCGCGATGCTGGAGCACCTCCGTCGGCACATCGAGCTGGTGCCGCGGACCCGTGCCGCCCTCGAGCGATCCGGTCGGGAGCCGTTCGTCGCGCTGCACGGGGAGTACCTCCACGTGCGTGTCGCGGTCGATCCGAGCGACGACGGCTCCGAGCAGGGCGGCTGGCTCGATGCGATCGCGGGCAAGAAGGTCGTCCTCACCCGGCACGACGAGCCCGTGCCGTTCCTGGACGAGATGGACGAACGCATCCAGCGCGACGCCACGGCCGGCATCCTCAGCACCGTCGCCTTCTTCGCGGCGCTGATCGACGGCGCGATCACGAGCTACCACACCGCCGTCGACCGGATCGAGGATGACGTCGACGATCTCGACGCCGTGCTCCTCCGGGGCCGGGCGGGCGACGAGCTCCTCCACGCCCTCGTCGTCGCCCGGCGCCGGATCGCGCGCCTCCGGCGGCTCCTCGCCGACCACCGCTCGATCTTCACCGCGCTCGCCTCCCCCGAGATCGGCGGCGTGCTCGACGATCCCGAGGCGGTCAGCCTGCTCCAGGGCCTCGGAGCCCGCTACGACGGCGCGATGGGCGCGGTCGAGGACAGTCGCGATGCGCTCCTGGGCTCCTTCGACATCTACATGTCCAGGACGGCCCAGCGGACGAACGAGATCGTGAAGGTCCTGACGATCGTGACCGTGCTCCTGCTACCGGGTTCGATGATCGCCGGGCTGATGGGCATGAACGTCGTCGTTCCGCTGGACAAGGACGACCCGCTGAGCTTCTGGATGGTCGTCGGAGCGCTGGCGCTGCTGGCCGTGCTCATCGTCGTCGCGGCACGCCTGCGCCGCTGGATCTAGCGCGGGGG
>JAICVI010000101.1 GCA_025935415.1 Chloroflexota bacterium
GCGCCAGGATGTCGTTGGCCTCGCGACGGGCCTCGGTGAGGGCCGCCAGGCGCTCGGTCTCGGCGCTTTCGCGGTCCTTCCGCGCCTGCTCGGCATCGCGGATGCCCTGCTCGATCCGCTCCCGGCGCGCCGCGAGCATGCCGCTCACCTGCTTGCCGAAGGCGAGGTACAGGATCGTCGCGAAGACGAGGAAGTTGGCCGAGGCGACCAGGATCCAGAAGAAGTTGATCGCCAGCCCGCCGCCCTCGGTGGCCCCTTCGGCCGTGGCCGGCACGCCGCCCGCCACGAAGGGTGCGACGATCGACAACAGGTTCATTCGAGGATCAGTCCCTTGACCCGGCCTAGCCGGCCGGCTGCAGGACGATGGCGAGGATGGCGACCACGATCGCGAGGACGCCGAGGCCCTCCGCGAACGCGGCGCCGAGGATGAACTGCGCGCGGATCTGCGGGGTCGCGTCGGGGTTGCGCCCGATCGCCGTCGCCGCGAGGCCGGTCAGGATCCCGATGCCGATGCCGGGGCCGATGACGCCGAGCGCCGCGAGGCCCGCTCCGATGAACTCCACGGTCTGATTCCCTCCATCTCGCGCCACGGGTCCTTCCCGCGGCCACCTTGTCTTGCTTCCTGGTCGGTGACGAATGATTGGCTTCCGGGTTGCTGCCTTGATCAGTGGCTGCCCGCCTGCATGCTCGCCAGCGGCGGCCCGAAGTTGCCCTCGGGGTCATCCGCGAACTCCGGCGCCGCGTGCGCCTCCTCATCGTGGCTCTCCACCGCGATGATCGTGTACATCAGCATGAGCGTCGAGAAGATGAGCGCCTGCACGAAGTTCAGCAGGCTTTCCAGGAGGAGCATGCCTGCCGGGATGAGCGCGATCGTCAGCGCGGTGATGACGCCCAGCGCGACCTCGCCGCCGAAGATGTTGCCGAAGAGTCGCATCGACAAGGTGATCGGCTTCACGAACTCGAGGAGGAGCTCGATCAGGCCCACGAACAGGTCGATGAGGCCACTCGCGAAGCCGTGCTTGAAGCCCCGCAGCACGATGAACTTCCCGAGGTAGCCGCGCAGGCCGAGGCGGCGGATGCCCTGGACGTTGAAGTAGACGAACACGACCAGGGCCAGCCCGAGCGTGACGTTGACGTCGCTCGTCGGGGCGCGCAGGGCCTCGATCTTGCCGAAGAACGGCAGGAGGCCGCTCCAGTTCGAGAACAGGATGAACAGGAAGAATGCAGCGAACAGCGGGATGTGCCGGCGCGCGTCCTCGCCGCCCAGCGAGACCGCCCAGTTCTCCAGGGACTCCCAGGCGAACTCCACCGCGTTCTGGAGGCGGCCCGGGACCTCCCTGATCATCCGCCCTGCAATCACGAAGACGAGCAGGAGCGCGCCCATCACGAGCCACATCGTCAGCAGCGTGTTGGTGATGCTGACGTCGAACCCGACGATCGGCAGCGCGTGGCTCTCGCCGGATGGCGACCACACGACGTGCGGCGCAGGGAACTCGAGGTTCGCGAGGATCAGGTCGCCGATGCCCTTGATCGGCTCGCCGGGCCTTCCGACGGGGAACGGCGGCAGGACGAAGAACGCGGCGATGTCGAGCGCGATCACCGCGGCGAGGAGCAGGAGAATCCGATTGCGGCGCCCGCTCGATTGCGGCGCAGGCGCGGTCGCGGCTGGCTCGCCGGCCATCGTGGCCGGACCCGGGTCAGTCGTCACCCTTCCTCCGGAGCTTCGCGCGAGCTTCCTCGCGCTCAGGTCGATCGATCAGCTCTTCGTTGCCAGGAACCGGTTGATCAGCCGTCGAATGGCCAACGCTCCGGCCCCCATCCCGAGCAGCAGCCCGCTGAGCAGGAAGACCGGGAACCCCATCCCCAGCTGCTCATCCAGCCAGTGCCCGCCAAGGGCACCTCCCAAGGTGAGCACGAAGAGGACGAGCCCGATCTCCGAAAAGAGGGCGAGGTAGGCCCCCGTCGTCCCTGGCTCGATCATCTGCCACCTGGCAAGGCCGACGGAGTATACCAGCGGTCCCGGTTTCGTCTGCGTCCCGCTACCAAGCCGCAACCTTGACGGCGGCGGTCCGCTCGGGCAGCAACGGCCGCTTGGGCGGTCGCTCCTCGGAGCCCGTCGCGGTCACAGGCCCGGGACCGTGACCGTCGCCTGGTCGGAGGCCGTGCTGCCGTCGATCCCCGTCACGGTGAGCCTGATCGTGTAGACGCCGATGGCGTCATAGGTGAACTCGACCGAGCTCGTTCCGTCGCCGCCTGACACGACCGTGCCGGACCCGTCCATCGACCATGCCTGGCTTCCGGACTGGATGTTGGCCACCGCTCCGGAACAGGTCACCGTCATCGAGGCCGTCGGCACGTCGCAGGACAGGCTGACGCTGGGTGGCTCCGGCGTGATCTCCGGCGTGGGCGTCGGTGCCGCAGTGACGGACGGGCGCGGCGTCGGCTTGGTCGTGGGCTTGACCGAGGGCTTGACGGACGGTTTCACGGACGCCTTCACCGAGGCCGAGGGCACGAGCAGCGAAGGAGATGGCGACGGGCTCGGGCCCATCGTGATGACCGGGATCGGGGTCGGGGTGGCGTCGACGCCCAGGCTCGGATTGATGATCGGCCCGAAGGTCGCGCCGGGCGGCAGGCTGGCCGGCGGCGCGAGCGAGCCGATGGCGACCGCGCTCGGCAGCGGCGCGGACGAGCCCGCCGGGCCTGCCGTCTGCTGTGGGATGAAGACCTGGCCGGCGAGCAGGACCAGGACGACCGCGATCAGGATCGTCGCCGAATCGCGCCACAGCTGTCGGCGCCGGTCGTCCTCCGCGGCGTCGCCACGAGCCGGCCGAACTCGCTCGACGCGCCGGGTGTCGACCGCCGCTTCGGGCTCGGCATCGACCGGCGGGGTGGTATCGGGGGCCGACCCGCCGATCCAGCCGTCGAGGCCAAGCGACGCTGCCGCCGCGGCCTCCGCAGCCTCGGCCTCGGCAGGCGTGAGCTCGGGCCGGGGCGCCTCACGGAGGTCGACGCGACGCTGCACCTCCTCGTCGGACAGGACGGCATCGGTATAGCCCCTTGGCTGCTTCCGGCCCCTGATGTCTCGGCCGTGCCGGATCGAGCCCCCGTCGTCGTTCACGATGACGCGCGACGGGGATCCCGTGCGAGCGCGAACGCGACGATCCCGAGCACCACGAGGGCGCCAATGAACGCGAAGACCCCGGTCGCGCTCGACACCAGGAGCGACATCAGCCCTAGCGTCGCGCAGACCGCGTAGATCAGCAAGACGGTCGCCCGGTGCGAAAGGCCCAGGTCCAGCAGTCGATGGTGGATGTGGCCTCGATCGGGGCTGAAGGGCGAGCGGCCCGATGACAGCCGCCGGACGATGACCCAGAAGGTGTCGATGATCGGGACGGCGAGCACGAGCAACGCCACGACGACCTTGGCCGAGCCGAGGATCGCGAGCACGGCCAGGGCATAGCCCACGAACATCACGCCGGCCGTTCCCTGGAAGATCGAAGCCGGGTGGAAGTTCCAGCGCAGGAAGCCAAGCAGGCCGCCCGCAAGCGCGAAGCACAGCACAGCCACGAGCGGCTGGCTGACCGGCAGGGTGAGGCTCAGGAGGCCCAGCACGACGGCGGCGATCAGGGCGATCCCGGTCGACAGGCCGTCGAGCCCGTCGATGAAGTTCAGGCTGTTGATCATGCCCACGATCCAGACGACCGTGAAGGCGATGCCGACGACGGTCGGGAAGTCGATGTTCCGGGGCCCGAACGGGTTGCTCACGTCCTCGACCACGATTCCGGCGACGACGGCAACACCGGCCAGGATCAGCTGCCCGAGGAACTGCCAGCGCGCACGCAGGTCGAAGCGATCATCGAGCGCTCCGATCACGGTCGCCAGGGCGGCGCCCCCGAACAGCCCGACGAGGTTCATCGGCGTGACCCCTCGAAGGCCCGGCATCCCCGGGACGGCACTTCCGAGCAGCACGAGACCGCCGCCGATGACCACGAACGCGATCGCGACCGCTACCCCGCCGCCGCGCGCGACGGGCGACGCGTTGACCCGGCGATGATCGGGGTGATCGACGATCCGGAGGTCGTGCACCAGCCGGCGAATCAGCGGCGTGGTGACGAGCGAGACGGCGGCGGCGAGGAGGAATGCCGCGATGATGATCGGGACGACCGTCCCCGCGGAGGGGTCGAACCTCACGCGGCAGGATCTCCGAACAGCCCGGGCACCGGGAAGCGTCCGACGATCTCCGCCACCTCGCCGGCAAGGCGGGGCCTGGCGCCCGGATCGTCGCGCTGGACGATCGCATCCGTGACGAGCCGCGCGATCGCGCGCATCTCGTCGCGCCCGAAGCCGCGGGTCGTCGTCGCCGGCGTGCCGAGGCGGATGCCGGACGAGGTGTTGGGCGGCAGCGGGTCGAACGGGATCGCGTTCTTGTTGACCGTGATGCCGATCTCGTCGAGCAGGTGCTCCGCCTCCTTGCCGGTCACGCCGAGCGGCGTCACGTCAACGAGGAGGAGATGGTTGTCGGTCCCCCCGGAGACGATCCGCGCCCCGCGCTCGGCAAGGCCTTCGGCCAGCTCGGCCGCGTTCTCGATGGTCCGGCGCTGGTCGCGGCGGAACTCCTCGCGAGCTGCGAGCAGCAGGCCTACGGCTTTGCCCGCGATCACGTGCATCAGCGGCCCGCCCTGGACTCCGGGAAAGACTGCCTTGTCGACCTGCGCGGCAAGCGTTGTCCTGACGCTCGGGAAATCGGCCGGGTTCACGGCTTCGGGCAGATTCTCGCGGGAGAAGACGAGCCCACCCCGCCCGCCGCGGAGCGTCTTGTGGGTGGTCGTGGTGACGATGTCCGCGTGCGGGAAGGGACTCGGGTGGACGCCCGCGGCGACGAGCCCGGCGATGTGGGCCATGTCCACCATGAGCAGCGCCCCGACCCCGTGGGCGATCGCCGCCATCCGCTCGAAGTCCCAGAGCCGCGGGTACGCCGAGGCGCCGCCGACGACGAGCTTCGGCCGGACCTGCTTCGCCGTGGCCTCGAGGACGTCGTAGTCGATCCGCTCGGTGTCCTTTTCGACGCCGTACGGATGGATCTCGTACAGCTTGCCCGAGAAGTTGACCGGCGAGCCATGCGTCAGGTGCCCGCCGTGGGCCAGGTTCATGCCCAGGATCCGGTCGCCGGGCTGGAGGACGCTGAAGTACGCCGCCATGTTTGCCTGGGCACCGGAATGGGGCTGGACGTTGACGTGCTCCGCGCCCGGGAAGAGCGCAAGGGCCCGCTCGATCGCCAGGTTCTCGGCGACGTCCACGAACTCGCAACCGCCGTAGTAGCGCTTGCCGGGCAGCCCCTCGGCGTACTTGTTGGTGAGCCACGAGCCCTGGGCTTCGAGGACGGCCGCGTAAACGTAGTTCTCGCTGGCGATCAGCTCGATCTTGTCGCGCTGGCGATCCCGCTCCAGGACCATCGCGTCCCAGAGCTCGGGGTCGACATCGGCGAGCGGCGCCCAGCCGAGCCCGATCGGCGGCGAAGACGTCATCCAGGGGCCTCCTCGCCGGCTATCTTGGCACGCCCGGCAGACCCGCCGAAGCCAGGCAGCGCGAGATGCCTTCGGGGCTGATCGCCCCGGCACGGAGGATGCGGAGCTCTGCGGAGGTCACGTCGACAACGGTCGAGGCCGGCCCGCCCGCGGCGGGCCCGCCGTCGAGCACGAGGTCGATGGCGCCACCGAGCAGACGCTCGATCTCGTCGGCGTCGCGGGCCTCGGGCTCGCCGGACCGGTTTGCCGAGGTCGTCGGCAGCGGCCCGATGGCGCGCGCCAGCGCTCGCGGAGCGTCGTGGTTCGGCACGCGCAAGCCGATTGTCGGGATGGCGCCGGGCGCGAGCTCGCCGCCCGTGAGCGCGGCGGGGAGCGGCCGATCCGTCCGGCGTGGCACGACCAGCGTGAGGCCGCCCGGCCAGAAGGCCGCCGCTAGCGCACGCGCCGCCGGCGTCAGCTCGCCGAGCTCGGTGGCCTGCTCTACGTCCGCGACCAGCAAGGCGATCGCCTTGTCGGGCGGACGCGACTTCGCCGCGAACAGGCGCTCGATGCCGCCTGGCGTATCGAGGGCCACGCCGATCCCGTAGACCGTGTCGGTCGGGATCGCGACGATGCCGCCACGCCGGAGCGCCGCGATCGCCTCCGCGCGGCCAGGCTCGCCATCGAGGACCCGCCGGAGCGTCACTGGTGGCGCAGGATCGCCACCCGCGGCAGCCCGCCGAGGTCGCGTTCGATCTCGAGCTCCCAACCGCGCAGGCGGGCCGCGGCGAGGTCGCGGAAGGCGTGCTCCTGGTCCCCACCGATCTCCAGCAGCGCTGCGCCGCCATTCGCTACCGCCGTCGGCAGCCTGTCGAGCAGCCGAGCGATCACCTGGAGGCCGTCCGGACCGCCGTCGAGCGCCCGCACGGGCTCGAACGACGCAGCCTTGGGGAGGTTCGGGATGGCGTCGGTGCGCACGTACGGCAGGTTCGCCAGCACGACATCCCATTGGCCATCGCCCGGGAGCAGGTCCGCGACGAGGAACTCGAGCCGGTCGGCGATGGCATGCCCGACCGCATTCTCCTTGGCGAGCTGCAACGCATCCTCGGAGATGTCCGCCGCGGAGAGGGCCACCTCGTCGAGCATCCGGCGCCGGTTCAGCAGCACGGCCAGGGTCACCGCGATGGCGCCGCTGCCCGTGCCGACGTCGATGACCCGCAGCCTCGGCGTGCCCGGCGGCCGGGGCGCGCTGATCAGCCGCCGCACGACCTCGAGCTCGGCGAGCTCCACCAGCTTCTCCGTCTCGGGCCGCGGGATCAGCGCCCGCTCGTCGACCCCGAAGGCGAGGCCGCGAAACTCCTTGACCCCGCGGATGTAGGCCACCGGCTCGCCCGCGGCACGCCGCTCCAGCAGCTCCCGGAAGCGCGCCGCCGCGCCCTCCCCCACCGGAGCGGACCAGTTCGCGATGACCCCCGTTCGATCTACGTCGAGGGCATGCGCGAGGAGCAGCTCGGCGTCCAGCCGGGCCGTGTCGGAGCCGGACGCTCGAAGCCGCGCGACAGCAGCGTCGAGCAGCTCGCGAACCGTTGCCACCGTTCGATCCGCCCCCGGTCTCCGCCGAACCGTTTACCGTCGCCGTCAGGCGCCGGTCTCGCCGAAGTCGGCGAGACGCTCGGCCTGATCGGTCTGGATCAGCGTATCGATGAGCTTGTCGAGCTCGCCGGCCATCACCTTGGGCAGGTTCGAGAGGTCCATCCCGACGCGATGGTCCGTCACCCGGTCCTGGGGGAAGTTGTACGTGCGGACCTTGTCCGACCGATCACCGGCGCCGATCATCGAGCGCCGCGTCGCCGAGTCCTCCTCGCGCTGCTTCTGGCGGGCCGCGTCCTGGAGTCTCGCGCGCAGGACGGCGAGCGCCTTGGCCTTGTTCTTGTGCTGGCTCTTCTCGTCCTGGATCTCGACGACCATCCCGGTCGGCAGGTGGGTGATTCGGACGGCCGAGTCCGTCGTGTTCACCGACTGGCCACCCGGTCCCGAGGAGCGCTTCACATCGATCCGGAGGTCCTTCTCCTCGTCGATCTCGATCTCCGATTCCTCGACTTCGGGCATCACGACCACGGTCGCCGTCGAGGTGTGGATCCGGCCAGAGGACTCCGTCGCCGGTACGCGCTGCACACGATGGGTCCCGCTCTCGAACTTGAAGCGCGAGTAGGCCCCGTCCCCCGCGACCTCGAGGATCGCCTCCTTGATGCCGCCGATGCCGGTCTCGTTGAGGCTCATCACCTCGGCCTTGTAGTGGTGGCGAGTGGCGTAGGCGAGGTACATCCGCAGGAGCTCGTTCGCGAAGAGCGCGGCCTCGTCGCCGCCGGCGGCCGCGCGGATCTCGATGATGACGTTGCCGTCGTCGGCGGGGTCGCGGGGCAGCAGCAGCACCCGGATGTCATCGATGAGCTGCGCCTCCCGCGCCTCGAGGCCGGCGATCTCCTCGCGGGCCAGCGCCCTCATCTCGTCGTCGCCGCCCTCGTCCCGGACCTGACGGGCGCCTGCCAGCTCGTCGCGGGTGCGGCGGAGCTCGCGGTGGGCCTCGACGACGGGCTCGAGTCGCGAGAGCTCCTGGCCAAGGCGGCGCAGGGCGTCGGGATCCGAGAGAACCTCCGGCGTGGAGAGCTGGGCCTGGACGTCCTCGTACTGCCGGACGACCTCGTCGAGCTTCGCGTCGAGGTTCGGGTTGGAGCTCATGGCCGGGCCGACGGTCGCGCGGGAATCGCGGTCGATGTCGCGGTCGACGTCGCGGTCATGCCGCGGCGGCGGCGGCGTCCGGCTGGAGGCGCTCGCGCTCGGGGTTCTCCGATCCGGCCGGAACGGCCTCACCGTCAGCCTGGAGGGCCTGCTCCATCGACACGATGGCGACCTCGATCTGGTCGTCCGTGGGTTGCTTGGTGGTGATCATCTGCACGAGGATCCCCGGCGCCATCAGGGCCTTCACCAGCGGGTTGGCGCGGTGCTTCGCGCCGAACCTGAGGATCTCGTAGCCCACCGCGGCGATCACGGGGATGAGGAGGATCCGCCCCGCCACCATGACCACGGGGTTGTCCCGGCCGAGGAAGCCGAACAACAGGATCGAGAGCAGGATCACCACGACCAGGAACTCCGTGCCGCACCTCGGGTGCGCGGTCGGGTACTTCCTCACCCGTTCGACGGTCAGCGGATCCTCATGCTCGAGGGCATGGATCGTCATGTGCTCGGCGCCGTGGTACTCGAAGACCCGCCTGATGTCCGGCATCCGGGCGATGATCGCGAGGTAGCCGAGGAACAGGCCGACGCGAATGAGGCCCTCGACGATGTGCTGGACCCAGTCGGACTGGACCCTCGAGGTCGTGAACGAGGCGAGGAACAGCGGCAGCAGGAAGAAGAACGCCACCGCGATCGTCA
>JAICVI010000168.1 GCA_025935415.1 Chloroflexota bacterium
CGACAGCCGGCTCTTGCCGATGCCGGGCTCGCCCGACACGAGCACGACCTGGCGGTTCCCGATGCGCGCGTTGCTGCGCGAGTGTTCGACGACGGCTCGCTCGTCCTCGCGTCCGACGAATGCCGCCGTCGGTGCGGAGCGGAGCAAGGCCGGGAGCGGCCACCCGCCGACGCCGGCGGCTTCGTCGGCGAGCTTCGACCACGGGACCGCGAACGCCTCGACCGGCTCGGGGAATCCCTTCAACTCGATCGCGCCGATCGACTCGAAGCGGACGCCCTCGAGCCGCGTGGCCAAGATCCGCACCGCCGTCGACGCCAGGATCCCGGCCGGCTCGGCCTGGGCGCACAAGCGCGCCGCCTCGATCGACGGCATGCCGAAGTAGTTGCCGTCCTTGATCGTCGACTCGCCGGCGCCGAGCCCGATCCTGATCTGCAGCTGCGGATCGGCCCGCCGGTAGCGCTTCTCCAGGAGCTGCTGCATCGACACGGCGCACTGCACCGCCGCCGAAGCCGAGGGGAACGCCACCATCAGACCGTCGCCCGTGTCCTTGAACTCGCGTCCGCCCGAGACGGCGATCGCCTCGCGCAGGACGCCGAAGTGCTCGTCCCGGAGCTCGTCGGCCCGCGCGGGGCCGACCGCGTTCGCAAGCCGCGTCGAGCCGACGAGGTCGGTGATCAGGATCGTCGCGAGCTCGATCGACTCGGGGGGCCGCATGTCCTCAATACTCGTGGCGCGTCCAGCGGGGGGCAAGGGAGGCCGCTATCCTGGCCCCGACCGGGGCGGTTAGCTCAGTTGGGAGAGCACCAGCTCGACAAGCTGGGGGTCACTGGTTCGAGCCCAGTACCGCCCATCGATGAAAGCCCTGTAAACAGGGCTTTCATGTTTCTCTGGAGACGATGCGATGCTGGCGGTGCTAACCCGGTGCTAACAGCTCGCTTCGCGCTCGTCTTCGTGCGATCAGGCCCCGCGCTTCCGGGATGAGCCGAATGCCGACGTGAGCGCGGCCCGGATAAGCGGTTCGGTTCCGGGTATCGGCCGCGTGTAGCCGCGAGGTGTGCGCTCGTCGACGTGGCCGACGAGCTGCTCCGCACCCTCGCTAACCGATGCGCTCGACGAGACCATCGAGGACCGAGAAGCCGTCGGTCCAGATGTCCGCGTCGCCGAGGTCGACGCCGACGATGGCCAGCTTTTCCTCGGGCGACGCCGAGCCGCCGGCGGACAGGAAGCGCTCGTAGCGCTCGGCGAAGCCGGGCTCGCGCGAGCGGGCCAACAGCCCGGCGGCGAGCAGGTACGCAAAGGCGTAGGCGTAGGTGTAGAAGCGCTCGTGGACGAAGTGCGGCATCGACGCCCAGTACAGCCTGCCGCAGCCGAGCTCGTCGCTCACCTCATCGCCCCAGACGTTCGCCACCGCGGCTTCGCAGAGAGCGTTCAGCCGATCCGCGGTCAGACTCTGGCCCGCGGCGCGAAGAGCGTGCGCGTTCTGCTCGAACCGCGCGAACGCGACGGACATGTACGCGGCGACGACCGCCCGGTCGAGCTCCCGTGCGAGCAGCGCGCGGCCCAGATCCTCGTCGTTCGCCGTGACGTGCTCGACGAGAAGCAGCTGGGCGAACGTCGACGGGACCTCCGCGACGGCGACGCCCTGCCTGAGCGAGTTGTCCGTCTGCGCCCGTGCGGCCAGCGCGTAGTTGGTCCCGTGCCCGAGCTCGTGCGCGAGCATCGCGAGCTCGCCCAGCTGCCCGGTCCAGTTGAGGCAGACGAAGCCCGGGACACGCGTGCTGGGCCAGAGGCAAAACGCCCCGCTCGGCTTCCCGCGCCTCGGCTCGGCGTCGATTCGGTTCTCGGAGAAGAACCTCTCGGCCTCCGTGCCGAGGGCCGGCGACACTCCGGCGTACATGTCCACGACCAGCCGGCGGGCCTCGTCCCACCGCAGCAACGGCCCGCCGACGACCGCAGCCCCCTGGTCGACCGCGTCCAGCCGCTCGAGGCCGAGTAGCGCCGCCTTCCGGCGGAACCACCGGTGAGCGATCTCGACGTGCGCCTCGGACGCGGTGAGCAGCGCCTCGACCACGCCGGCGTCGATCCTGTTCTCGAGGTTCGTCTGCTCCATGGGGTCGTCGTGGCCGCGCAGGCGGTCGACGGCGAGCCTGTCGGCGACGAGCGAGTCGTAGCAGTGGGCGATCACGGGCAGAACGGGTTCGAAGAGTGCGGTCCTCGTCTCCTGCGCGCGTCGCCGCACGTCGCGGTCGGGATGGACGCGCTGGGCAGACTCCAGCTCCGCGAGCGGCCACTCGCGCTCGCCCGCGCCGTCGTCGAACGGCACCGAGAGCGGACCGAGCGTGCGATCGCGAAGGGTCTGCCACGCGGTGCCCGCGCTCGCGTCGCGGGCGGACAGCGCGCGCTCCTCGGCCGGCGAGAGCATGAACGGGAGGAACCGGCGGACGCTGAGGAGGTAGTGACGGTCTCGAGCGACCGCCTCGTCTTCGGCCAGCGATCGGGCGCGGTCGTCGGGAAGGGCGATCCACGCGAGCTCGAAGTGACGGATCGCATCGTCGAGCCGGGGCAAGCGGTCGTCGACCCACGCCCGGATGTCGAGCAGCGCCGGGTTCTCGGTTTCGGTCCTCGTGAGCAGGATCGCCCAGTGCTTGCCCTCATCGCGAGAAGCCCGGATATCCGCGAGTTCGCGCAGCAGCGCCCACAGGCTCGCCGGTTCGATCGTCTCCAGCGACTTCGCCGGCCACCGCTCCACGAACGCAGCCGCGTCCGCAACGGCGGCGTCGAGCCGCTCCTTCATCGCGGCCTCGCTCTGCGCCAACGGAGCCAGGTCCCAACGAACGCCTGGCGCTCCCGACTCGAGAGCCGTCGTCACCGTGCGAGCTTATCGCGCAGCGCGCGGCCCCCGACCGCGATCACGGCAGCTTGATCGTCCCGGTCAGCGAGACAACCTGCACGCTGCCGGCCGTGGTGTTGACTCTCGAACCGCCGCCGGACGCGCCCGCGAAGACACCGGTGCTGGCACCGCCGTCGGCGGTCCAGCCGAAGTCGACGCCTCCGCGCATGCGGTGCCGGGGATGGGGACGTTCTTCGTACACGCACTACGGTGGTCGCCGCCCGACGCCGTCGACGACGCCGCCGCGCCTATGGGGGCGCTCACCGATGACCTCCGTACGAGTATTCAGACGAGAGAGAATGAGGCGATTCGTTTGGCCGGTTTGACGCAGTTGACGGTGTGCTCGCCAGCGCAACATCGCGAGACGGCAAAAGCCGTTGGGAGGGCGGTGGCACTGATCGATGATCCGGAAGAATCGGTCCGTTCATGGGCAGAAGCGCGAGGCCGTCCGCGTTCCGGGTTTGGGCCCGACGAAGGCATCGGTGGCGGCGTGGGCCATGAGGACCCCGATGCCTACGGCGAAACACGGCAGTCTCGCCTCCAGTCCGGTTGGAGCTCATCGCTACAGGTCTGCCACCGCGGCGCCTCGCGCGTACCAGTGCTTTCGCGGGCGCCCGTCCGTACAAAATGCGGGTTCGCGCCGGGCCGGTCGGTCGTAGCCTGATCTCGATTCCGCCAACTCTGAAAGGGGTTTTGGCCGTGGCGAAGCTGAATCTCGCCGGCCGGGCCGGTCGCTGGAGCGCTGCGCACTGGAAGCTTGCGGCGTTCGGCTGGATCGCCTTCGCCGTGCTCGCAATGGTCATCGGCAATCTCGTCGGGCCGAGAGAGATGAAGGACTGGCAGATCGCGAACGGGGAGTCGCGCCGGGCCGCGCAGATCCTGGACGGTGCGGGCTTCAACGTGCCCGCGAGAGAAAGCGTGCTCATCCAGTCGAAGACCTCGACGGTCGAGAACGCCGCGTTCGTGGCGACGGTCGCGAGCCTCGTCCGGACGCTCTCGCTCCAGAAGGACGTCACGAACATCGTCTCGCCGGTCGATCACCCGAAGGCGGGACTCGTCTCCAAGGATCGTCATTCGGCCCTCGTCCAATTCGACGTGAAGGGTAAGGCCGAGGACGCCGACATGAAGATCGCACCGATCATGAAGGCGGTCGACCAGGCTCAGGCGGGGAATCCGAGCGTGATCGTCGCCGAGTTCGGCGAGGCGTCCGCGAACCGCGCGATCAACGACCGATTCGCCGCGGAGATGACGCGGGCCGAGTACACGTCGCTGCCGCTGACGATCCTGATTCTGATGGTTGCGTTCGGCGCGATCGTCGCCGCCGGGTTGCCGGTGCTGCTCGCGTTCAGCGCGGTGCTCGCGGCGATGGGGCTGAACCTGCTGGCGAGCCGTCTGCTGCCGACGGACGAGCAGACGGTGAGCGCGATCATCCTCATGATCGGCATGGCCGTCGGGATCGACTACTCGCTGTTCTACCTCCGACGCGAGCGCGAAGAGCGGTATGCCGGTCGTTCGCCTCGAGACGGGCTGATCACCGCGGCGCGGACCTCCGGCCAGGCAGTCCTCGTCTCGGGCGCCACCGTGCTCATCGCGATGGCGGGCATGTTCGTCTCCGGAAACACTCTCTTCTCAACGATCGGGATGGGGACGATGATCGTGGTGCTGGCCGCAATGGTCGGTTCGTTGACCGTCCTCCCGGCGGTCCTGCAGCGGCTCGGCGACAGGGTCGACACGTTGCGGATCCCGCTCATCCGCGGACGGCCGAGGGACGACGGCCCCTGGGGACGCTTCGTCACGCGGATCCTGCAGCGACCGGTCATTGCGACGGTGCTGTCCGCAGGCGCGCTCGTCGTCCTGGCGCTTCCGGCGTTCACGATGCACACGAAGCTGCCGATGTTCACCGACCTGCCGCGCGAGCTGAAGATCATGCGGACCTACGACCGCATCCAGGCCGCGTTCCCCGGCTCCCAGACGCCGGCTCAGGTGGTTGTCAAAGCGGATGACGTC
>JAICVI010000243.1 GCA_025935415.1 Chloroflexota bacterium
AGACGCTCGCCGACCATGATCGGATCGTTCGCAGCGAGCTCCACCGCGGTCAGGGCCGCGAGATCGCCACGACCGGCGACGGATTTCTGGCCGAGTTTCCGAGCGCGGCCGCGGCGCTTGCGTCCGCGCTCCGCATTCGCGACGCGGTGCGGGCGCTGGGGATCGAGATCCGCGTCGGAGTCCACACCGGTGAGATCGAGCGGGCGGGCGACGACGTCCGCGGCCTGACCGTGCACACGGTGGCGCGGGTCATGTCGAGCGCGGGCCCGTCCGAGGTCCTCACGACGATGATCACCCGGCTGTTGTCGGCCGCCGGGCCGTATGCGTTCGCCGATCGCGGGGAGCACGAGCTGAAGGGCCTGCCGGCACCGGTCGAGCTGTTCGCCGTGACACCGGCGTGAGCCAGGAGGGGGCCTTCGAATGCTGAAGGACTGCGCCGCGTACACGATCCTGCTCTCGAAGGATCTTGACGCCAGCCGGCGCTTCTATCACGAGGTCCTGGGGTTGGAGATCCTCCGCGAGGATCCGGGACCGGACGTGGAGCCGCGGATCGTCTTCAAGACGGCCAACGGCCGACTGATCCTCTCCAAGAGCACCATCGGCACATCGGATACGCAGACGCAGATGGCATGGATCGTCCCGGACATCCGTGCCGCGGTCGCCGATCTCCGGGCACGGGGCGTGAAGATCGAGGAGTACGTCGCGCCCGATCCGGTCACCGACGACGGCGTCGCCGACATGGGCTACTCGTGGGCGGCCTGGTTCATCGATCCCAGCCAGAACTGCCTCGCGGTCGTCCAGCCGAAGGATTGACGAGCTGCCGGTCGACGCCTCACACGGGTAGCGGACCAGTCCAGCCCACCGCGGCCGCAGCCAACCGGAACAGCTCTGTCACGGAGCTGCCGGCGTCCAGGAGCTCGCCGATCGACTCCGCTCCATCGGCCTTGCTGAGCTTCGTGCCGTCCGCGCGTCGGACCAGCGGATGGTGGGCGAACCCCGGCGGCCTCTCGCGGCCCAGCAGCCGCCCGAGCCGGATCTGCGCCGGCGTGGCTTCGAGGAGGTCCTCGCCCCGGATCACGAAGTCCACGCCATGCCGCAGGTCGTCCACGACGACGCAGAGTGCGTACGTCCAGTTGCCGTTGCGGTCGCGGACGAGCAGGTCGCCTTCCCCGGTGACCGGGCCAGCCTGTTCGCCGAGCAATGTATCGGTCCACGCCTCGTCACCTTCGCCGAGCGAGGCTCGCAGCCCGGCGCCTGGGCCAACGGGCAAGCCGCGAGCGCGGCAGTCGCCCGGGCAACCCGGCCCGGACCACGTCCGCCCGTTCGCCTCCCGCCAGGCTTCGAAGGTCGATCGCGAGCAGTCGCAGGCGTAGACCTGCGTCGCGACCTCGAGTCGCCGGACCGCGTCCTCGTAGGCGGGACCGTTGTCGCTCTGCCGGAACAGCGACGGACCCGACCGGAATGACGCCGTCGAAGGCAGGTCGGCGGCGATCCCGAGCCGATCGAGGTCGTCGAGGAGGGCAGCCTCGTACTCGGGACGGCAGCGCTGGCGGTCGTGGTCCTCGATCCGGAGCAGCACACGCCCCCCGAGCCGTTGCGCCAGGCCCCAGACGTAGACCGCGTTGGCGAGATGTCCGAGGTGGAGGCGCCCGGTGGGCGCCGGCGCGAAGCGGGTCGTGACACGAGGTGTCGCTTTCGCCGCGGGCGAGACGACGGACGTCACGCGCTCGGCGGCTCCGGTGGCTCGTCCTCGTCGCGCCGCAGCCGTTCACGCTCGGCCGTCTCGAGCGCGCGAGCGGACGCAATCAGCCGCCGGAAGATCGAGAGCAGGTCCGCCTGCGGCGTTGGGCCGTCGTTCGCGATCGAGACGCGGAGCAGGACCTCGCGCTCGCGCTCGCGGTCGCGGACGAAGCGCCGCCCGATCGCGAGCTTCTCGTGGCCGATGGCCTGCACCCGCGTATTGCGCTCGTTGATCAGCTCGACGATCCGTCGATCGAGCGCATCGATCTCCAGCCGGAGTCGCGCGAGCTCGGGGCTGACCGGCGGCCGGCGCCGGTCGGTCGAGGGCATCAGCGGTGACCGGGGTGCGAGCTCGTCAGCTCGTCGCGATGCGCCGCGATGTAGTCGACCGCCTCGAGGTAGCCGGCCGGCCCCTTGCCGACGATCGACGTGAGCGCGATGTCATGCAGGAAGTTCACCGCACGGAACGGCTCACGCGTCGACGGGTCGGTGAGGTGCACCTCCACGAATGGACGCTCGACGGCAAGGAACGCGTCGCGCAGCGAGACCGAGGTGTGGGTCAGTCCGCCGGCGTTGACGATCGCCGCATCGAAGTCACGTTCGTGGACGCGATCGATCAGCGCACCCTCGTGGTTCGACTGGAAGAACACGACCCCGAGATCGAGCTCCAGGGCACGGCGCGAGATGGTCGTCTGCAGCTGGTCGAGCGTCTGGCTGCCGTAGATCTGCGGCTCGCGCGTCCCGAGGAGGTTGAGGTTCGGGCCCTGGAGCACGAGGATGCGGGTCACCGCGCGGCTCCGACGGGGGCTTCGCGGCCCGCGAGGACCCCGGTGGCGATGTCTCGAACGAGCGTC
>JAICVI010000235.1 GCA_025935415.1 Chloroflexota bacterium
GCCACCTGGTTCACGGACCGCGCGGCAGCGCGCGAAGCGGTGGACGCGGCCAAACCTCGCTGAGGCATGCCTCGGGGTTGCTGAGGGAGCCGCCGGGGAGCCGCTGAGGGAGCCGCCGGGCCCGGCCCCCACCCGCCGGAGTCGGAAGGACCCCGTGGCATACTGCGCGCCCATGTCCTCGCTCTCGGGCGCCACGATCGCGACCGTCGGCTCCGGGGTGATGGCCGAGGCGATCATCGCCGGCCTGCTCCGAGGCAACCTCGTCGAGCCCGCGCACGTCGTCGCCTCGCACCCCCGAGCTGATCGCCGCGACGCTCTCGAGCGGGCCCACGGCATCCGGACGATCGATTCGAACGCCGCGGCGGTCGAGGGCGCGGACATCGTCCTGCTCGGTATCAAGCCGCAGATGCTGGGCCGCGTCGGTCGTGAGGTCCGTGGCCATCTGCGGCCGGGGCAGCTCGTCATCAGCGTGCTGGCCGGCGCGACGACGCGGGCGCTGATGGGCCATCTCGGGCATCGCGAGGTCGTCCGGAGCATGCCGAACACGCCCGCCCAGCTCGGCAAGGGCATGACCGTCTGGTACGCAACGCCGTCGACCTCGGTCGCGCAGCGCGAGCAGGCCGGCGAGCTCCTCGCCGCGCTGGGCCACCAGATCGAGGTCGATGACGAGCGGCTCGTGGCGATGGCAACCGCCGTCTCCGGGACCGGCCCGACCTACGTCTTCCTGGTGATGGAGGCGCTCATCGACGCGGCGGTCCACCTCGGCTTCGCACGCCATGTCGCCCACGACCTCGTCATCGAGACGCTGGAGGGCTCGACGCTCTTCGCGAAACAGTCCGGCATGCACCCGGCGCAGCTCCGGAACATGGTCACGTCACCGGGCGGCACCAGCGCCGCCGCGCTCCACGAGCTCGAGTCCGGGCGGCTCCGGACGGTCCTGTCCGAGGCCGTCTGGGCCGCGTTCCGGCGGACGGTCGAGCTCGGCGAGCAGCTCGAAGTCGGCGTCCCGAGCGAGTCCGAGGTCGACACCCGGCCGTAGTGCGCCTCGCCCCGGGTAGCGCGTGCGTTCGAGGTGCACGCGGCGGCCAGCCCACCCTGTGGGCCTGGGGTGGCGCGGGCACCTGAGGGGGCGCTCGGGGAACGGCTCGGTGGCGCGGCCTCGCGTGCGAGTCCTGTTCACCGAGTTGCCCGTGCATCTCCTGCCGGATTCCAGCGGGCGTGGCACTCGGCGGAGGCCGGGCGCGGGTCCGAACGCATTTCCTGCCGGATTCCACCGAGGGTGGCAGTGGGTGGAGGGCGAGCGCAGTTTCGGAGCGTTTTCCTGCCGGATGCGTGGCTGAGCGTGCATTCGGGAGGGATCCACCCCCGACGCCGCGGGAAATCCCGTCCGATGACAGGGCTGGCGGAATCCGGCAGGAACTTCGAGATCCCCAGCGAATCCACTCGCCAGAGAGGAAAGGCCTCCCGGGACTACCGACCCGCGAGCGCCTCCCGAAGCTGCGCCACGTGGCCTTCCGTGTGGGCGACGAGGAAGGGATCGAGCTGCTCCCGGACGGTCATCTCACCCCGGGTCGGGTGCAGTCCGCGCCTGCCGGCCTCCTCCTCGGTCAGCTCCCGGAGCCGAGCCGCGACCCGCCGTGCATCCGACTCGATCCGCGCGAACAGCTCGGGCAGGGGCACCGTTCGATCGCGCCCGATCACGCCGATCCGCACCGGATCGTCGGCGATCCGCCCGAACGGCACGGCGCCGGGGCCGGGCGCCGCGAGCACCCGCTCGATCTCGCCGAGCCAGTAGCGGAGGTATTCCTGGACATGCGCCAGGACCTCGGGTGGACCCCAGCTCGCCTCCGGGCCCGTGCCGTAGTCGGCGGCGAGGGGCCAGCTGGACGCGAGGACGTCGCCTCGAAGCATGAGCAGGTCGCGGGCGGCGCGCTCGAGGCGGTCCGCCTGTTCGGAAAGGGCAGCCATCCGGCCGAGTGTCGCACGAACCCGATGACGCGACTGCAAGCAGGCCGGGACTACCATCGCCGCAATCAGCTCCAGCGCGAAAGCGCCGCACACAGCAGGGGAGCAGGCCGCGATGACCGACACGCTGACCAAGGGCGCCGCACCGGAGGCCGCCCAGGGCGCCGCCAATCAGTCCGGTGCGCACATCAACAAGGACGCCTACAGGGAGGCCAAGGACTTCCTGCCTCTCAATGGCGTCGACCACGTCGAGTTCTGGGTCGGGAACGCCAAGCAGGCCGCGCACTACTTCCGGGCGCTCTGGGGTTTCACCCCGATCGCCTACGCGGGCCTCGAAACCGGCGTCCGCGACCGGATCAGCTACGTGATGCGCCAGAATGACATCACGATCGTGCTCACCGGCGCGCTCAGCCCCGACGGTGAGATCGCGGAGCACGTCCACCGCCACGGTGATGGCGTGAAGGACATCGCCTTCAACGTCGACGACGCGACGTCGTCCTGGCGCGAGACGACCGCCCGCGGCGCGAAGTCGGTGATCGAGCCGGTCGAGCTCGACGGCGGCGAGGATGGCGTCCTGCGCCGCAGCGCCGTCGGCACCTACGGCGAGGTCCGCCACTCCTTCATCGATCGGCGCGACTACCACGGCGTCTTCGCGCCCGGGTACCGCAAGGTCAAGAAGCCGGCCAGGGCCGCGACGGGCATGAACCTCCTCGAGATCGACCATTGCGTCGGCAACGTCGACCTCGGCGACATGAACCGGTTCGTCGACTACTACCGCGACGTCTTCGGCTTCGCCCAGCTCATCCACTACGACGACAAGGTCATCCACACCGAGTACTCGGCGCTCATGTCGAAGGTCATGACCAACGGCAACGGC
>JAICVI010000117.1 GCA_025935415.1 Chloroflexota bacterium
GAGCTGCCCGGAGCGATCCGGGAAGGCGTACGCCGCCCAGGGGTCGTAGTCCACCTCGAGGGGTTCCTGGTCCGGCCGGTCCGCCTCCGGCACGTGGGTGAGATTCACGCGGACCCGGTACCAGAGCGAGGAGCGGCCGCGCATGCCGTCCACGAGCACATCCGCCTCCTCGAGCGCCGCCGCGGCCGCCGGGTGCTTCGCCTTCCAGCGCTCCAGGCCCTCGAGGGCCTCCGCCCTGGTCTTCGCCCGCGAGATCTCGATGACCGGCACGCTGGAGCGTCGCCGTCCTGTTGGCGTCGGCTTGGAGGGAATGGGCTCGCCGGCGGCCTTCGCCACAGCGCGCCGCTCCGCCTCGGCGAGGAACCGCTTCTCCATCGCCGCGCGGTTCTTCTCTCGCTCGGCCTCCGCCTCCGGCGTGTCGTAGTCGGCGGCGGCGCGCCGCTGCTTCGAGGGCTGGACCCGCGGCGGTTCGCCCTCCTGCTTGCGGTAGTTCGGCGGCCACGGCGCGTCGCCCTGGCCCTCGGCCTCGTGCCGGCGCGAGAGCTCCAGCACGGCCTCCAGCGACCCCACGGCCGAATCGATCCCGGCCCCCGGATCGCCGATCTCGGCGAAGCGAGCCGGCACCGTCGCGAGCGTGAAGGCCTCCGCCTCGACCGTCGGGACCTCGTCCCAGGAGAGGGGCGTGGAGACCCGCGCGTCGGGGAGCGGCCGCACGGAGTAGGCGGAGGCGACGGTCCGGTCCTTGGCGTTCTGGTTGTAGTCGAGGAACACCCCGTGGCGCTCCTCCTTCCACCACTTGCTCGTGGCGATCGAGGGCGCCCGCGCCTCGACGTCCCGCGCGATCGCGAGGGCCGCCCGCCGCACCTCCGGATAGGTCCACTTCCGCTCGATCCGCACGTTGATGTGAATCCCGCGGGAGCCGGAGGTCTTCGGCCAGCCCGTCAGGCCCACGGCCTCGAGCGACTCCTTCGTGACCATCGCCACGTCGCGAATCTGGGCCCAGGAGACGCCGGGAACGGGGTCGAGATCCACGCGCAGCTCGTCCGGGTGGTCCAGATCGTCGGCCCGGACGGGATGCGGGTTGAGGTCGATGCAGCCGAGGTTCACGATCCAGGCAAGCCCCGCCGCCTCGTCCACGACGATCTCGTCCGCCGTCCGGCCCGACGGAAACGACAGCGTCACCGTTCGAAGCCACGGCGGCCGGTTGTCCGGCGCGCGCTTCTGGAAGAAGGCCTCGCCCGCGGCGCCGTTGACGAATCGCTTCAGCGCCATCGGCCGGTCGCCGGCGCCGGTGAGCGCGCCCGGCGCGACGGCGAGGTAGTAGCGCACGAGGTCCAGCTTCGTCGCCCCGGTCTCCGCGAAGAAGACCTTCGACGGGTTCGTGATCGTGACCTCGTGGTCCCCGACCCGGAGGACCTCCTGCTCCTTCGGCATGGCGCGATGCTACCGTGGCCCGCCCGACCCCCTGTCGATTCGAGCGCGGTCCGTTCGTCGATCGAATGACGGCGGCCGATGAAGGCGCCGAAGGAGGTTCGTTCGATGCAGTACCTGGTCCTGATCTACAGCGCCGAGGGCGCCCAGCCGGCGGATGCCGAGCGCGTTGGCGGCATGATGGTCGAGTACAACGACTACTCGACGATGCTTCGCGACAGCGGTGCCTTCAAGGCCGGCGAGGCGCTCCAGCCGACGTCATCCGCGACGACGATCCGCGTCCGCGACGGGCAGACCCTGACCACCGACGGGCCGTTCGCCGAGACGAAGGAGGCCCTCGGGGGCTTCTACCAGATCGAGGCGAAGGATCTCGACGAAGCCCTCAAGCTCGCCGCCGCCTGCCCTGGCGCCAAGTGGGGTTCCATCGAGGTCCGGCCGATCGTCGACTTCGACGCCGGACAGGTTCCGGGCTGACGAGCCGGCCGCCCGCCCACGACGCCGTCGACCGGATCTTCCGGGAGGAGTCCGGCCGCGCGGTCGCGACCCTGATCCGCGTCCTCGGTGACTTCGACCTCGCCGAGGAGGCGGTCCAGGACGCCTTCATTCGAGCGCTCGAGGTGTGGCCCGTGGATGGCCTGCCCGCGAACCCGGGGGCCTGGATCACGACGACGGCTCGCAATCGGGCGATCGATCGCCTCCGGCGCCGGAAGGCGCTGACGGAGAAGACGGAGGCCCTCGAGCGGGAGACGGAGGGCCGATCGGAGCTCGGCGGCGGTCCGTGGGGCGAGCACATGCCGACCAGCGACGGCATCGACGACCGGTTGCGCCTGATCTTCACCTGCTGTCATCCGGCCATCGCGCCGGAGGCGCGGGTCGCGCTCACGTTGCGCACGCTCGGCGGCCTCTCGACGCCCGAGATCGCACGGGCGTTCCTGGTCCCCGAGGTGACCCTCGCGCAGCGCCTCGTGCGCGCGAAGCGGAAGATCCGCGACGCCGCGATCCCGTATCGGGTGCCGCCCGTCGAGGTCCTCCCGGAGCGCCTCGATGCCGTGCTGAGCGTCCTGTACCTCATCTTCAACGAGGGCTACAGCGCGACCGCGGGCGACGCCCTGGTGCGACGGGACCTCGCGGCCGAGGCGATCCGGTTGGGGCGAATGCTGGTCGAGCTCATGCCCGACGAGCCCGAGGCCGCGGGCCTGCTGGCGCTGATGCTGCTCCATGACGCCCGACGCGACAGCCGTACCGACGCCGCGGGGGAGCTGGTGCTCCTGGAGGACCAGGACCGGGCTCGCTGGGACCGCGTGGCGATCGAGGAGGGCCAGGCCATCCTGGATCGCGCGCTGCGGGCCGGCGCTCCCGGCACCTACCAGATCCAGGCCGCGATCGCGGCGCTGCACGACGCCGCCCCGGACGCCGCTTCGACCGACTGGCCCCAGATCGCAGCGCTCTACGGCCGGCTCGCCGAGCGCACGCCGTCGCCGGTCGTGGAGCTCAATCGGGCCGTCGCGGTCGCGATGAGCGAAGGCCCGGCCGCGGGGCTCGCGCTCCTGGATCGCCTCGCAGATCAGCCGGCGCTCGCTGCGTACCCGTACTTCCACGCCGCGCGAGCGGACCTCCTTCGCCGGCTGGGCCGTGCTGCAGCCTCAGCGGAGTCCTACCGAGCGGCGCTGGCGACCACCGGCAACGACGTCGAGCGGGCGTTCCTCGCGCGCCGCCTCGCCGAAGTCGAGCCGGGGCTTTCCCGAGGCAGCTGAACGGCCAGACGCCGCGACACAACTGCAAGGGCCGCTCGCCTCTCGTCGATCTGCTGGCGCGTCGCCAATCGCGACGATGCGTGCGCGCGCGACCACGGGCCGTGCGGAGGCGCTCCGGGAGGGACGATGCGAACAGAGACCGCGAACTGGGCGGCGCGCGGCGTCGGGCTGGCGATCGGCGTCGGGTTCGTGCTGCTGGTGGTGCTGATCGCCTCCCTGGCACGCGACGTCCTCCTGCTCGTCTTCGTCGCGGTGCTGCTGGGGGCTGCGCTGGAGCCGCTCGTGGCCATGATCCGCAGCAGGACCGGCATCGGGCGCGGCCTGTCCATTCTCATCGTCTATGCGGTCTTCCTCGCGATCGTCGTCGCCACGGCCGTGTTCATCGTTCCAGCCGCCGTCGTCCAGCTGGGAGCGGCCCTGGGCCGGCTGCCGAGCTTCCTCGATGAGCTGAAGACCTCCGCGAGCCAGCTCCGCCCGCAGGCGCTGTCCGAGGGCATCTCGTCCCTGATCGACGCGGTGAAGGCGCCGTTCGCGCCCGGCCCGCCCCCGGATCCGAAGGCCATCCTCGGCGTGTCGGTCGTCGTCGGCCAGGTCGGGGCCGCGCTGATCACCCTCCTCGCGCTCGTGTTCTTCTGGCTGACGGAGCGCTCCAGGCTCCAGCGGTACGTCCTCGCCTTCCTGCCGATGGACAGGCGCGCGGGCATCCGCGACGCTTGGAACGAGGTCGAGTCGCGACTCGGCCTGTGGGTCCGCGGCCAGCTGATCCTCATGGCCACGATCGGGGTCGCGACGGGGATCGCGTACAGCGTGATCGGGCTCCCGGCGGCGCTGCTGCTGGCGCTGATCGCCGCGCTCACGGAGGTCATCCCGATCGTCGGGCCGCTCATCGGCGCCATCCCCGCGCTGCTCATCGCCACGACGATGGGACCCGAGACGGTCGTCATCACGCTCGGGATCTACTTCGTCCTGCACCTCATCGAGGGCAACGTCCTCGTGCCGATGGTGATGCGGAACAGCGTCGGCCTGTCGCCCTTCCTCGTGCTGCTGAGCCTCCTCGTGGGCGGCACGGTCGGGGGCATCCTCGGGGCCGTCGTGGCCGTGCCGATCGTGGCCGGTCTGACCGTTGTCCTGGACCGGCTCCAGGATCGCGAGACCCCGGTCCCGATCGATCCGGCCGCGATCGAGACGCCCACCGAGGACGAGAAGGCCGCGCACGAACGAACCTCCCCTGATTCGCCGGCACCCGGGCGCCGCCGATCCCGCGCGCGCACGGCCGCGGCGAAGAGCTAGCCGGACGAGCTGCCCAGACCCCGGACGCTACCCGCGCTCGAGGCCCTTCGGCGCCTCCCGCATCAGGCCGATGTTGTTGCCATCGGGATCCTGGACGAACGCCAGCCAGAGGTCGTACTCGGCCGTCCCGAACACGATCTCGGGTCGCTCCCGGACGTTCGCGCCGGCGGCCTCCAGCCGATCGAGCGTCGCGCCCACGTCGTCGACGCGGAAGTAGATCGTCGCCCGCTTGTCGAAGTCGGCATCGGTCGGCTTCGCGAGATAGAGGCGCGTCCCGTCGGCATCGAAGAACGCCGTGCCCGGGAACGTGAACAGCAGCGGGATTCCCAGGACATGCTCATAGAAGGCCGCTGCCCGTTCGACGTCCGAGACGGGAACCAGGATCTGCATGATCGAATGGAGGCCGTCGGGCGCGGCCATGGCTTCGGTGTTCTCCTCAGACGGGCGCGAAGGCCCGGACCACCAGGACGATCGCGGCACCCAGGCCGGCCAGGGCCACGAAGACCGGGCCGTTTCGCGGGTCGCGGTGCTGCGACTCCGGCAGCAGGTGGCCGGCGCCGATCGCCAGGAAGATGCCGGAGAACATCGCCAGGAGCAGCCCCAGCGTGGCGTCCTCGATCGAGATCAGCGTGCTGATCGCGGCACCGGCGGGCGCCGCGATCGCGTCGAGCAGGAGGAATGCCACGGCCGTACCGCGGCCGCGCGCCGCGTCGAGGGCCAGGGTCACGATGTTCATGCCATCCGCGAAGTCGTGAGCCAGGACCGCGATCAGCACGATGAGGCCGATCGACTCGCCGGCCTGGAACCCGAGCCCGATCGCGAGGCCGTCCATGGCGCTGTGGACGACGAGGCTGGCGGGCGGCAGCAGCCCGATGATGCCGGGCCGCCCCGGCTCAAGGCGGGCCTCGAGGGCCGCACCGATCTCAGCCGCGTGATCGTGGTCCTCCTCGTGGTTGTGTGGGCCGCCCGCATGGTCGTGACCCGGTGAGCCGCCGTGCTCGAAGCTCGTCTGGTGGAGGAAGGCCTCGAGGAAGCTGAACCCGATGAAGCCGACGACCGCCGCCACCCCGACCAGGAGGGCGCCGTCCTTGCCCGCCAGCTCGAAGGCCTCCGGCAGCAGATCGGCGACCGCCGTCGCCACGACCACGCCCGCCGCCAACGCCATGAGGACATGGAGGCGATGCCGGAGCCGAAGCGCCGCGTAGCCGCCCGCGAGGGTCGAGAAGAAGGGCAGGATCGCGGCCGGATGCATTGCCCGGCATGGTAGAGAAGCCCGTCGCGGGTGGAGTGACCTCGGCCCACCGCCGTGAGCCGAAAACGACCGCGGCGGCTATCGCAGGCGCCAGCGGCTGCTCCGCCATGATGCGAACGCGAGCAGCGCGAGCACCGCGAGGACCAGTCCGATCCCGACGGGCAGCGCCTGGTCGAGCGCGCTCGCCGGGCTGCCGCTCGGTGGCGTGGTCGGGGAAACGGAGCCGTCGTTGCCGCCGCCGAAGCCGCCGGTCGCCCCCGGCGACGCGCCCGCACCACTGGCGCCGGGCGCAGGTGGTGCCGCGGACGGGCTGGCCTCGCCGATGGCGCACGAGCGGGGCGAGCCCGGCGTCTTCAGCTTCGGCGGCGTTGCCGCGATGCAGTCCGGATCGAGCTGCGTGTCGTTGGCCCAGAGGTACTCGCGGATGGTGGTGCCGGCATCGTGGATCTTCTTCGCGATGTCGCGGCCGACGTACCGGTAGTGCCAGGGCTCGTAGTGGTAGCAGACACGGGCGTCCAGGCCGTTCGGATAGCTCATCAGCCAGCCGTACTTCCAGGCGTTCTTCGAGAGCCACTTCCCGGTCGTCGTCTGCTCGTTGACGAACGTGGAGGTGCCCGCGGCGGCGAAATCGATCGCGAGCCCGAGCTGGTGCTCCGAATGGCCCGGGCGTGCGGAAAATGTCACCGCGTCATCGAAGTTCGAGTACTTCTTCGTGCGCGTGTTCCAGCCCGCGTAGCTGTTGAAGAGCTCGACCTGCTGCTGATAGCTGCGATAGGCGCTGACGTTCCCGAGTGGCGCACCGGCCTTTCGCGCGGCCGCGGCCATGGCCTTGAGGTCGTCGAAGGCGACCGCGCGGATGGACCCACCGCCGGTCACGCCGGCGCCGGAGATCGAGACGAGGTCGGGCGGCTTGTAGCCCTTGCCGACGCTCAGGATCCAGTCGACCTGGGTCGTGGCCCAGTCGTCGTAGCCGCGGGGCTCGGTGTAGATGTCGTCGAGGCGGCAGTCCGGCAGCGGCCCGACAGCTTTCGCGATCGGCTGAAGGGAGCCTGGGATGGCCAGCAGGCCCGGGCCGAGGAGCACCGCCAGGAGCAGGCCGCGCAGCGGTCGAGGGAGTCGCATCGGCCGGAGCCTAGACGAGCTTCTCGAGGTCCGTCCCTGCGGCGGCGGTACCGTCCCCGCCGCCAGTTGTCCGACGCCCGACTACCATCCCGCGGATGCACCGCGTCCCCCGGCGCCGCGCCGCCCTCGCCCTGGCGACGGTCGTCCTCGCCGCCTGCGACCCGAGTCCCTCGCCCTCGCCGACGGCCGCCGCCGTCGCCCCGACCCCGGCGTCCAGCGGGTCACCCTCCACGGGGCCAAGCGCGGCGGCACCATCGCCGAGCGCGCCCATCGCGATCCCGGCAAGCTTCCCGCTGGCGGTCGTGACCGGCCTCGAGAACGTCAAGGCCGTGATCTCGCTGGACGACCTCGCGAGCCTCGCCCACACCGGGGATCTCCTGATGCCGTGTGGGGTCCAGGTGACGGCGCCGCAGCTTGCCTCGACGAGCGATTGCGCTCCCGCCGACCAGATCGCGGCTGCCGTCCAGAAGAGCCCGAAGCGCGTCGCGCTCCTGCCGCCGGGCCTCGTCGAGCCGGCCACGAAGGTGCTGCCGATCGCGGGCGACGGTCCGTTCGGGCTGTTCGGCCCGGATCTGTTCGGTGGGCCCGCGGCCCGTGCCCTGGCCTATCCGATCACGGGCTCCGCGACGGGCGACCCCGCCCTCGATCCGGCCTGGGTCCAGTACGACGCCGGGCAGGTCTGGAACCTCAACGAGACGGGCAGCCTCTGCGCCGACCGCGGCGGCGCCAAGCAGGCGGTGACGCTCGGCAAGGGCTGGGACTGGGTCTTCGGGGGCGGGACCGCGAAGTACCGCGGCGGACCGATCCCCAACCCGAACCCGCCGCCGGGCATCGACCGCCATCCGATCGTCCGACCCGTGGAGACCGGCAATGACGGCGCCACCGGCAAGCTCCTCAGCAGCTCCGACGTGACGCTCGGCAATCTCAAGTGCCCCGTCCTCCCGACGAAGGACTGGCGACCCGCGAACCAGGCGCTCGGGCTGTCCGTGCCCGAGGATGTGCTCACGAGGTGGAGCGAGGTCCTGGGA
>JAICVI010000024.1 GCA_025935415.1 Chloroflexota bacterium
GGCGGCGGCAAGGGCGGCGTCATCGTCGATCCCAAGAAGCTGTCGAAGAAGGAGCTCGAGGCGCTGAGCCGTCGCTTCTTCACCGAGATCGAGATCCTGGTGGGGCCGGAGAAGGACATCCCGGCGCCGGACGTCAACACCAACGCCCAGGTGATGGCCTGGTTCATGGACACCTACTCGATGCACGCGGGCTACACCGTCCCGGGCGTCGTGACCGGCAAGCCGATCTCCCTTGGCGGCTCTGAGGGTCGCAACGAGGCAACCGCCCGCGGCACGGTGTTCTGCATCATCGAGGCCTCGCGCCACCTCGGGATCGAGCTCAACAAGGCGAAGGTGGCGATCCAGGGCTTCGGCAACGCCGGCTCGATCGCGGCCACGCTGATGGAGGCCGAGGGCGCGACGATCGTCGCCGTCTCCGACTCGACAGGCGGCATCCACGATCCCAACGGTCTCGACGTCAAGCGCGTCATCCAGTGGAAGCAGGAGCACGGCACGGTCCAGGGCTTCCGCGGCGCAACGGATGTCAGCAATGCCGAGGTGCTGGAGGTCGAGTGCGACATCCTCATCCCGGCGGCGCTCGAGAACCAGATCTCGGCCCGCAACGCGGACAACATCAAGGCGCGCCTGGTCGCGGAGGCGGCCAATGGGCCGACGACCCCCGAGGCCGACGAGATCCTGTGGAAGAAGGGGATCTTCATGATCCCGGACATCCTCTGCAACGCCGGCGGCGTGACCGTCAGCTACTTCGAGTGGGTCCAGGACCTGAACCGCGATCACTGGACCGAGCAGGAAGTCAACGACAAGCTCAAGGGCATCATGGTCAAGGCCTTCCAGGAGACCCTGGCCATCGCGCGACGCGAGCAGTGCTACATGCGAACCGCCGCGTACCTGCTCGCGGTCCAGCGAGTGGCCGACGCCACCCAGATGCGCGGCCTCTATCCGTAAGCCGAGCGGCGCCTGACGCCCCGAGACGACCCGGAAAGCCCCGGCCTCGCCGGGGCTTCTGGATTCCAGCGCTGATCCGGGACCACCCCTGCGGCCGTTTTGATGGCCCCGAAATGCGGAGCGGCCCGACGTGCGTCGCTCTGCTGCCGCTCGTCGCGAGACGGTGGGTTCGGCCAACGAACGCACAAGGAGGTTCTCGGTGATGGCGACGCTCGACGAGAAGCACCGCGACAAGCTCAAGGAATCGACGTTCGGGCTGCCGGACGAGCGCAAGTACCCGATGCCCGACAAGTCGCACGCCAGGAACGCCAAGGCGCGCGCCTCGCAGCAGGTCAAGAAGGGCAACCTGTCGAAGTCCGACGAGCAGAAGATCGATCGCAAGGCCGACCGCGTCCTGAACAAGTAACGCGGGCAGCCCGCCGGCGGCCTGCTGTTACGCTCGGCCGCATGCTCGACCACGAAGAGAAGTTCCTCTTCAAGGAGGAGATCCTCACCCTCTCGAACTCGCTGGGTGAACCCGGCGCGCTCGACAACGTCGAGGACCTCCTGACCGACGTCATCACCTCGCCACGGTTCGACAGCGAGGTCTTCACGCTGGAGCGGAGCCTCCAGGTGATGCTCGGCGGCCGCGCGGGGACGACCCTCGTCGGCCTGCTGACGGTCGCACCCGAGGTCTTCGATGAAGTCGCCGAGGTGCGCATCCCACCGGAGGTGCACGAGCGCCTCGTCGCGTGGCGAGCCCGCTTCGGACTCGCGATCGACAACGCCCTGAACTTCCTGAACAACCCCGACGGCATCCAGGGCCACAACTTCGCAACCCAGATCGCCCACGTCGAGGAGCGCCGCGTCCTCCAGGGCCGCCTGACGCTCGTCCGCTACAACAACGAGCCGCAGTTCTTCGTCGCCGACGCCGCGGTGTTCCTCGGTCTCGTGGCCGACATCATGGATCGGCTCGGGCCGTACCTCGAATCCGAGTCGGTGGATGCGGAAACGATCACCCGGCTCCGCGACGGCGTCGCGCTGATCGAGCGCAAGACCACCGCGCGAAGCTAGCTCGCGCGCGAGCTCGACCGGCACTGGCCCGGAGATGAAGCAGCTCTACCTCGCCGCCACCGGGCAGAACCGCGGCAAGACGACGACGGCGCTCGGGCTGTTCAGCGGGTTCCTCGAGCGGGGGCTGCGGGCCGGGTTCATGAAGCCCGTCGGGCAGCGGACGGTCGACGTCGACGGCGCACCGGCTGACGAGGACGCTGTGCTGATGCGGGCCACCTTCGGGCTCCCGGAGCCGTATTCGGTGCTGAGCCCCGTCCACATTCCCCGGGGCTTCACGAAGGCCTACATCGCCGGCGAGGTGGTCGAGGATCTCGGCGCCAAGATCCTCGGCGCGCACGCGTCCTTCCGCGATCACGACGTGCTGCTCGTGGAGGGGACGGGGCATGCCGGCGTCGGCGCGGTCATCGGGCTCTCGAACGCGGTCGTCGCGAAGAGCCTCGCCGCGCCGGCGATCATCGTGAGCGAGGGCGGCGTCGGACGCCCCATCGACGAGATCGTGCTCAACGCGGCGCTGTTCGCGAAAGAAGGCGTCCCGGTCGCGGGCGCCATCGTCAACAAGGTCGACATCGACGCCCAGCCGGGCATCGCGCGGGTCCTGGAGCGCGGCCTTGCGCCGTACGGCATCCCGCTGCTCGGCGTGCTGCCGGTGCGCCCGATCCTTTCCAACCCGACCCTGGAGATGATCCTGGAAGGGCTAGCCGGCGAGACGATCCACGCCGGCCCCGATCTCGACCGGGTGATCAGCGGCGTTGCCATCGGCGCGATGGAACCGGGGCACATGCTGGAGCGCGTTGGGCCGAAGACACTCGTCATCGTGCCCGGGGACCGCGAAGACGTGATCCTGACCCTGACCACGGCGCATCTCATGGGCACGCCGCGCACGGCATCCGTGGAGGAGCTGACGCAGCCGACGCTCCAGCTGGAGGAGACGCATGCGGGCGCGGCGATCGGGCTCGTGCTGACCGGAGGGTATCGGCCACGTCGCGCGGTCGTGGAGGCGATCCGGCGCGCCGATCTCTTCGCGACGCTCGTCCCGCGCGACACCTATTCCGTGGCGTCAGAGGTCCACGATCTCCTGGTGAAGACGCACGCCGCGGACGTCGAGAAGATCGAGCTCATCAAGGAGCTTGTCGCGTCCAACCTCGACATCGATCGGGTCCTCGGCGTTGCCCTGGAGGCTGCGCCGGCGCCGTAGGATCCGGCGCCGCGCGGGCTCCGGACCCAGGACATCCTGGACTCGCTCGACGGCGCGACCTTCGATCGCATCGGCCCTGACGCGCCGGTGTCGCAACAGACGCAGCGGCTCCCGCGTCCGTGTGGCCGACCATGAAGCACGCGCCACATCGCCGCCTTTTCGGCCTGGCCATGCTTGCCGCCGTCGCGGCCTGCGCGCCACCTCCGCCGGCTTCCTCCTCCCCGAGCTCCAGGCCATCGAACGCTCCGTCCACGGCAGCGGCGCCGGCGCCGACTCCGACCGCCGAAGCCCGCATCGACCTCGACGACCTGCCGAGGGTCGAGGTGGACCCCGAGACGCTCCTGGCGGTCTGCGATCCAGAGCCCACGCAGGGCTTCAACGGGGGACCGGAAAGCCACTTCTACTGCGAGGACGTTTTCCCGATCGCACTCGCCGCGTTCGCCGAGGTGACGCGCGACCCAATCATGCGCATCCATGCGCGCCGGGCCGTCTGCTACGAAGGACAGCCTTGCCCCCCAGCCCTGGTCGAATCGGGCAGCGTCACTGGTTGGACGGCGACCGCCGCCTACACCGTCGCGATCGACGTCCGCGAGAGCTCGATCCCGGTTCCGGCGCTCGACAGCGCAGCCGTCTGGCCGTCTGCCAACTCGGCGACGCCCGAGGTCTTTCGCCCGACGCTCCCGCCTGCTCCGGACGAGCTCTTCGATCGAGCGCCGTATCCGTTCTGTGGCCAGACGGAGCTGCAGTGGCCGGTAGAACCGCGCACGTGCTTCCTCGACGCCGTGCTCGACGGCCGGCCCGCCGAGACGATCGATCGCAGCTACGGGATCGAGGGCGACGAGGTCTTCCAGGTCATTCGATTCGACGGCCGTGGGGCGCCGTTGCTCTACGCCGCCGTGAACGGCCATTGGAGCGTCGAGCGAGCGTTCGTGCTGCTGAACCCGGGCGGCCTCGACTGGAGCGTCAATGGCTGGTACGGGACGCGGCGCGAGCTCCCCCTCGGGACGGACAAGTCCGGGATCGGCTGCGTGGCAGGCGAACCGTCTGGCAATTCGACGACCCACTACTTCAACGGAACCTGCTACGGCTGGCGTATTGCGGACCACGACACCCTCGTGGATGCGGGGCTGCATGACATGGGCGCGCAGCTGGACTGCGACCCCAGGCTCTACGGCGACAGCATCGAGACGAGCGGCCCACCCGCCGACACGCACCCGACGGATCTCGACATCGAGTTCGACGCCTTGCCCGACGGCGCCAAGGCCCAGGATCTTGCGAAATGGGCCTGCGGCAGGAAGGCTGCCAGCGTCTCGAAGCTGCTGACCTTCGCCGACTCGTACGGTGGCGGCATGATCACGGTCGAGCGCTACCGCACGGCAACGGCGTCCCTCGAGGCACCGGTCATCGACGACTCGCTCGCGGCCTGCGAGGTCCGCGGCCGGCCGGCGATCTGCTTCGACCGGGCCGGGGGCGGGCCCGAGTATCCGTACGGCTGGTCGATGGTCGCGATCGTCGAGGACGGGACCTTCGACCCCAACGCCGTCATGCTGCGGATCTGGAGCGATGAACGGGGTCTCGCGGAGCTCATGAAGGTCGCCGAGAACGTCATCCCGCTCTGAGCCGGCGCGACCTCACGGCAGCAGCTCGTTGTCGATCAGGCGGGTCGAGCCGAACTGGACGGCCATCGACAGGAGGGCTGGGCCGGCCAGGTGGTCGAGCTCCTGAAGCGTGCCGGTATCGGCGGCCGAGACGTACTCGGGCGTGGCGAGCGATTCCGTGGCGAGCACGTCGCGCAGCTCCTGCCGGAGCGCCTCGCCGGAACGCTCGCCGGCCTCCCAGCGGGCGCGCGCCGCGAGCAGGGCCCGGCGCAGGACGGGAGCGGCCGCGCGCTCCTCGGGTGTCAGGTGGACGTTCCGGGATGAGAGCGCCAGGCCGTCCGGCTCTCGCACCGTGGGATGGGCCACGACCTCGGTGGCGATCGCGAGATCCCTGGCCATCTGGCGGATCACCAGCAGCTGCTGGGCGTCCTTCTGCCCGAAGTAGGCGCGTTCTGCGCCAACGAGGTTGAAGAGGATCGCGACCACGGTCGCGACGCCATCGAAATGGCCGGGTCGGGCGGCGCCCTCGAGGGGCTCGGCGATCGCGCCGACATGGACGCTCGTGTCGAAACCCGGCGGGTAGATCTCCTCGACCGAGGGCGCGAAGACGAGATCGGCGCCCGACTCGGCACAGATCTCGACGTCGCGGGCCTCGTTCCGCGGGTAGCGCTCGAGGTCCGCCGGGTCGCCGAACTGCTTCGGGTTGACGAAGATCGAGACCACGGTCGTGGCGTTCTCCGCCTGCGCCCGCTCGATCAGGGCGCGATGGCCTGCGTGGAGCCAGCCCATCGTCGGCACGAGCCCGACGGGCCGCCGGGCGGCGGACAGGGCTTCGCGCAGCTCCGCGCGCGTGCGGACGACGCGGACTTCGCGCGCGGCTGGTGACTCGCGGGTGAGCACGGGGTGAGGCTAAAGCAATCCGCGGGTGATCGGCGGGTGATCGGCGGGTGATCGGGCGCGGCTAGGATGCCCAGCCATGAGCCCTGATGGAAAGCCTCGGTGCGGCTGGGGCGACTGGACGGATCCCCTGTACCTCGCGTACCACGACGAGGAATGGGGAACGCCCTCGCGAGACCGTGCACACCTCTTCGAGATGCTCGTGCTCGAGGGCGCGCAGGCAGGGCTGTCCTGGACGACGATCCTCCGAAAGCGCGACGGCTATCGAGCGGCGTTCGAGGGATTCGTTCCGGAGTGCGTCGCGGCCCTCGGCCTCGATGACGTCGACCGGCTCATGCTCGAGCCCGGCATCGTGCGGAACCGGGCGAAGATCGAGTCGGCGATCGACAACGCCCGAGCGCTGCTGGGGATGGAGGCTGCCGGCACGCCGTTCGTGGAGCACGTCTGGTCGTTCGTGGGCGGCCGAGCGCAGCAGAACGGATGGGAGCGCACCGGAGAGCTGCCCGCGGAGACCGGGGCGTCGGCAGCCTTCTCGAAGGACCTGAAGAAGCGAGGCTTCCGGTTCGTCGGGCCGACGACGATGTACGCCTTCATGCAGGCGACTGGCCTCGTGAACGACCACACCCTGGAGTGCTTCCGCCACGCCGAGGTGGCGAAGATGGCCTGACGGCCTCCCAGGGCCGCCCGGCTACAAATCCCGGTCGAGCGGGATGTAGGCGGGCGCCGCGGCGTCGGCGGAGGCGCGGTCGTCGGCACTCCGACCGAGGGCCTCGTCGAGCGTGGCGTCGTCCATGCGGACCGTCTCCGCAGGGCCGGGGAAGGTGCCGGCGGTGACGTCGGCCATCCAGCGCTTGGTGGCGTCGGCGATCGTGCCCTGGAGGTCGGCATAAGCGCGAGCGTGCTTCGGGTGGAAGTCGCCGAGCCCGAGCATGTCCGGGATGACCTGGACCTGGCCTGAGCAGTGCGGCCCCGCCCCGATGCCGATCGTCGGGATGGTCAGGCGCGAGGTGATGACGGCGGACAGCTGCTCCGGCACCAGCTCGAGGACGATCGCGAAGGCACCCGCCTGCTGCACGGCGATCGCGTCCGAGAGCAGCGCTCGCGCCGCATCCCGCGACTTGCCCTGGACCTTGACCTTGCCGCCGAGGCCGTGCTGCGACTGGGGCGTCCAGCCGATGTGGCCCATCACCGGCACGCCGGACTTGACCAGCGCCTCGGTGATCCGCGCCGATCGCACGCCACCCTCGATCTTGACCGCCTGCGCGCCGGCGTCCTGCATGAACCGGCCGGCGTTCTCGGTGGCCTCCTCGGGTGTCGAATACGTCAGGAACGGCATGTCGCCGATCACCAGGGCCCGCTTCGTCCCACGGACCACGGCCCGGGTGTGATGGAGCATCTCCGTCATCGTGACCTTGACCGTCGTCTCGTAGCCGAGGACCACCTGCCCGAGCGAGTCGCCGACCAGGATCATCGGGATGCCGGCGTCGTCGAGGATGCGGGCAGTCGGGTAGTCGTACGCGGTGAGCATCGGGATGCGCTCGCCATCCGCATACATCCGACCGATGTCCGAGACGGTCAGGCGACGAACGGTACCTTCGGTGGCGCTCATGTCGATCCTCGTGTCGCAGTGCTCGGCGGCTTCGCTCCGGCAGTCTGCGCCGCCGCGTCTCGGGCGTCCAACGCCGTCGCCACGCGGTCGAGGATCCGGTTGGCCACCTCGAGCTTGCCGAGCAGCGGCAGCGACTCCACGGTTCCCGACCGATCGAGGATCGTGACCCGGTTGGTGTCCGTGCCGAAGCCCGAGCCAGGCTCGCTGACGTCGTTGGCGACGAGCAGGTCGACGCCTTTCGCGCGCAGCTTCTCGGCCGCTCGGTCGAGGCTCCCGGTCTCTGCTGCGAAGCCGACGAGCACCGGACGGCCGGCCGGCGCCGTCACGGCACGAGCATCGGCTGCCGCCGCGATCTCGGCGAGCAGGTCCGGGGTGGGGGACAGCTCCAGGTGCAGCCGGTCGCGCCGCTGGATCTTGCGCTCCGATGGCGCCGCCGGGGTGAAGTCTGCGACCGCCGCGGCCATGACGAGGGCATCCGGCGCGCCGGCGCCTGGCCCCGACCTGGTTTGCCGGCGCCCCCCGGCGGCCGCGCCCGAACCCGCGCCCGAACCCACGCTTCCAGGCGAGCCGAGGCCCATCGCGGTGGCGAGCGCTTCGCGCAGCTCGGCCGTGGTCTCCACGTGGGTCACGTCGGCATGGACAGGCAGCGGGACCTCGACCGCGGCGGCGATCAGCGTGACGCGCGCGCCGCGAGCAAGCGCCGCCTCCGCGAGGGCGACGCCCATCTTCCCCGTCGAACGGTTGCCGATGTAGCGAACGGGATCGATCGGCTCGCGGGTGCCGCCAGCCGTGATGACGATCCGGCGGCCGGCAAGGTCGGCTTCTCGGATCAGCCCCTCCGCCAGTGGCGGGCGCGACGCTGGGTCCGGCTGCCGGATCGGGCGCTCGGCCAGCGCCGCAACGACCGCGTCGACGATCGACGGCAGCTCGGCGAGGCGGCCCATCCCCGATTGCCCGGAGGCGAGGGGCCCGGCCTCCGGCGAGACGACCGCGTAGCCGAAGACGTCGCGCAGCCGGGAGACATTGGAGACCGTCGCCGGGTGACGCCACATGTCGCCATCCATGGCGGGCGCCACCACCATCGGCGCGCTGGTGGCGAGCGCGGCCGCGGTCACGACGTCGCCGGCGAGCCCGCTCGCCATCGCGGCCAGCCAGTGGGCCGTCGCGGGAGCGACGACGAAGGCGTCGGCCGAATCCGCGATGACGATGTGTCCGATCCGGCCATCCGGCAGGAGGTCGAGCACGTCGGTCTCGACGGGGTGGCGCGACAGCGCCGCGAAGGACAGCGGCCCGACGAAGCGTTGCGCGCTCGGCGAGAGCAGGACGACGACGTCCGCGCCCTCGGCCGTGAGGAGGCGCAGGAGCTCGACGGCCTTGTACGCCGCGATCGAGCCGGTCACGCCGAGGGCGATCAGGCGGCCGACGAGGCGCCTCCCGCCGGTGCTCATCTCGATCTCACGCGAGCGGCAGCTCGAGCGGCGTGCCGCCCGCGACCTCGGCGTGGAGGATCGCCAGGCCCTTGAGCGTGAGGTCGGGGTCGATCGCATCGACGCCCTCGATCGAGGCGGCGAACGGCGCCCTCGACAGGCCACCGGTCAGCAGCACGTGGACGCCCTGCGGATCGATGTCGGCAGCGTCCGCGAGCTCCCGCCGCGTCCGGGCCAGCAGCCCCTGGACGAGCGCGATGTGGCCGAGGACCGTGCCGCTCTGGATGGCCGCGGCGGTGTCGCGCCCGATCGCCCGCTCGGGGCTGCGAAGGTCCACGCGGGGGAGCCTGGCGGTGCCGCCCGCGAGCGACGCGAGCGCGAGCTCGACGCCGGGCGCGATGGCGCCCCCGACGAAGGCGCCGTCGTGGGCGACGCAGTCGAACGTCGTCGCCGTGCCGAGATCCACGACCACCGCGGGCGTGCCCACGAGGCGAGCGGCCGCGAGCGCGTTCACGAGCCGGTCCGGCCCGACGTCGCCTGGCCGGTCGACACGGATCGGCAGCGGCACCGTCCCCGCGCCGGCGAGCAGCAGCGGCCGATCCCGGCGTGCGGTGACAGCTTCCAGCGCCGCGGTCACCGCCGGGACCACGGACGCGGCGGCGACGGCGGAGACATCGGCGAATGCCGCGTCGTCGAGGTGGAGCAGCCCCTCCACGAGGAGCTCGATCTCGTCGGCCGTGCCGGCTCGTGGCGTCGAGGCGCGCCGGACCGCGACCAGCGACCCGTTCCGGAACGACCCGATTGTGACGTTGGAGTTCCCGACGTCGACGGCCAGCAGCACGGCGGGATCATACGCGGCACCCGATTCGCAACCTCCGCCCGGGCTGCCGCGCGCTACCATCGCGCCGTCCCTCCCGTCCCGAGTGCCCCCGGAGGAGGAGTCCGTGGTCATGCAGCCGCCGGCGAAGTTCTTCGTGAACCAGGGCGTGGTGACGAGCCGCGAGGACATGCTGAACCTCCTGCGGCCGCTGCTGAAGCAGACCGTCTCCTACCGCTACCTGCGCGGGCGCGAGCTCGCCGCGCACGGGACCGGCTGGGTCGAGCGGATCGTGGTCGACCAGCCCGACGTGTCGACCTACTTCACCCCGATCGCGATCACCCTCAACGTCGACAGCTTCGAGCACCTCGACTTCCAGACGCGGCCGGACCAGCTGCTCGTCTACACGCTTGTCCAGGGGGACGAATCCGTCGTCGTGGAGTTCACGCCGGGCGGGGACGGCACCGGCTCGCCGTTCGAGCCGCGGCAGCTGGCGTTCGACACCTCGGGCTACGTCCAGATGGAGCTCCAGGGCCTCGACGCGAGCGCATCGGAGGACTAGCCGGAACCTGCGCAAACCGGCCAAAACCCGCCGTTGACGCGCGTACCATCGCGGCATCGCTGGGCCCGTGCGACGGGCCCTCGGAGGGAGAGGCGCGATCCGTGCCCACCCGGGCGCGGCGCGCTCGAAAGAGGAGGGACCGGTCCGGGTGAACGCAGCGGTTGACACTGCCCCGCGCACCGACAGCGGTGGTGGCGGCGCGATCGGCGACTACTTCAAGTTCGCCGAACGTGGCACGACCCTCGCCACGGAGGCGCGTGCTGGCCTCACCACGTTCATGGTGATGGCCTACATCATCTTCCTGAACGGCAACATCATCGCGAAGCCACTGGGTCTCGACCCGGTCGCGGTCGCGGCCGGCACGGCACTGATCGCCGGGATCATGACGATCGCGATGGGCGTGGTGGGCAACTACCCGTTCGCCCTTGCCGCGGGCCTCGGGATCAACGCGATCGTGGCCTTCTCGCTGACGGCGAAGGGCCTCGACGCCAAGGGCGCGATGGGCGTGATCGTCCTCGAGGGCATCGCGATCCTGGTGCTGGTCCTGGTCGGGCTCCGCGAAGCCATCATGAACGCCGTCCCGCTGGCGCTGAAGCGCTCCATCGGCGTCGGAATCGGCCTGTTCATCCTGTTCATCGGGTTCGCCAACGGCGGCCTGATCTCGTCCGGGTGCGGGCCAGACTCGGCGACGCTCGGGTTCTGCAACGGCACGCTCGTGACGCTGTCGTTCCCGACGACGCCCGGCCAGTTCGTCTTCCTGCTCGGACTGGCGATCACGTTCATCCTGTTCGCGCGCCGCATCCGGGCCGCCCTGATCATCAGCATCATCGTCACGACGATCGTGGCGATCCTCGCCGGCGTGCAGAAGGTCGATACGAGCACGCTCGTCGCGACCCCGAGCTTCGCGACGCTCGGCCTCGGGCTCCAGGATCCGTTCCAGGTCTTCACGAAGCTGGGCGTGGTCACGGCGCTGCTCACGATCTTCGCGATCATGCTCAGCGACTTCTTCGACACGATGGGCACCGTCACCGGCATCGCTGCCGAGGCGGGCCTGTCCAAGCCTGACGGCACCGTTCCGGGCGTCGGGCGCGTGCTGATCGTCGACAGCGTCGCCGCCATCGCGGGCGGCATCGGTGGAACGTCGTCGAACACGACCTACATCGAGAGCGCGGCGGGCGTGGCGGAGGGCGGCCGAACGGGCTTCGCCTCCGTCGTCACCGGCATCCTGTTCCTGCTGGCGATCTTCCTGTCACCGATCGCCGGGCTCATCCCCGCGCAGGCCACGGCTCCGGCACTGGTCCTGGTCGGCTACCTGATGTTCACCCTCGTGAAGGACATCCCGGTGGGCGACATCGAGGACGGGCTTCCGGCCCTCCTGACGATGATCCTCATGCCGCTGACGTACGACATCACCGTCGGCATCGGCGCCGGGTTCATCAGCTGGGTGCTGCTCAAGGTCGTTCGCGGCAAGGCCGGCGAGGTCCATCCGCTGATGTGGGTCGTCTCGCTGGCGTTCGTCCTGTTCTTCGCCAACAACTGGCTCCAGACGATGATCAGCTGAGCGAACCTCGTTCCAGCTTCGGACGGCCGGCGCCCTCGCGGCGCGGGCCGTTTCGATTCCTCCGGCGCCCTCGCGGGCTACCATCCCGGCGAATGTTCGAGCGGACGGCGGTGCCCGATGGGCCGCGAGTGATCTCAGCACGACTCCCCACGGCACGGTCCGTTTCCGTCGCCGCGTACGTCCCTGCCGGCTCACGGCTCGAGACCCCGGACCAGGCAGGGATGGCCCACTTCCTGGAGCACCTCACCTTCAAGGGCACGGCCGCGTTTCCTTCGACGCGCATCCTCAGCGAGGCTGTCGAAGGCGTCGGCGGTTCGTTCAACGCGGCCACGGATCGGGAGGCCACGATCTACTGGGTTCGCGTGCCGCGCCGCGAGACCGCGCGGGCGATGCAGGTCCTGGGTGAGCTGATCTGCCGCCCGGCCCTCGACCCCTCGGAGATCGACCGCGAGCGCGAGGTCATCATCGAGGAGATCCGCGGCTACCTCGACGACCCCGGCGAGTACGCCCAGATCCTGTTCCAGCAGGCGATGTTCGGGTCGAGCGGGCTCGGGCGCGAGATCTGCGGCGAGGAATCGGACGTTCGCGGGCTGCCCGCAGAGGGCATCCGGGAGTTCTGGTCGGCGACCTACCGGCCCGGGCACGCGGTCGTCGCCGTCGCCGGGGACCTCGGGCACGACGAGGCCGTCGAGCTCGCTGCCGGCGCATTCGGACGCGGCAATGGCGCCGCGCGGCGGTTCGAGCCGGCGCCGAAGCTACCCGCCGGGCCGCGCATCCTCACCGGCAAGCGCGACACCACCCAGGCCCAGATCTGCGTCGGTGTACCGGCGCTGCCGCGCGACCATCCCGACGCATGGGCGCTCGCCATCCTCAACACGATCCTCGGCGACGGGATGAGCTCGCGCCTCTTCCTCTCGCTCGTCGACCGCGACGCGCTCGCCTACGACGTCTCGTCGGGCATCGTGGAATACGCCGACGCTGGCGCGCTCCAGGTCGCGGCCGGCGTCGACCCCGGGCGGGTGGGCCGGACCCTCGACGCGATCCTGCGGGAGCTCGGGACCCTGCGGGACGAGGTGGTCGGCGCCGATGAGCTGGCCAAGGCCAAGGCCTACATCTCCGGAGGCCTGGAGCTGCGCATGGAGGAGACGCGCCACCTGGCGTCGTGGATCGGCGGCCAGGAGGCCCTGCACGATCGCGTCCTGACGCTCGACGACGCGCTCGAGGCCATTGCCCGCGTCACCGTCGAGGACGTCTCGCGCATCGCGCGGTCGCTCTTCCAGGAGGAGCTGCTCCGCCTCGCGGTCGTTGCGCCCGCGCGCTCGCTCCGCGGCCTCGACTCGCACCTGCGGCTGCCGGCATGACCCAGGCCGCCGCCGCGCCGTTGCGCGAGTCCGCCGAGGACGACCTGCGCATGGCCCGGATCCACCTGCGGATGGGCCAGCTCACCCTCGCGCTGGCGGAGCTGGAGGACCTGCTCGGGCGTGATGGGCTCGGCCCGCTCGGGCTGGCAGTCCTCGCCGAGGCCCGCTGGCGGATGGGCGACGCCCTCGGGGCGGCGACCGCCGCCGAGGCCCATCTCGAGGCCGGCGGCAGGGATTCGATCGCCATCTGCATCGCTGCGGAGGCCGCGGCCGCGGACGGTCGCTCCGGCGACGCCCGGATCCTGATGGACCGGCTGCCGATCGCCGACGCAGCGACGCTCGACGGGCTCTTCGCCGGGATCCCCCGGCGCGCCCACTGGCCCGCGGGTCCGGTGGACCGGAGCGAGGTCGAGGAGATCCGTCGCGAGGTGGACGCCAGGGGCGGAGGCGGGGCGATGGGCCTTCGGCCTGTCGCGGGCGGCCCGGGCGAAGCGGGCGGGCCCGGCGAAGCCGGCGAGCCAGGGGCGCGCGGCGTGCCGTCGCGAGCGATACCTGGTCCCCGCGAGGTGCTCGAGGCATCGGGCGCCTGGGCCGAGATCGCGGCGGCGATGGCGGGCGAGGACGCCGGCCGAGCCGCTCGACCCGCACGCGAGCGACGGCACAAGGCCCAGCTGGATCCACGAGCGGAGCTGGAGCTTGCCCGCGAGGAGCTCGGGTCGCGGCCGGAGCGCGCGTTCCTGCGCCTGGCCCTGGCGCTGCGGGCCGACCCGACCCTCGCGCCCGCGGTCCTCGAGGTCGTCCATCTCCGTCGCGAACCCGCTGCTGCGGTCTTGCGAGGCGATGCCCAGCGCTTGCTCGGCCGGCACCTGGAGGCGGAGGCGGCCTTCGATGCCGCGGCGGAATCGCTGGAATGACTCTGGCAACCAACGATCGGAAACCCTGACGCCCTGGAGGTCTCGTGATCGAACGCACCCTCGTCCTCGTCAAGCCCGACGGCGTGCAGCGCCTGCTCACCGGCCGGATCCTGGCCCGCTATGAGGAGCGCGGCCTGAAGCTCGTCGGGCTCAAGCTCATGCGGGTCGATCGCGACCTTGCCGAGCGGCATTACGCGGTCCATCGCGAGAAGCCGTTCTTCCGCGGCCTCGTCGACTTCATCACCAGCGCGCCGCTCGTCGCGGCCGTCCTCGAAGGCCCCAACGCGATTGCCATCGTTCGGGCGATGAACGGAGCGACGCGTCCGCATGAGGCCGCCCCTGGGTCGATCCGTGGGGATTTCGCCGTCGAGACGGCCCAGAACCTCGTCCACGCCTCCGACAGCGCCGAGACCGCGGCGGCGGAGCTCGCCATGTGGTTCGACCCGGCGGAGCTGCTCGAGTACGACAGGGAGGTCGATCGCTGGGTCCTCGCCCCCGAGGAGTAGTCCCGCAGGACCGGGGTGCGCGTCGGGAGCAGCGGACCGGGTGGAGCCGGGGATCGGGTTGGATCCGCGGATCGGTGAGGCTGCGACAGCTCAGGTCGCGGCGGTCCCGCCGATCGCGGTCACGACCGCCATCACCGTGAGCACGAGCACGCCAAGGGCCATCAGCGGCACGCGATTGGCGCGGATCTCCGCGGGGATGGCCCGGACGAGGTCGAAGCGGGTGCCCTCGGACCAGCCCGCGGCACGGCCGCCGGTCCAGCGGGGCCAGCCGGAAGGGCCGGCGGCGACGGCGGCGCCGATGGGCTCGATGCCCGCCAGCGCGATGCGGCCGAGGTAGATCGCCGGCATCAGCGCGATGAGCGGCGTCACGATCCCGGCGAGGCCCGGCATTGCCGAGCCGATGAGGCTCGCGCGCGATTCCCAGATCGCGATGCCTGGGAGGCCCACCGCGGCCACGAGGATTCCGGCGAAGGAGATGCCGAGGACCGGGGAGTGGCGCGCCCAGCCTCCGAGGTCCGCGAGCCGATGCCCGCCGTACGTCGATCGGACGACGGCCGCCCATGCCGCCAGCGCCGTCTTGATCGTCGCGCTCGCGACGAGCCAGTTCCGGGCCGCGGCCGCCACCTCCGGCTCGAGCGACGCGAACGCCAGGATGGCGACGCCCATGTCCTGGAGGATCGAGTAGCCGAGGACGTGCTCGATGTCGTCGTGGACCATCGCGGCGAGGCCGCCGAGCACGAGGCTGATGAAGCTGAGCCCGATGATCAGGCTGCGTGCCGGATCCGCGGCGGCGGATGGCCCAAGGGCGACCTGGCTCCAGTCGATGGCGACCAGGACGAACGCCGCGCCACCCCAGGCGAAGGCCGCGGGAATGGCGAGCGGCGAGACACCCTCCATGAACCGCGCGGCCCAGACGTGGAGCGGGATCAGGCCGCAGCGGATGGCGACGGCGCTGACCATCGCCAGGAGCGCGAGCGCCGCGACCATCTGGACCGTGGGGTCATCGGGCGAGGTCGCGACGCTGCCGAGCGGCCCCGCCGGCGAGGCGCCCACGGCGATCGCCGCGAGCCCGAGCAGCCCGGCGCCGAGGATCGCGAGCGAGCCGCGGCTCGTCGTCGGGAGTCGTGAAGGCGCGTCCGGCCCGTCGAGCCAGCCCGAGATCCCGGGGACGAGGACGCCGGCGACGCCACCGGCAGCGAGGGCCGCCATCGAGCTCGCCGGATCGCGCGTCGCCAGCGCGACCACGGCGACCGCGAGGCCGACAAGCCCGGGCCCGACGACGGTCGGCCGTCCACCCACGCCCACCTCGAGCAGCCCGAGGGCCGCCAGCCCGGCGGACCAGGCCACGGCCAGCTCCCGGACAAGTGGCGTCCCGACGAGGCCCACGCCGCCCAGTTCCACGGATTCCTCGGCGGGCATGGCCAGGGCGATGCCCGCGACCGCGAGACTGCCGAAGACGCCGACCGCGACGGCGACCCTTCGCCACGTGGGAGCGGCGACGATCGCCACGAGGCCCGCGCCGATGGCCACGACCGCGAGCAGGAGGACGGTCATCGCGCGCCTACCTGGACAAGGCCGAGCGCCGGAGGTCCAGCGGTGCCTCGCCCTCGCCGCTTCCGCCGCTCTCCTGCGTCGCTGCCGCGCGGGCCAGGGCGGCGCCGGTCGCCGCACAGGCGACGAGCAGGGCGGCACGCGCGATCTCCTCGAGGTCCCCGGCCGGGCCGGCGACACCGAGCCGGAGCAGCAGCACCGCCTGCGCCACGAGGACGAGTCCGATGGCCCGCCGGATCCCCGGGCGACCATGAACCATCGGCGCGGCGCCCAGCACGAGCAGCGCCGTGCCCGCGCCGATGGTGAGCGCCATCGAGGTGAGCGCAGCGCTTCCCAGCAGCCCGACGGCCTCGCCGGCGCCATCGAGGCCACCCGGCCCCGTTGGGCCCTCGAGCGGCCCCGTGATCGGCCCCGCGCCCGCGACGATCGAGGCCAGGCCGACGGCGATGCCCATCCCCCCGACGGCCCCCGCGGTCGCGAGGAGGGCCTCGGCGGGCCAGCCCAGCGGTGAGGGCTGGCGTGGACCGCTCCGGGAAGCCCATCGGATGAGCGTCGCCGCGAGCAGAGCGGCGGTCACGCGCGCCCCGAGGATCGCCGCGGAGGGCAGGGGATCCGCCAGCAACGCGGCGGCGACGAGCGACACGGCCAGCCCGATGGGGGCTACCCCGGACTCGCGCGTCGACACCGCAACCACGGCGCCTGCGCAGATCGCGAGGACGATCGCGACCAGCGCCAGGTTCATTCGCTGGGCGTGGCGATCGGGACGAAGGTCGAGGTGGGCGCCACGACCCCGTCGAGCTCTGGGTGCTTCGGCACGGCGAGGACGCCGAAGACGTCGAAGGGCCAGTAGCGGAGCCAGGCGCGCCCGATCACGTGCGAGATCTCGATCGGGCCGAAGCTCCGGGAGTCCGCCGACTCGTCGCGGTTGTCGCCCATCACGAGCAGCTGCCCTTGGGGGATGAGCCAGGTGGTTCCGGCCGCCTGCGGATCCGTCGTCTGCGGGTCGCCGTTCGCGTCCTTGTTCACGTAGGGCTCGTCGAGCAGGATGTCGTTGACGTAGACCTTCCCGTCGCGCAGCTCGACCGTGTCACCGGGCAGCCCGATGATCCGTTTGATGAACGGCACGCTACCTGCGGACGCCCACGTCTCCGGCGGGTCGAAGACGATGATGTCGCCGCGGTTGTAGGGCGCCCAGTGCGGGGTCAGCTTGTCCACCAGGACGTACTGGTCCGGCAGGAGGGTGACCTCCATCGACATCTGCTGGACCCGGTAGGGCTGGGCGACGAAGGTCTGGATCCCGAGGAAGATGAGGATCGTCAGAACGAGGGTCTCGACGACCTCGAACAGGCAGCCGAGAGCAGGGCGTTGACTCACGTGGGGGTTTGCTGGCTCACTGGCTGGGGAGTATACGGGCGGGGGCCGCGGTGGACGCTTCCGGCCGTGGTAGACTCCGCCGCGGTCCGGAGCGGGCCTGTCGAGCCGTGGGCGCAGCCCCGTCGATCGAGTCGCCCGGGTAGCAAGCTTCCTGACGACACGTACTGCGACGCCGTGCCCACTGGCGTCCGTGTCACGACGACAGCCTGGAGGACCGAGCCAGCCCATGGATGCCAGCGCGCTCCAACTGATCATCCCCGTCGCCGGCATCGCTGCCGTGCTCTTCGCCCTGTACCTCGCCCGCGACGTGCTGGGGCGGGACACCGGGACCCAGGCGATGCAGGACGTCGCCGGCACGATCTTCGAAGGTGCCGTTGCCTTCATCCGACGCCAGTACATGACGATCGCGATCCTCGCCGTCGTCGGCGCTGTTGGGGTCGGCATCCTGATCGCCGCCTTCGAGACGAAGTCGGTCGCCGACACGGACGTGTTCGGCGCCGAGCTCGGCATCCGCACGGGCATCGCGTTCATCGTCGGTGCCGCGTGCTCGATGGCCTCGGGGATCATCGGGATGTACATCAGCGTCCGGTCCAACGTCCGGACCGCCGCCGCGGCGCGCCGCAGCCTCGTCGAGGCGGTGCAGGTGGCGATGCGCGGTGGCGCCGTTTCCGGCTTCCTCGTCGTCGCCCTGTCGCTCCTCGGCGTCTACGGCATGTTCGTCGCCTTCGGCGGCCTGAACGCCAACACGGTCGCGCAGGCACCGTTCCTCATCGTCGGCTACGGCTTCGGTGCCTCGTTCGTGGCGCTGTTCGCCCAGCTGGGCGGCGGCATCTACACGAAGGCTGCGGACGTCGGCTCCGACCTCGTCGGCAAGGTCGAGAAGGGCATCCCCGAGGATGACCCGCGCAATGCGGGCGTGGTCGCGGACCTCGTCGGCGACAACGTCGGCGACTGCGCCGGCCGCGGCGCGGACCTGTTCGAATCGACCGCCGCCGAGAACATCGGCGCGATGATCCTCGGCGTCGGTGCGTTCACCATCGCCCAGCTGGCCGGCTGGCCGCACCCCGAGGCGTGGATCTTCTTCCCGCTCGTCGTCCGCGCGTTCGGCCTGCTCGCCACGATCGTCTCGATCTTCTTCGTGCGCGGCAGCGAGACGGAAGATCCGATGAACATGCTGAACCGCGGCTACTGGGTGACGACCATCCTGTCCGTGCTCGGCCTGGGCGTCACGACGTACGTGATGATGAACACGAACGGCGCCGTCGGGACGACGTTTGCGCTGCCGACGTGGATGTACTTCTTCGCAGCCGGCGTGGTCGGCCTCGCGACGAGCGTCGCCTTCGTCTACATCACCCAGTTCTACACGGCCGGTTCCTACCGCCCGGTCCGCGAGATCGCCGAGGCCTCCAAGACGGGGCCCGCGACGAACATCATCTCGGGCACGGCGGTCGGCTTCGAAACGACCTTCCTCACCGCGATCACGATCGGCATCGCGCTGTTCGTCAGCCACTGGCTCGGCGACCAGGCGGGCCTCGTCACCAGTGACGGGCGCAACGTCGGCGGCATCTTCGGGACCGCGGTCGCGACGATGGGCATGCTGATGACGACCGCGTACATCCTCGCGATGGATACCTTCGGCCCGATCACCGACAACGCCGGCGGCATCGCCGAGTTCAGCCGCGCCGAAGCGGGCGCGCGCGAGATCACCGACCGCCTCGACGCTGTCGGCAACACGACGAAGGCCCTCACCAAGGGCTACGCGATCGCCTCGGCGTCGCTCGCCGCGTTCCTGCTCTTCAGCGCCTACATCGACAAGGTCAACCTGATCCTCGGGCGCCAGGGCAAGGCCTTGATGGACTCCGTGAACCTGGCCAACGTCAATGTCTTCATCGCCGCCCTGGTCGCGGCGATGCTCGTCTACTTCTTCAGCTCGCTCGCGATCCGCGCCGTCGGCACGACGGCCCAGTCGATCATCGTCGAGGTTCGTCGCCAGTTCCGGGAGATGCCCGGGATCATGGATTACAGCCAGCGACCGGACTACGCCCGCGTCGTCGACATCACGACGAAGGCGGCGCTGCGCCAGATGGTGGCCCCGGGGCTCGTCGCCGTCGCGACCCCGATCATCGTCGGCGTGCTCCTCGGGTACGAGGCGGTCGCCGGCATGCTGATGGTCGGGACGATCGCCGGCGTCATGCTCGCCACCGTCCTGAACAACGGCGGCGGGGCGTGGGACAACGCCAAGAAGTACATCGAGTCGGGGCACCTCAAGGACGACAATGGCAACGTCCTCGGCAAGGGCTCCGACGCGCACGCTGCGGCGGTCGTCGGCGACACCGTCGGCGATCCCTTCAAGGACACCGCCGGGCCGTCACTCCACGTGCTCGTGAAGCTCCTCGCGACCATCACCCTCGTGCTCGCGCCGCTGTTCATCCGGTAGCCCGACGAGCGCCACCAAGGCACGCAACGCCCGGCATCCCGTGACCACGACGGTCGCAGGGTCGCCGGGCGTTCGCATGTCCGGGGGCGAACCTCGATCGCGGGATCGCTTGGGGCGGGAGCACACGTCGGAGCGCGGGCCGGAGCGCACGTCGGAGCGCACGTCGGAGCGCGGGCCGGAGCGCGGGCCGCGAAGCACGCCGGCCCCCTGGAGGGGAACGGTTGGAACGCCCGGCGGTCGTCCCAGCGGACGGCGGCCTGCGCCGCGCCCCACCGCCGCGGTTTGGATCACCTGGGGTTCCATTCGGCGGCTGGCGGCGGCAAGACAAGCGACCGCGGCCGTCGCCGCCCGCCGCCACACCCGATATCCGCTCGTACGAAC
>JAICVI010000066.1 GCA_025935415.1 Chloroflexota bacterium
GGAGGCGCGATCCTTTGTCCGGATCCGGGCCGCCTCGGCGGTTGCGGTGAGCTGCTCCAGCGTCTCGGAGAGGTTGACGTCGGGCTGGTCGGCGTAGTCGAGGTGGCCGCTGTCGACGAGCACCAGCGCGCGCACGCGCTCGGGCCGACTGGCGGCGGCATGCAGCGCAACCGAACCGCCCCAGCTGTGGCCCATGAGCACGAGCCGCCCCCAGCCGAGCGCATCGGCCACCGACCAGGCAAGGTCCGCGAGCTCGCGCGCCTCATAGCGCTCTGGCGGAAGCGGCGGCGATTGGCCGAACCCCGGCTGGTCGGGCGCGGCGACCGAATAGCCAGCCTCCGCCAGCGGCCCGACCCCAGGGCCGAGCAGCGCCCCTGAAGCCGCCGGCCCGAGCGAGTGCAGGAACAGCACCGGCGAGCCGCCATCCGGCCCCCAGCGGCGCAGGTACAGCCGCGTCCCGGCGACCTCGACGTGCTCGCCGCGCATCGAGCTCGATTCACCACGCATCGAACCCGAGAGTAGCGACGGAGGCCGGCCGTGACGGGCCGGCCACCTAGACTTCATCAGCGTGGACCGCACGACATCTGATGCGCCGTCTGTCCTCCCCGTCCTGATCGAGACTGGCCCGAAGGGGAAGCGACTCGTGGCGGTCGCGGCCGGCTGGGCAGGCCTCGAGCGCAACGGCAAGACCGAGGATGAGTCCGTCGCGAAGCTCTCGAGCTACCTGCCCCGCTACGCCGCGGTGGCCCGGCGCGCCGGCCTCGAGGAGGAGTTCGCGAGCCGGACGGACCCCAAGGTCGTCGACCGCTACACCGGCACTGGCTCGACCGACTTCTGGGGAATCTCGTTCGCGCCCTCGCCGCTCGATCGCGAGCCGTACGACGCGGCCGATTTCGACCGCCAGGTGGCGCTGCTCGAGGCCGTCTGGGGGGAGTTCGACGCGACGACGAAGCGCGTGACCGGAGAGCTCCGTCCTGGGCCTCGCGGTGGGGGTCGCGAGCGTGACCACATCATCCGCCACGTGCTGGCGAACGAGGGACAGGACTTCGCCAAACGCGTGAAGGTCCCCGCGGAGCTCGAGGAGCTGCAGACGCCCGCGGGGCTCAAGGCACACCGCGAGCGCTTCGTCGAGGCGATGCGTGCCTGGTACGCCGAAGGCAAGCCTCTCGGCAGCTGGACCATTCCGTACCTCCTCCGCCACACCGCCTACCACGCGCTCGACCACGCCTGGGAGATGCAGGACCGGGATCAGTCGGCCTAGGCGGCCTGGGTGAGCACCGCGAGGCGGCCCGACTACACTCCCGCTGTTCGCCGCACCGTCGCGTCACATGTCGGCAACTCGCGGCCGTCTCGCAGGCCCGCCACAGGAGCGCCATCGCCTCGTGTCCGCCTCGATCCTTCCCCGACTGACCGGTCCCGCCGACCTGCGCGCCCTCTCCGAACAGGAGCTGGAGACACTGGCGCAGGAGATCCGCGAGACGATCATCGCGACCGTCGCCAAGACCGGCGGCCACCTCGGCTCCAGCCTGGGCGTGGTGGAGATCGCGATCGCGCTGCACCGGTTGATGGACTCGCCGCGTGACCGCATCGTCTGGGACACCGGCCACCAGGCCTACGCGCACAAGCTGCTCACCGGCCGCCTGGAACGCTTCGACACGCTCCGCCAGATCGACGGAATCGGCGGCTTCCCACGCCGGAGCGAGAGCGCACACGACGTCTTCGACGGCGGCCACGCCGGCACCGGCCTCTCGATCGCGGAGGGCCTCGCTTCCGCGCGGGACATCCGCGGCAGCACGGAGAAGATCGCGGTCGTCGTCGGCGACGCGGCGCTGATGGCCGGGCTGAGCCTCGAGGCGCTCAACGACATCGGCCACCGCCGCACACCGCTGCTGATCGTCCTCAACGACAACGAGATGTCGATCAGCGCCACGGTCGGCGCCTTCTCGACCTACCTGTCCAAGATCAAGCTCTCCGGCGCCTGGCAGTCGTCACGTTCCATCTGGGACCGCTTCTGGGGCGCCGTGCCGCTGGTCGGCCGGGGAATCGTCATGTGGAGCCAGCGGCTGCGGCGATCCGTCGTGAACCTCGCGAGCCCCGGTCAGCTGTTCGAAGACCTCGGGATCACCTACATCGGTGTGGTTCCTGGTCACGACCTCCACGCGCTCCTCCAGACCTTCGCGCGCACGCTTGAGCTGCCGGGCCCGGTGATCGTCCACGTGCGAACGCAGAAAGGCCGCGGCTACCGCCCCGCGGAGACGGACCAGGTCTCGTTCCACGGTGCCGCGCTGCCGCCGATGGAGCTCGCGCCGCAGGCGTCGGCGCTCGCCGGCACGGGAGCACGGACCGCCGCGGCCGAAGCTCGGCCGGCCAAGATCCGCCCGGGGAGCCCGCACGGCGCGGGTTCGAACGGCGACGCCCTCGCTCCTTCCGCCGCGACGTCGACCCCGAAGAACCCGACCTACACGTCGCTGTTCTCCGCGGAGCTGATCGAGCTCGCCAAGGCGGATGATCGAATCGTCGCAATCACGGCGGGCATGCCGACTGGTACCGGCCTTTCGAAGTTCCAGGCAGCGTTCCCGACGAGGTTCCACGACGTCGGCATCGCCGAGCAGCACGCGCTGACCCTTGCTTCGGGGCTCGCGATCGGCGGCATGCGGCCTGTCGTCGCGCTGTACTCGACGTTCCTCCAGCGCGCGTTCGACCAGACCGTCCACGACGTCTGTCAGAACGACCTTCCGGTCGTGCTCGCGGTCGACCGGGCCGGGCTCGTGGGCGAGGACGGCACGTCCCACCAGGGCATGTTCGCCATCCCGGCCCAGCGCCAGCTGCCCTATCTCGTCATCGCCAGCCCGAAGGACGAGCAGGAGCTGCGCGCGCTCCTCCGGACAGCGATGGCGCAGCCGCATCCCTTCGCCCTGCACTACCCCCGCGACCCGGGCTTCGGGCTGCCGCCGGTCAAGCCGGCGGCGATCGCCGTCGGGCAGGCCGAGGTCCTCCGCGAGGGCGGGGACATCCTGTTCGTCGGTTTCGGGCCGATCACGATGCGCGCCGTCGAGGTTGCCGATCGCCTCGCCGCGGACGGCTGGTCGGTCGGGGTCGTCAACGCCCGCTTCGCGAAGCCGCTCGATCGCCAGCTGATCCTCGACCAGGCCCGTGGCAAGCGGCTGATCGTGACATTCGAGGAGTCCGTGGTGAGCGGCGGCTTCGGCAGCGCGGTGCTGGAGGCGGTCGAGGAGGCCAGGCTCACGGAGCCGGCACTGCGGGAGACTTCGGTTCGAATCCTCGGGATCCCGGCGGATCGATTCGTCGACCACGGTGCCGTGGCCGATCTTCGCCGGTTGCTCCGGCTCGATGTCGAGGGCCTCGAGGCGCAGGTCCGGGAGGCGGCCGTGACCCTCGGGCTGGACCCATCCCGGCCGCGTGTGCGCGAGGCGGCTCGCGCTGTCTGACGCCAGCGGCAACAAGGGCCCCGGGATGAGTCCCAGCGAAGCGCCATATGCCACCATGGATCGGTGAGCGGTGCGCGTGCGTCCCGGGTTCGGCTCGACCAGCTCATCGTGGAGCGGGGACTAGCCGAATCGCGCTCCCGTGCCCAGGCGCTGCTGCTCGGCGGCAAGGTCCGCGTCGGGGCCGGCGATGGGGCGAGATTCGATCGGAAGCCGGGCGACCTCGTCGATCCGGGGCTGCCGGTCGAGGTCATCGCGCCGGAGCCGTACGTCAGCCGGGGTGGACACAAGCTCGCGGCGGCGCTCGACGCCTTCGGGATCGATCCCGCGAACCGCGTCTGCCTGGACGCGGGCGCCTCGACCGGCGGGTTCACGGACGTCCTGCTCCAGCGCGGGGCACGACGGGTGTACGCGGTCGATGTCGGGCGCGGCCAGCTCGCGGAGGCACTCCGGCGTGATTCGCGCGTGGTCTCCATGGAGCGCACGAATGCGCGCGGCCTGACGCAAGCCTCGCTCCCCGAGCCCGTCTCCCTGGCGAGCATCGATGTCTCGTTCATCTCGCTCCGCCTCGTGCTCGCACCGATCGCCTCGACCTTCGAGGAGGCCGGCGGCGACATCGTGCCGCTCGTGAAGCCGCAGTTCGAGGCCGGTCGCGTCGACGTGCGCGACGGCGTCGTCCGGGACCCGGCGATCCACACCCGCGTTCTGCACGATGTCGCAGGCGCGGCGCTCGCCGCCGGCCTCGAGCCGCTCGACGCCATCGCCTCGCCGATCCTCGGGCCGGAAGGGAATCGCGAGTTCCTCCTCCACCTGCGGGTGCCGCCCGCCGAAGATCGCGCCGCGCGCACCGCCGCGGCCGCCGAGCTCCGCCACCCCGAGCTGCCAGCCGCGCTCGCCGGCCGGCTGGATTCGGTCGGGCAGGGGATCGCGGCGTGAAGACGGGATGAGCGCGGCCGTGAAGCGCGTCGGATTCGCGTTCAACCCGACGAGCAACCCCGCCGTGGAGCTCAAGGACCGGGCCGTCGGCTGGGCGTCGCTCCACGAAGTGGACCATTGGGAGGCGCCGGCGGCCGAGCGCGAGGACCTCCATCGCGAGCTGTCGGACACCGATGTCCTCGTCGTCCTCGGCGGTGACGGGACCTTCCTGCGAGCCGCGCGCGCCGTCGTTCGCGATGACGTCCCGCTGCTCGGCATCAATGTCGGGAAGGTCGGGTTCCTCTCCAAGGTCGAGGCCGTCGATCTCGAGAAGGTCCTCGAGCTGCTCCTCGCCGGACGGTTCACGCTCGAGCCACGGATGGCGCTGGAGGGCCACATCCTCCGCAACGGCGCGCCGATCGGGGGCGATCAGCTCGTCGCGCTGAACGACATCGTCGTCGCCCGCGGCGCCCTGGCGCGGGTGGTTCGCCTCGACACGAGCATCGACGACACGCACCTGGCGTCCTTCGTCGCCGACGGCCTCGTCGTCGCGAGCCCCACCGGCTCGACGGGCTACTCGTTCTCCGCCGGCGGCCCGATCCTCGGCCCGACGGCGCGAAACGTGGTCGTCACCCCGATCGCCGGCTACCTCACCACGATCCGCTCCGTGGTCGTCGGGCCGGAGGCGGTGGTCCGGACGCGGATCGTCGATGCCCACGAGGCGCTCGTCTCCGTGGACGGGCGCGAGGACATCCCGGTGCAGGTCGGCGACGTCGTGGAGGTCCGAGCGATCGAGCGGCCAGTGCGTCTCGTCGAGCCCGAAGGCTCGATGCCCTTCTGGGACCTGGTGCGGCGCAAGGTCGAGCTGCTGCCGTCATGAGCGGCGGGGACGGCGCGCGCCCGCGCGACGATCGACCGGGGCGGCTGCTCGAGCTGAGCGTTCGCGACCTCGCGCTGATCGAGCGCCTGCGGCTGGAGCTCGAGCCCGGCCTCAACGTGCTCACCGGCGAGACCGGGGCGGGGAAGAGCCTGCTGATCGATGCGCTCGGGCTGGCCCTGGGGGCCCGTGCCGAGACGGGTCTGGTACGGCACGGCGCCGATGCGGCTCGCGTCGAGGCGCTGTTCGATCGCGTGCCGGAGCCGCTCATCGCTTCGCGAGAGGTTGCCGCCGGCGGCCGGTCGACCGCGCGGCTCGACGATGGCGCGGTGACCGCGGCGCGCCTCGCCGAGGTGGTCGGCCCGCTCGTGGAGATCCACGGGCAGCACGAGCAGTCGCGGCTGCTGGACGAGCGCTGGCAGCGCGAGCTGCTCGACGCCTTCGGGGGCCACGCGGAGCTCCGGGCGGCGATGACGCGGGCGGTCGAGCGCTGGCGTGAGAACCGGGCCGCGCTGGCCGATGTCGCGCTGGAGCCGCGCGAGGTGGAGCGGCGGCTGGAGGTCCTCCGGCACGAGGTCGAGGAGATCGGCGGCGCGCGCCTCCGTGCCGGCGAGGCGGCGGAGCTCCGCGAGATGCTGGAGCGGGCGCGCCACGGCGAGGCGATCGCTCGCGGTGCGACGGCGATCCGCGCGGCGCTGGACGGCGACGCCTCGGGCGCCCGCGACGCGCTCGCGGCGGCGGTCAGCGAAGCGCGCTCGGTGGCGAGAATCGACGCTCGCTTCGAGGACGTCGCGACGCGACTGGCCGGCCTGGAGGCCGAGCTCGAGGATGCGGCCGCCGACGTGCGGCGCCTCGCCGAGGGCCTTGACCACGACGCTGCCTCACTCCTCGCGGCCGAGGAGCGGCTGTCGCGGATCTACTCGCTCGAGCGCCGCTACGGCGAGGACGAGGCGGCCGTCCTGGCCCACGGGGCGCGCGCGGCGGAAGAGATCGCGCGCCTGGAGGGGCTCGCGGACGAGCGCCACCGGCGCGACCAGGACGATGCCAGGCTCCTCGCGGAGGTGGCGTTCGCGGCGAGCGAGCTGTCGACGGCGCGGCGGGCAGCGGCCGACCGGCTCGCCGGTGCGGCCGACGAGGCCCTTCGCAGCCTCGGCTTTCGGGCGGGGTCGTTCTCTGTCCAGGTGGGGCAGCGCACGGCCGGCGCTGATGAGGCGGCCGTGGAGCTGCACGGCGATGCCGTCGCGTTCGATGCGAGCGGCGCCGACGAGGTCGTGTTCCGGTTCGCGCCGAACCCGGGCGAGCCCGCCCGCCCGCTCGCGAAGATCGCCTCGGGCGGCGAGCTGTCGCGCGTGGCCCTCGCGATCAAGCAGGTCCTGGCGGCCGCGGACGACACGCCGACGCTGGTCTTCGACGAGGTCGATGCGGGGATCGGTGGCCGGACGGCCGATCCCGTGGGCCGCAGCCTCTGGGCGCTGGCGCGCAACCACCAGGTCCTCGTGGTCACGCATCTCCCGCAGATCGCGGCCCACGCCGATGCCCACTTCCGCATCGCGAAACGGGAGCGCGATGGCCGGACCGTGACCGACGTCGAGCGCCTCGATCGCGAGGGCCGCATCGTCGAGCTCGCGGCAATGCTCGGCGGCGGCCCGGCCGCCGAGTCGAGCCTCGAAGATCGGCCCACCACGAAGCGTGGCCTCGTGGCGGTCGGACCCGGGCCCGAGACGGACAGCGACGGCGAGCTCGATGCCGAGGCGCTCGCGGAGCTGGCAGCGGCGAGCGCGGCCGCAGGCCCACCACCTGCCGCCGGTGCGGCGCTCGCCGCCGCCCGCGAGCTCCTCGACGCCGCCGAGGCATGGCGCGGCCGGCCGGTCGTCCCGGTCTGAGCCCGAGCGGGCACGCGGGCAGCATGGCGGGGCACCGTCCGAATCTCGCCACCGTGCCCGCTCGATCGCCCGACCTCGAGCGCGCCATCGATGGCTATCTCACGTTCCTCGCCGTGGAGCGAGGCCTCGCACCGGCGACGATCCGCGCGTACCGCGGCGATCTCGCCGACTTCGGCGCCGCGAACGGCGTCGCCACCAGGTGGGCCGCCGGCCCCGACGCGGCGCTGCAGTACCTCGCGGGCCGGACGCGACGCGGCCGCCGGGACGACCCGGGTCTCGCGCCCACGAGCCTCCGTCGCCGAGCCGCCGCGCTCAAGGGCTTCTACCGGTTCGCGTTCGGCGAGGGCGTCATCGCCGTCGACGTCGCGGCGCACCTCGACCTGCCGCGAATGCCCCGCCTCCTCCCCGAGACCCTCACGCAGCCGGAGACGGAGCGGCTCCTCGCCGCGCCGCCGGAGGACGCGCTCCTGGATCGGGCGTTGCTGGAGCTGCTCTATGCCGCCGGCCTGCGCATCTCCGAGGCGCTGCGGCTGGACCTCGAGGACCTGTCGCTCGACGGGGCCTTCGTGCGGGTCATCGGCAAGGGAGATCGGGAGCGGCTCGTGCCGGTCGGCGAGGTCGCGCTCGACGCGATCCGGGCCTGGCTGGACGGTCCTCGCGGCGCCCTCATCCAGCTCCAGCACGTCCAGCCCCACCGTGGCGGCCCGGTCTTCCTGGCGCGGACCGGCAAGCGCCTGGCGCGGCAGCAGGCGTGGGCCATCGTGAAGCGCGCTGCCGCGACCGCCGGCCTGAACGACCGCGTGTCGCCGCACACGCTCCGGCACTCCTTCGCGACCCACCTGCTCGAGGGCGGCGCGGACCTCCGGATCGTCCAGGAATTGCTCGGACATGCGAGCATCAGCACCACGCAGCTCTACACCCACGTGACGGGGGAGCGCATCCGCGAGGTCTATGCTCGGGCGCATCCCCGGGCCTAGGGAGGGACAGGGTTTGACACGCTACGCGGATCGGCTGCTCGCGGACGGGGAACGCGTCCGCCTCCGCGGGCGGCAGCACGTCCTCGCGACCCTGATCGAGGGTCGATTTGCCTGGGCGATCTTCATCGCCGCGCTGGTCCTCGTTTTGCTGGTCACGCAGCTCCAGCCCAACACCCCTCCGATCGTCCGGAGCCTGTTCAGCTGGGTCGGCCTGGGGTTGCTCCTGGTCGGGCTCGTGTGGCTCGGGCTGATCTACATCGCCTGGTACAACGAGGACTACCTCGTCACGAACCGGCGGGTCATCAAGGTCGAGGGAATCCTGAAGAAGCGGTCCGCGGACAGCTCGCTCGAGAAGATCAACGACGCGGTGCTGGAGCAGAGCATGCTCGGGCGGATGCTCGGCTATGGCGACCTCGACATCCTGACGGCGAACGAGCAGTCGGTCGATCGCTATCGGATGCTCTCGCAGGCGCAGACGTTCAAGCGGACGATGCTCGACGAGAAGTACCGCCTCGAGCAGGAAGCCTTCCAGATCCCGGCGCCGCCATTGCGCGCCGCGCCGGTCGCGCCGATGGTCGAGACCGCCCCGGCCCCCGCGCCCGCAGCCGTGCCTGCGCCGGCCCCTGCCGCACCCGCCCAGAGCGCGATGTCGTCCGAGCAGATCACCACGGCGCTCGGCGAGCTGGCGACGCTCCGGGATCGCGGCGCGATCACCCCCGACGACTACGAGGCCAAGAAGCAGGATCTGCTCGCGCGCCTGTGACCCGAATCGACCTGCGCTGATGTTCAACGACCTCTCGAGCGGCTACCTGATCGAGGCCGCGATCGTCATCGGGATCATGCTGCTCGTGGCATTCCCGGTCCACGAGTTCTCGCACGCGCTCGCGGCCACGCAGCTCGGCGACAGCACGCCTCGGCTCCTGGGGCGGCTCACGCTCGACCCGCGGGCCCATTTCGATCCGACCGGCGCGACGCTGCTGGCGCTGTCGATGCTCTTCGGCGTCGGCATCGGCTGGGCCAAGCCGACGCCATACAACCCGATGAACCTGCGGGGCGGCCGATGGGGCGAGGCCATCATCGCGGTCGCGGGCCCGATCTCGAACCTCGTCCTTGCCATCGGCGCCGCGATCCCGCTCCGCTACATCTATGCGACGGGCATGGACGTGCCGATCCTGGAGGGCGTGCTGCGCCTGTTCGTGACGATCAACCTCCTGCTCATGGTCTTCAACCTGATCCCGATCCCGCCCCTCGACGGGTCGAAGGTGCTGTACGCGTTCCTCGATCCGCGGACGTCGTGGGAGGTCCGCGCCGCGCTGGAGCAGTACGGGCTGTTCATCCTGCTCGGCGCGATGTTCCTGCCCATCTTCGGCGGCACCACCCTGATCGGCGTCGTCTTCAACGAGGTCTTCGACCCGCTGATCCGCCTCGTCGTCGGGCGGTGAGGGCGACCATGCCGGTCGCGCGGAGCGCCGGGCACGTGGCCGCCCGGCCGGGCTCGCTGCGTTGGTGGGCGACCAAGGTGCGCCAGACGAAGGGCCACCTGCTGGCGAGCGTTCCGGCCTCGGAGCGCGAGGCCGCGGCAGGCTGGCTCAGCATGGGGCAGCTCGACCTGTTCGATCGCATGCACGTCGCCGACCAGCGGCACGGGCTCGACGTGGTCGCCGCGTTGCGAGCGGCCGGCGAGCACGACGACGAGGTGCTCGTCGCCGGCCTGCTGCATGACGCCGCAAAGGGCAGAACGGGCGTCGTGCCGCGAGTCCTGTATTCCCTGGGGCAGGCCGGTGTCGCGTGGCCGGCGCGGCTCGGGCGGCGGATCCTGCCAGGGATGGACGCGTCCCTCGATCGGCTTGCAGGCCACGCGGCGTCATCCGCGCGCCTCGCGGAGGCCGCCGGTTGCTCGCCGCGGACCGTCGAGCTGATCCGCTGGCAGGACGACCCTCGGGACCCCGACGCCGGTGAGCGCCTGCGGCTCGCCGACGAAGCGAGCTGAGGATGCTGGAGCAGGCGGGCACCGCCGGGCTCTCCCTCGGCCTCGAGGGCGCGCCGTCCGTTCGCATCGAGCCGGGCCGGGGAAGTGACTGGGCGACGCACGTCCGCATCGCGGAGTGGGAGGGCCCGCTCGGGCTGCTGCTGTCGCTGATCGAGGCTCGCCGCCTGGACGTGTTGACCGTGCCGCTCGGCGGCCTCGCGGCGTCGTACCTCGAGGCCCTGGCGACCATCGAGCACGATCGGATGACGACGATCAGCTCCTTCGTCGCGGTGGCGAGCCAGCTGATCCTGATCAAGAGCCGGGCCATGCTTCCGCGGCCCCCGGCGCTGCCGGATGGCGCGCTCGAGGACGACGGCATGGATCCCGAGGCGGAGCTCCGAGCGCGGCTGCTCCTCTATCGCGCCTTCCGCGACGCGGGCGTGCTGCTGCAGACGGTCGCCCTGGAACGCATCGGCCTGTTCCGGCGCGAGCCCGCGGCGGCCCTCGCCTCCGGCCTCGCCGGCGCGACTGCGGCGCCCGCGGCCGCACCCGTCAGCCCGGTGGTGCTGGTGCGCTCCCTGGGCACGCTCGTGCGGGTCCTCCCGGAGCCAGAGCCCCCACCGGAGGTTGTGCCGCGCTCCATCACCCTCACCCAGCGCGCGGCGATCATCCGGCTCGCGTTGAAGGACGCCCCGAGCGTCGTGCTCCAGGACCTGCTCGCAGGGGTCCGCGACAAGGTCGTGGTGGCGGTGACCTTCCTCGCGATGCTCGAGCTCATGAAACGGCGCGAGGTCGTCGTCGAGCAGGCCGAGCCGTTCGGGCCGATCACGGCGCGGCGCGCGACCGCCGAGGAGCGTGTCGCCGCGGGCCTGGCCGCCGAGATCGACGAGGCCCCACTCGACGAATCGCTGGAGTCCTTCGCGTGACCGGCGAGCCGCTGCTGGACGGCGCTCCGGATGCCGCGATCGACACGCGCGCCGATGCGGCCCGGGCCACCGCCGCCGACACCGGCTCGACCGAGCGCCCGGCGCCCGGCGAGCTGACCGAGGCCGGCCTGGAAGCCCTCCTGTTCGTCGCCGAGAAGCCC
>JAICVI010000138.1 GCA_025935415.1 Chloroflexota bacterium
CGAGAGGTTCACCGAGTAGCAGCCGATGTCCATCAGCGCACCGCCGCCCGCCGCCGCGGAGTTCCGGATGTTGCGAGGATCGTCGTTGAAGTACGAGAACCAGCTCTGGACGGTCTGCAGCCGCCCGATCCGGCCCGCCGCAAGGAGCTCGCGAACGGCGACCCACGAGGGATGGAGCCGGTACATGAAGGCTTCCATGAGGAGCACGCCGGAGGAGGCGGCCGCGTCGACCATCTCCTGGGCCTGCGCGGACGTGAGCGCGAGCGGCTTCTCGCACAGGATGTGCTTGCCCGCCCGCGCGGCTGCGATCGCCCACTCCCGATGGAGGTGGTTCGGAAGCGGGATGTAGATCGCGTCGACGTCCGGGTCGGCGAGGAGCGCCTCGTAGGAGCCGTGCGCGCGCGGGATCGCCAGGTCGCGCGCCGCTGCCTGCGCAGCCGCGCCGTCGCGGGAGGCGATCGCGACCACCTCGCCGCGTCCGCGAGGGGAGCGACGGACGCCCGGGATCCACTTCTTCTGCGCGATGTTCGCCGTCGAGAGCACGCCCCAGCGCAGCCGCCGGTCGGTCATGGACTTCTCCCGCTTGACACGTGTCGTGGGAATCCCGACCCTAGCACGGTCGGTTTGGAAGATAGGACTACAAAATGCCCCTTGGCCCCGACCTCGTCGGGCAGCGCAGCGAGACCGTCCGTCGCGCGAACCTGGGTGCAATCGTCCGCGAGCTGCACCTCCGGGGCCCGCAGTCGCGCTCCGAGCTGGTCGCTCGCACCGGCCTGACCCGAACCGCGATCCGCGCGCTCATCGGCGAGCTCGTCGCGGGCGACCTGTTCCTCGAGGAGCGTGGCGCCCCGGTCGGACAGCCGGGCCGGCCGTCGCCGCTCGTGCGGCCCCGCGAGGCCGGCGTCGTCGTTCTCGCCGTGAGCATCGCGGTGGACTCGCTGGCGGCCGCGCTGGTCGGCATCGGCGGCGAGCCGATCGCGTCCGTCCGCATTCCGCGACCTCGGGGCCACCTCTCGCTGGACGCGATCGTCGAGGACCTGCGCGAGCTCGTCTCGGGGCTGCCCGTGGATGCGCATCGGGCGGCGATCATCGGCATCGGCGTGGCGATGGCCGGCCTCGTGCGCCGTGACGACGGCAGCGTCTCCAGCGCTCCGAACCTGGGCTGGCGCGACGCGCCCCTCGGCGAGCGACTGCCAGCGGCCTTCGGCCTCGATGTACCGATCCACGTCGCCAACGAAGCGGATCTCGCCGCCGTGGCGGAGCTCCGGCGCGGCGCGGCGCGCGGCGCCGATGACCTCCTGCTGATCTGGGGCGAGGTCGGTGTCGGTGGCGGGATCATCGTCGACGGCAAGCCCCTCACCGGGGTGGCCGGGTACGCGGGCGAGGTCGGCCACATGCCCGTCAATCCCGGTGGCGCGACGTGCGGCTGCGGCTCCATCGGGTGCTGGGAGACGGAGATCGGCGAGCGAGCCCTGCTGCGGCTCGCGGGCCGGCCCGTCGATGGCGGCCCCGACGAGGTGGACGCGCTCCTGCGCGCGGCCGCGGAGGGCGAGCCGGGTGCGCTGGTGGCCCTCGCGCACGTGGGCCGCTGGGTCGGGATCGGCCTGTCCGGCCTCGTGAACCTGCTCAACCCCCGCGTCATCGTCCTCGGCGGCCTGTTCGCGCGGGCGTACTCGTACATGGAGCCCGCAATCCTCGCGGAGCTCGATCGCCTGGCCCTGCGCGGCCCCAGGGAGCTGGCGCGGATCGCGCCCGGGGCCCTCGACGTCGATGCGCCGTTGCTCGGCGCAGCCGAGCTCGCGCTCGAGCCGTTCCTCGCAGATCCGGCGGCCAGGCTGGGGCCAAGGGCCCAGCTCGTGGCTGCGGCCGGGGCCTGAAAACACGTCGTGTTGCCGAGAGGAGGGGTGATAGCCTGACGACCGCACGGTGACCGTCCGCACGGCAAGTGCGATTCCCATGTGTGATCCATGGTGGTGGAGGAGTGGTGATGCGAAAACGCCTTTTGGCGATGGCGACGCTCACGGTGCTGGTCTTCGCGGCCTGCAACTCGAGCGGAACAGGTGGCTCCGGGGCGCCCGGCGGGACCGGCGCGGCCGGCGGCGGCTGCCTCGTCGGCGTGTCCTGGAACAACTACGACCAGGAGCGCTGGAAGAAGGCTGACGAGCCCGCGATCAAGAAGGCGATCGAGGCCGGCGGTGGGACGTACACGTCCACCGACGCGCACGACGCCAGCGAGCAGCAGAACAAGGACATCGACACCCTCATCAACAAGGGCGTCAAGGTGATCATCCTGCTCGCCAAGGACGCGGCGTCGATCACGCCCGCGGTGACGAAGGCCGAGCAGGCCGGCATCCAGATCATCGGCTACGACCGGCTGATCGAGGATGAGAAGGCGCTCTACATCACCTTCAACAACAAGCGCGTCGGCACGATCATGGCCCAGGAGCTCCTGGCCGTTCAGCCGACGGGCAACTACGCGATCATCAAGGGCGATCCTGGTGACGCGAACGCCAAGTTCCTTCGCGACGGCATGGACGAGGGCGGCCTCAAGGCTGCCGTCGACTCCGGCAAGGTCAAGATCGTGGGTGAGCAGAACACCCCGAACTGGGACACGACCGGCGCGAAGAACGAGATGCAGGCGATCCTGAACGCCAACAACAACAAGGTCGACGCCGTCCTCTCCGAGAACGACGGCATGGCCACTGGCGTCTCGCAGGCGCTCCAGGCGGTGGGGCTCAACATCCCGCTGTCCGGCCAGGACGGGGACGCCGCGGCCCTGAACCGCGTCGCGCTCGGCCAGCAGACGGTCTCGGTCTGGAAGAACGCCTTCGCACTCGGCGAGACGGCCGGCAACGCCGCCATCCAGATGTGCGCCGGCACCAAGCTCGCGGACGTCAAGGCCCCGTCGGACCTGCCCGACGCGAGCAAGCCCGCGGACCTCGCCTCCCATCCCTTCACGACCCCCGGCGGGAAGACGGTGACCTCGTTCATCCTCAACCCGACGCCGATCAAGAAGGACAACCTCAGCGCGGTCATCGACTCCGGTTGGGTGACCAAGGACCAGGTGTGCGCCAAGGTCACGCCCGGTTCCGTCACGCCCTGCTGAGCAGCACCGTTCGATAGGTCTCCGGCCGGCGCCCGCGGTCCCCGTGGGCGCCGGCCGGTCTCTTTCGGCTGAGGAGGGGTCGATCGAGTGACGAGCAGCGTCGCCACCTCGGAGCACGAAACCGGGAGCCTCCGTGACCGGGTGATGGACCTGGTCCGCGCGACGGAGATCGACGGTCGCCTCCTGGGCATGATCGTCACCCTCATCGGGATCGAGATCGGCTTCGGCCTCTACACCGGCGGGTCGATCCTGTCGCCCGTCAACCTCCTGACCTTTGCCACCCAGGCTGTCCAGATCGCGATCATCGCGACCGGGATGGTCCTGGTGATCGTCTCGCGCAACATCGACCTGTCCGTCGGCTCGGTGCTCGGCGTCGTCGCGATGACGTACGCCGTCCTCATGCACGAGGTCTTCCCGACGACGATCGGCGTCGACACGCCGTACGGCTGGCTGATCGCCCTCGGCGCCGGCCTGCTGATCGGGATCATCCTCGGCGCGATCCAGGGGTTCCTGATCGCCTACATGAAGATCCCATCGTTCGTCGTCACGCTCGGAGGGCTGCTGGCCTTCCGAGGGCTCGTCTTCGACATCAGCGGCGGCTCGACCCAGGCTCCGGACGACACCCAGTTCGTCGTCCTCGGTGGTGGCCCGCTCGGCTCGCTCGGCGGAACGATCAGCTGGGCCTTCGGCGCGGTGATCATCGTCGCGATCGCGCTGTACCTCTACTACAACCGCCGCCAGCGCCGGCGTTTCGGCTTTCCGGTGCGGCCGATGTGGGCCGAGGTCGGGATCGGCGTGGTCGGCCTGCTCATCGTCGTCGGCGGCGTGGCGATCTCGAATGCCTACCACTGGCCCGCCGGCCTGATCGAGCAATACGCCGCGCAGCACGGCATCAGCCCGGAGGGGCTCGTCATCGAGGCCGGTGTTCCGTGGCCGGCGGTGATCCTGCTGGCCGTGACGCTCGTCATGACCTTCCTCGCGACGAAGCGCAAGTTCGGCCGGTATGTCTACGCAATCGGCGGCAACCCCGAGGCGGCGGAGCTCGGCGGCATCAACACCCGCTGGACGATCATGAAGATCTACATCCTGATGGGCATCCTGTGTGCCATCAGCGCCGCGATCTCGTCGGCCCAGATCAACGGTGCCACGAACGACCTCGGGAACGGCTACGAGCTGCTGGTGATCTCGGCGGCCGTCATCGGTGGCACGTCGTTCGCCGGGGGCGTCGGCACCATTCCGGGGGCCGTCCTGGGCGCGATCGTCATCTACGCCCTGCGCTACAACCTCCAGTACATCGGCCTGCCATCGAACAACCAGGACATCGTCATCGCGGTGGTCCTGATCGCGGCCGTTGCCTTCGACACGTACAGCAGGCGGAACGCCACATGAGCGTGCAGCAGCAACCGGAGCCTCGGCCGCCCGCGGCTCCGCCACCCGGTGGCGCTGGCGCGGCGAACGTGACCCCCGCAGCCGTCGCGGGCGGAGCGACCGCGCCGCTCGTCGAGATGCGTCACATCAGCGTGGCCTTCGGCGGCGTCAAGGCGGTCGACAACGTCTCGATCGACGTTCGTCCGGGCGAGGTCGTCGGGCTCGTCGGCGGCAACGGAGCAGGCAAGTCGACGCTCATGCGGTCGCTCTCCGGAGCCCACAAGGCCGACTCGGGCGAGATCCTCATCGACGGCAAGCCCGTCACCATCGCGAACCCCCGCGATGCCAAGAACGCCGGGATCGAGACGATCTACCAGACGCTGGCCCTCGCCGACAACATCAACGCGCCGGCGAACCTGTTCCTCGGGCGGGAGATCCTGACCGGCGTCGGCACGCTGGACGACTCGGCGATGGAGGACGCCACCCGCAAGGTGATGGGTCGGCTGAACCCGAACTTCAAGCGCTTCCGGAGCCCGGTCCGGAACCTCTCCGGCGGCCAGCGGCAGTCCGTGGCGATCGCGCGGGCGGTCCACTTCAACGCCAAGGTCCTGATCATGGACGAGCCGACGGCGGCGCTCGGCCCGGCGGAGACGGAACAGGTGCGCGAGCTGATCCGCCAGCTCAAGAGCGAAGGCCTCGGCATCTTCCTCGTCAGCCACGACATCCATGACGTGATCGACCTCGCCGAGCGGATCAGCGTCATGTACCACGGCCGCCTGGTCGGGACCGTCGACAAGACCGACGTCACGATCGACGAAGTCCTCGGGATGATCATCCTGGGCCAGCCACCGGACAAGCTGAACCGCGAGCAGATCCAGTCGCTTCGCTAGCCCGCCGCGTCGGAGCAGCTCTGCTCGCTCAGCCGCGATGGAAGAACGGCGTGAGGGCGGGGTAGAGCTCGCGGTAGGTCGCGTGGGCCCCGCGGTAGGCGGCGGCGGCAGGGCCCGGCGCGGCCACCCGCGTCGCGTGGACGGTGGCGCGGATCGCCTCGTCGACGCTGGCGAACCAGCCAGCGGCGGGCGTTGCCAGGAGCGCCGCGCCGAACGCGGCACCCTCGGTCGTGCTCACCGTGAAGATCTCGGCCTCGAGGACGTCGGCGAGGATCTGGCGCCAGGTGGGGCTTGCGAGCCCGCCGCCGCTCGCGTGGACCTGCGAGGGCGAGGGCATCCCTGCCGCGACCATCAGGTCCAGGCCGTCCCGGAGCCCGAAGGCCACGCCCTCGAGGACGGCTCGGGTGAGGTGCCGCCGATCATGGGCAAGGGTCAGCCCGATGAAGGCGCCCCGGGCCTCCGGATCCGGATGCGGGCTGCGCTCGCCGCTGAGGTACGGCAGGAACCACAGGCCCTCGCTGCCCGGAGCGATCTCGGCGACGGGCTCCACGAGCTCGGGGTAGGGGAGTCCTGGCGCGACCGCGTCGCGGAACCACCGGAGGCTGCCCGCCGCCGAGAGCATCACGGACATGAGGTGCCACCGATCCGGCAGCGCGTGGCAGAACGCATGGACGCGGCCGCGTTCGTCGTGGAGCGGGCTGGTCGTCGCCGCGAAGACCACGCCCGACGTGCCGAGCGACAGGGCCACGGTCCCCGGCGAGACCGCGCCGACGCCGACGGCATTCGCGGACTGGTCGCCGCCGCCCGCGACGACGGGCGTGCCGGCTCGCAACCCCGTGGCCGCGGCGGCCTTCGCCGACACGACCCCCGTGACGACCGGCCCCTCGAACGTCGGCGGCAGCCACTCCTGCGGGATTCGCAACGCGTCCAGGACCTCCGGCGACCAGTCACGCGCCGCGAGGTCGAA
>JAICVI010000045.1 GCA_025935415.1 Chloroflexota bacterium
CCAAGTCGCGCTCGAGCTCCTCGTGGAGCGTCATCGTCCCGGCGATCGTCCGGACCGCCCCCGAGCCGGCGCCGAAGTCCCGGACGGCCTGGAGAGCGGCCTCCCGGAGGCGCGGATGGTGAGTCAGCCCGAGGTAGTCGTTCGACGACAGGCTGATCAGGCGCCGCTCGTCGACGGACACGATCGGGCCCTGCGCCGACGACATCACCCGCAACGGCCGGTAGAGGTGCTTCGAGCGCAGGTCCTCGAGCTCCTCGCCGAGGAACGCCAACGGGTCGCGCCGGGTGTCTGTGCTCATCGGCCGTGCCTCACTCGGTCCAGTCCATCAGGACCTTGCCGGATTCGCCGCTCGCGGCGGCCTCGAACGCGGCTTCGTGATCCCGGTACGAGAAGCGATGGGTGATCGCCGGGCGGATGTCGAGCCCGGACCGGAGCATCACCGACATCTTGTACCACGTCTCGAACATCTCCCGGCCGTAGATGCCTCGGAGCGTCAGCTGGTTGAAGACGACCTTGCCGACGTCGATCGGGATCTCGTCCGTGGGGATGCCGAGGATGGCCATCCCGCCCCCGTGGGCCATGTTCGCCAGCGCATCGCGGAGCGCCGTGGCGTTGCCCGACATCTCCATCACGACGTCGAACCCCTCGACCATCCCGAGCTTCCGCTGGACCTCCGCGAGCGACGTCGCGGCCGGATCGACGACGTGCGTCGCCCCCATCCGGAGCGCGAGATCGCGGCGGAACGGGTTCGGCTCGCTGGCGACGACGAACCGGGCTCCGGCGTGTCGAGCGACGGCCGCGGCCATCAAGCCGATCGGCCCGGCGCCGACGACGAGCACGTCCTCGCCGAGGACCGGGAAGCTGAGCGCGGTGTGGACGGCGTTCCCGAATGGATCGAAGATCGCCGCCGACTCCTCGTCGATCCCCGGCCAGTGGTGCCACACATTCGTGACCGGCAGCACGACCTGCTCGGCGAACGCGCCGTCGCGGTTGACGCCGAGCCCGACGGTGTTGGCGCAGAGGTGGCGCTGGCCGGCCATGCAGTGGCGGCAGCGGCCGCAGGTCACGTGGCCCTCGCCGCTCACGAGGTCGCCGGGATGGAAGTCGCTGACGTTCGATCCGACGTCAACGATCTCGCCCACGAACTCATGCCCGATGACCATCGGGGGCCGGATTGCCGTCGAGGCCCAGTTGTCCCAGGCATCGATGTGCAGGTCCGTGCCGCAGATTCCCGTCTTGTGGACCCGGATGAGGACGTCGTTGATGCCCACGTCGGGCATCGGCACGTCGCGGAGCTCGAGCCCGGGCCCCGGCGCGACCTTGACGAGGGCCAGCATCCGGGCGGTCGGCGGGCGGTCGGCTACGGCGCCGTGGTCGCCGCGGGCGATGCCGCGGGAGACGCAGCCGGTGACGCGCCGGAGGCTCCCGGAGACGCGCCGGAGGCTCCCGGAGACCCCGAGGCCGCGGGGCTCGGCGTGGCCGGACCCGGCGTTGCCGTTGGCGCGGCGCACTGCTTCTCCGGGTTGAACTGCTCCGCGTTGCGAGCGTAGAAGTCGAACAGCTCGGCCTCATCGATCTGGTCCATCGGCAGCACCAGGTCCCAGACGATGGCGGCGTAGTTCGTGGCCATGTTGTCGAAGCGCGCGAAGACCGGCGTGAGCTGCCCCGGCGGGATCTTGCAGATCGGGCTGTCCGGCCATTTGGCCAGGAGCGCCTTCAGCTCCTGCTGCCCGGCATCCGTGCAGGCCGGCGCCGTCTGTCCATCCTGCGCCTTGCACGAGTACAGGAGCACCAGTGCGCCGTGCTCGAGGTTGTGGACCCAGCCGGGCGGCACCGCCTGGTCACCCGGGCCGTACAGCCCGCCCTTGATCGGCCCCTGTCCGGCGGTGTTGTAGTGCTTGCCGCTCGCTGGCGGGCAGTAGCGGTAGGTCACCGTCTCGCCGGTCGGGGCGTGCAGGTGGCCCATGTCCGGCTCGACGTAGCCCGGCGGCGGTGGGGTCACCGCGGGCGCGGGGGTTGCGCCGCTGGCGACGGGAGCCGGGGATGGCGCGACCCAGCTGGGGGCCGGTGTCGGGTCGAAGATCGTGGTGCAGGCGTAGGTCGGGCGGGTCACCCCCGCGTACGCCAGGCCGGCGAGCAGGAGGAAGACGACCCCGCCGATGCCCCAGAGGAGCCGGCTGCGGTTTCGCTCGATGAAGCTCTGGCTGCGGGGCGCTGCGCGGCGAGGGCGTCGGGTCGCCCGTGCTGGCGGGCTCTGGCGACGCGGTGGCGTGGTCAAGTGGTCGGCCTCGATGGTTCGATGGGGATCGGCGCAAGAGTCTGCCAGATCGGGCGCGACACCGGCTCCCGGGCCGGGTCCCGCGTCAGTCCTGGTCCAGCCACGCCAGCGCCCGCGGCGCGCGGAGGCCGCGGTACAGCAGCAGGCCGAGCGTCGCCACGAAGACCGCGAGGATCACCTGCCCCCATAGCAGCAGGAGCGGGATCGCCGGAAGGGCCAGGCTGACGAGGCCGAGCGAAAGGCCCCGCGCCGCGGCCTTGCGCTGGAGCACGAGCGTCATCGTGAAGATCGTGTAGGCCAGCAGCGCCATGAGGACGACGCCCTCGAAGGTGATCGGAATCAGCACGGCGCGCTCGACGACCGGTCCCAGCGCCAGGCCGACGCCCGTAAGGATCACGAAGGCGTACCCCAGGAACAGCCCGATACCCCAGGGCATGCCACGAACGCTGACCACAGCGGAATTGTGCGGCGCGGGCCCGAGTTCGGCCGTGGCGCCGGCCCAGGGCGCGGAAGCGGGGAACGCGAGGCCGCTCTTGACGCTCCAACGCGCCGGTCGATACTGTCCCTAAACCGGTTCAGTAAACCGGTTCAGCCGTTCCTGGAGGAGCGAGTGGAGCGGGCGCAACGCGGCGACCGCCTGGAGCGGGCGGACCGGGCGCGGCAGGCAGAGCTCGGCGGGGGGATGTCGCCACCCAGGCGCCGGCCCAGGATCGCGGATGTCGCCCGCGAGGCCGGCGTCTCCAAGACCGCGGTCTCGTTTGCCTTCAACAGCCCGGAACGCCTTTCCGCGGAGACGGCTGGGCGGATTCGCAGCGTCGCCGATGGGCTCGGCTATCGCCCGAACCCGGTGGCACGGATGCTGACCCAGCGCCGGACGATGACGCTCGGCGTGCTCACCCCGCAGGCCCTCGCGGTGATCTTCTCGAACCCCTTCTTCGCCCTCTTCAGCGAGGGCGTCGCGCAGGCCGCCGAGGACCTCGGCTACGAGCTCCATTTCATCTCGCCGCTGCACGGTTCCCTGGCCCTGGCCGTGGGTCGCTCCACGGTCGACGGTGTCGTGGCGATCGGGCTCTCTGCCGAGCATCCCGAGGTCGAGCAGATCCGCGGAGCCGGGCTGCCGATGGTCCTCGTCGATTCCGATGACCTGCCGGAGCACAGCTCCGTCGTCGTCGATGACGAGGCGGGCGCGCGGGCGGCCGCCGAGCACCTCGTCGCGCTCGGCCATCGCAACGTGCTGGTGCTCGCGGTCGAGGAAGCCGAGGAGTCGCCAGGCGGGGCGCTCGCTCGCGACACCCACCCTCCGACGACCGCCGAGCTGGGACGGTCCGAGAGCGTCACCGCCCGGCGCCTCCGCGGCTATCGAGCCGTATTCGAGGAGGCTGGCACTGCGATCGACGACGATGACGTGATCGCTGGCCGCGCCTCGATCGATGGTGGCGGCGCCGCCTTCCAGCGGGCCTGGCGCCTGGGCCGCCGGCCAACGGCGGTGCTGGCGATGAGCGACGCGATGGCGATCGGCGCGATGACCGCGGCCCGCGCGGTCGGGCTGCGCATTCCCGAGGACATCAGCGTCGTCGGCTTCGACGACATCGATCTCGCCGCCCATGTCGATCCGCCGCTCACGACGGTCCACCAGCCGGTCCGCCAGAAGGGCGCCGACGCGGTGCGCCTCCTGATCGCCGAGATCGAGCAGCGGGTGGCAAGCCGGCCCGAGCATCTTCGGCTGCCAACGCGCCTGATCGTCCGTTCTTCGACCGGCCCTGCGCCGGCGGCTGGGCGCACCCGCTAGACGCGCTCGATACTGATCGCCACCACCTCTGGCCCTTCGAAACTCCCGAGGAGCGCATGCCCGACGTCCCCGCGTGGGTCCGAGACGCCGTCTTCTACCAGATCTTCCCCGACCGATTCGCCGCCAGCGAACGCGTGCCCAAGCCGGGGCCGCTGGAGCCCTGGGATGCGCCGCCGACCAACTTCGGGTTCAAGGGCGGTGACCTCCTCGGCATCGTCGAGCATCTGGATCATCTCCAGTCGCTGGGGGTCAATGCGCTCTACCTGACACCGGTCTTCCAGTCGGCGTCGAACCATCGCTACCACACCTACGACTACCTCCAGGTCGACCCACTCCTCGGCGGGAACGACGCGCTCCGCGAGCTCATCGACGCCGCCCACGCCCGGGAGATGCGCCTCGTCCTGGATGGCGTGTTCAATCACACTGGGCGCGGCTTCTGGCCCTTCCACCATGTCCTCGAGAACGGCGTTGGCTCGCCCTACCGGGCCTGGTTCCACTTCGACGAGGAGGGGCTCGCCGAGGGCCGGCTTCCGAATGCGTACCCCGCGGCGCGCGCGGCCCGCGGCGGCGGCGATGGCGAGGGCGACGCCGCGACGGCGATGCAGCGGCTGGGCTACGAGGCCTGGTGGGGGCTGCCCGCGCTCCCGAAGCTCAACACGGCCGAGCCCGCCGTTCGCGAATACCTCTGGGGTGTCGCGGAGCACTGGCTCCGCTTCGGCATCGACGGCTGGCGCCTCGACGTGCCCGGGGAGATCGACGACCCGGCGTTCTGGGCCGAGTTCCGGCGGCGCTGCCGGGCTGCGAACCCCGAGGCGTACCTCGTGGGCGAGATCTGGGACGTCGCCCCGGAGTGGGTGGCCGGCGACCGCTTCGACGGGCTGATGAACTACCCGCTCGCCGAGGCGATCATCGGGTACGTCGCCGGGGCGTCCCTCGACGAGCCGCTCCTGCGATCGCAGCACGAGTACGCCAAGACGCAGCGGCTCGACGGCGCGGGCTTCACCTCACGGCTCGGCGAGTTGCTCGGGGCGTACGCGCCCGAGACGGCCGCCGCCCAGCTGAACCTCCTCGCCAGCCACGACACGCCGCGGATCCTCTCGCTGCTCGGCGGCGATCGCGAGGCGATGGAGCTCGCGGTCCTCCTCCAGGCGACACTGCCCGGGGCGCCCTGCACCTACTACGGCGACGAGGTCGGGCTGCTCGGCGGCCTCGATCCGGATTCGCGCCGGGCGTTCCCGTGGGACGAGCGCGCATGGGACCACGAGCTCCTGGCGTTCGTCCGGGCCGCCTTTGCGCTGCGGCGCGAGGAGCCGGCGCTCCGCGCGGATGCGGCGGCCGTCGCCGGCTCCAGTGGGCGCGGGATCGTCCTCGAGCGGGCGAGCGGCGAGCGCCGTGTGGCGGTCGCGGTCAACGCGGGAGAGGAGCCGGTCGCGATGGCGCTGCCGATGCCGTCGGCCGGCGAGCCCGCCATCCTGCTGGCGGCGGGGCGGGCCCGAGCCGAGCGGCCGAGGCTCGAAAAGCTCGAGGGATCGTTCGGGATCGAGCTGGGTCCGCGGGCCGGCGCGGTGCTCGCGCTGGGCTGATCCGCCTCCGTCGCGGACCCGGGCCGCGACGGGATCCCGGGGGGGCCGCTTTTATACTCCCGCGATGTCCGACCTCCCGGTGTCGCTGCCGGCCGAGCTCGAGCCCGCCTTCCTCGACGCCTTCGACCCGGCGGGCAAGCTCGTCGCGGCGATCGCCGCGCTCGCCACGATCGAGGATCGCGACGTGCTCGTCCTCGGTGCCTCGGCGGGACCGGTCGTGGCGGGGTTGCGCGCGAGGGGCGCTCGACTCGACCTGCGCGACGATCCGGCGGTCCCCGGACTCGATGCCGCCGACGCTTCCGCGGACGTGATTCTCGGCCTGTGGTCTGCGTTCCGGGGGGTCGAGCCCGCCGAGATGGCCGCCGTCGACCGTCTGCTCCGTCCCGAAGGGCGGCTGCTCGTCGTGCACGACTATGGCCGCGACGATGTCTCGCGCTTGTTCCCGCCTGATCGCCCCGAGTACGGCGCGTGGAGCCACCGATTCGGGCCGTTCCTCAAGGGCGGCTTCCGGGTCCGCGTCGTCCACTGCTTCTGGGAGTTCGAGAGCCTCGATGCTTCGACGGCGTTCCTGACCGCGGCGTTCGGCAACGCCGGCGCTGGCGTCGCGGCCACGCTCAAGCGGCCGCGGCTGTCGTACAACGTCGCCGTCTACCATCGCTCCCGACTGTGACTGAACCCCCGATGCCCGGCCCATCCGATCGGCCTTCCGCCGCGGCGCAACGTCGCCGCCGGCGCATCTCGATTCCGGGGGTCGTGCTCGGGCTGGCCATCGCCGGATCGATCGCCTACATCGGCTACGTCGTCCTCAAGGTCGAGGACAACCAGATCCCGCTGATGGCTGCCGGCTTCGTCGTCCTGGGAGCCTCGCTCGCCGCGGTTGCGGTGTGGTCCGTCGCCGGAATCTGGCGGGCCGCCTCGCGCGCTCGTGGCGGGCAGGCGTTCATCCTCGCCATCGTCGGCGGTGTCGCCGGCGTCGGCGCGATCGGCTGCTTCGCCGTCGCCGCACTGTCGGCGCTGGTCTGGAACTCCTGAGGGCCGTTCTGGAGCTCCTCAAGGTCTGAGTCCGGGCGGCCCCGCGCTACACTCACCCGGCGCTCGGGCCCCCATCGTCTAGAGGCCCAGGACGCCACCCTTTCAAGGTGGAGATCGCCGGTTCGAATCCGGCTGGGGGTACCAACCTCGCCGGCGCGATGCCCGGCCGTGCCCACGCTCCCGATGTCCCGCTCGGCTACCACCTTGCCGAGACTCCGCGCCCGCCAGCCGCTGGTTGTGTCGCCGGGCCGTGATCCTGCCGTTTGGTCCTCCAGGAGCACCACTCGGCAGGGACCATCGCAGCGGACGTGGCACCACACCCCGCGAATGGGCCGCGGCCGTGGGCAGCAGCGCGAGGCGACGGACCCGCGTCGCCGTGGCGGATCGGGGCCCGCGCTACCATCCCGAGCGATGAGCCCGCTCGACTACCTCGGCGTCCACATTCCGACGATCGTCGAGGACAACGTGTCGATTCGGTGCGACGGCTGCCTCGAGGTCATCGCCGGGACACCGTGGCGGATGAACATCCTGGACGTGGTCGCGCCGGAAACGGCCGTCTCGTGGGCCGTGCGGCCGCCGCTCAACCCGGGGCCGTTCGAGTTCCACAGCGACGGCGCGCACGTCCGCATGTGGATGCGCGCGAAGGGCTATCTCTTCTGCCGCAAGGGCGAGGTCCGCGAGATCATGCGGCCCCTCCCGATCCCCGGGCCCGACGGAGCAGAGCAGCGTTACGGACTCTGCGACGGCATCCATCGCGACGACCACGAGCTCGTGCCCGCCTGACCCACGACAGCCTGGCCCGCGGTCGTTCGGATCGACCGCCGCCACAAACCGAAGGACCGCCGTTCGATGTCCGCCCTGCTCCCGGCCCTCACCGCAATCCTGACCTTCGTGATGGCGATCGCGCTGCTGGACCAGTGGCGCGACCGGCGCCAGCCGTTCCAGCTCGTCTGGGCGATCGGCATGACGTTCTTCGGGATTGCCTCGGGCTGTGAGGCCCTGGCCGCCGCGAGCGGCTGGAACGAAGCGCTCTATCGAACCTGGTACCTGACCGGCGCCGTGCTGACGGCGGGCTGGCTCGGGCTCGGGACGATTCTCCTGCTCGCGAAGACGAGGTTCGGCTACGCGATCGCGCTGAGCATCTTCCTGGCGGGCCTGTTCACCCTGCTGACCCAGCGCCGCTTCAACTACGAGGGCGCCGGCAGCGCGCCGATCCTGTACTTCATCGCGGCGGGCCTGCTCGCGCTCGCGGTCGCCGTCGAGACGTACTTCCAGAACGAGCGCTGGCCGGCCTTCGTCGCCGCGGGCATCGGCGCGGCGACCATCCTCGCAACCTACCTCAGCTTCACGGTGCAGCTGGCGGCGCCATACCAGCTCGATCCGGTCACGGGCCAGCCGGTCGCCGACCTCTTCCCGGGCTCGCTGCGCCTGCTCACGCCGTTCCTGAACATCACCGGCGGCTTCGCGCTCGCGTTCGGCGCCCTGTTCTCCGCCTGGATCTTCATGCCCAAGCGGCGGGTCCTCGCCTACAGCCTCGACCCGAACCAGAAGGGCGACAGCTTCATCTTCAACCTGATCATCTCGCTCATCGCGCTCCCGGTGAACTTCGTGGCGTCCCTGCCGGGAGCGCTGGCGGACCTCGTCCGCGGGCGGCTCCACAGCCGCGTCCCGGCGACCCTGCTGATCGCGCTCGGAGGGTTCGTGGCCTCGGCCGGGGACAGCCTCAACCGGTTCGGGATCACCGGTCCGTTCGCCGTGGCAAAGTTCCTCTCGGTCGTGCTGCTGCTCGTCGGCTTCCTCGTCTCGATCGAGGCCTTCCGCGAGATCCGCGTGCCGTTCACGGGCATTCGACTGGCAGGCGCCCGCCACGAGCCCGGAACTGGCCCATCCTGACGCGTCCCTCCCGCGGCTGTTTTCCGAGCCCCGGTCTGACCCGCAGCGGAGCGTGAGCGGCCCGACTCAACGATCGAGCCTGCTCGGCGCGGGCGTCGTCGTCCTCGGCGCGTCCCTGTTCGGCTCGCTCGGGATCCTGTCGAAGCTCGCGTACGGCGAGGGGATGGTCCCGTTCGCGTTCGTGACCTGGCGCGCGGCCGTCGGCGCGCTGGCGCTCTGGCTGTTCATCGTGGTCGCGCGGCGGCCGAGCGCGATCCGCGCCGAGCTTGCGAGCCTCGACAGGCGGGCTCGTGGCTGGCTGCTCCTCGCCATCGTCCTGGCCTCACTCCTGAATCTCGCCTCCTTCCTGGCCTTCGCGAACACCACCGTGGCGCTCGCCCTCCTGGCGTTCTACACGTACCCCGCCATGGTCGCGGCCGGATCCGTGGTGCTCGGCCGGGAGCGGCTGGATCTCGCCCGCGTGGCCGCCCTGGTCCTGGCCCTCGGGGGCATGGCAGCGGTGGTCCTCGGCGGTGCCGGCGCAGGGAGTGCGGGGCGCAACGACCTCCTCGGCATGGCCCTCGCCCTCGCCGCCGGCGTCTGCCAGACGGGCTTCGTGCTGACGAGTCACCGCTACCGCAGCCTCCCGGCGGATCACGTGACCGGCGCGCTCCTCCTCGGCAGCGCGATCATGGCGGCCGTGATCACGCTGGCGGGCGACGGCGCGGCCGCCCTGGCCTTCCCGTTTGCGAGGCTGGACGTGCTGGCATTGCTCCTGTACGTGGGGGTGTTCGCCGCCGCGGTGCCGTCCGTGCTGTTCCTCACGGGGATTCGCTGGATCGGCGGGGTCCGCACGGGGATCCTGATGCTGTTCGAGCCGGTCGTCGGCGTGCTCCTCGCAGCCCTGATCCTGTCGGAGGGCCTCCAGCCAATGCAGCTCGCCGGCGGCGCCACGATCCTGCTCGCCGCGCTCCTCGTCCAGCGCACCGCCGGCCACGACCATCCGGCCGATCCGATGGACACGATCGCGATCGTCCCGGCGCCCGGCGGTCCGTGATGCCGGCCGACTCCGTCCCGACCCACTCAGGCCCGGATGCCACGGGCGTGGAAGCCCAGGGCGCGGATGCCCAAGCCGTGGCTGCCCCAGGGGCAGCTGCCCAGGTCGCGGATGCCGCCGGTGCCGCCCGCCGGGTCGGCGACGAACCGGCGCCGGGGACGCACTGGACTGTCAGCGGCCCCGCCGACGCGCCGCCGATCGTGTTCGTCCATGGGGCGATGATGGGTCGCAGCGTCTGGAGTCCCCAGATCGAGCGGCTGTCCGGGAGATTCCGGTGTGTCACCGTCGACCTCCCCGGGCACGGCTCACGCCGCGGCCACAGGTTCGAGCTCGAGAGCGCCGCCGCCGGGGTTGCCGAGGCCATCGACCGCGCGGCGGGCGGTCGATGCGTCCTCGTCGGGCTGTCGCTGGGTGGCTACACCGCGATGACCGTCGCGGCGCGCTACGCGGGCAAGGTCCGCGGCCTCGTGATCGCGGGTTCGACCCGCGAGCCGGAGGGCCTCAGCCGGCTGGGCTTCCTGCTCTACGCCTACGGCCTGCGTCTCGCCCCGGAGCCGGCCGTGCGGGCCGTGGCGCTGGCCTGGTTCCGCCGCCGGTACGGCTCCACCGTCGCCAACGCGATCACTGCAGGGGGCCACTTCGCGAAGGGCGGCTCCGCGGCGGTGAAGCGCCTCGTCGGCGGCCGGTTCCGGGAGAAGCTGAAGGCCTACGGCGGGCCGATCCTGGTGGTCAACGGATCGATGGACCTCGTCTTCCGAGTCGGCGCCAACAGCTTCCTGCGGGACGTCCCCGGCGCCACCTATCGGATGATCCCGCGGGCTGGCCACCTCTCGAACGTCGACGCCCCCGACGCGTTCACCGGCCTCGTCGAGGAGTTCGTCGCCACGCTTCCGGAGTAGCTTCGGGAACGGCCGGAGGGGGACCCGGTGGTATCCTCGCCGCGGCGACGAACCCCGGCCACCATCCCGGCCGACCCACCCCCTCGAGGTGCGATGCGAGTCCGCAAGGCTGTGTTCCCGGCTGCCGGCTGGGGGACCCGATTCCTCCCGGCGACCAAGGCCCAGCCGAAGGAGATGCTGCCCCTCGTCGACAAGCCGATCATCCAGTACGGCGTCGAGGAGGCCGTCGCCGCCGGGATCGAGCAGATCATCATCATCACCTCGACCCACAAGGGCGCGATCGAGGACCACTTCGACCTGAACCTCGAGCTCGAGCACGTCCTCGAGGAGAAGGGCGAGATCGAGAAGCTCCGCCAGGTGCGCCACATCAGCAACCTGGCCCAGCTCGCCTACGTTCGCCAGAAGGAGCAGCTCGGCCTCGGCCACGCCATCCTGATGGCCAAGGACCTCATCGGCCACGAGCCCTTCGCGGTGCTGCTTCCCGACGACGTGGTGATCGCCGATCGGCCGGCCATCGGGCAGCTCATCCACGCCTATGACCGGACCCACAGCTCCGTCGTCGCCGTGATGCAGGTCCCCGCCGCGGAGGTGTCCCGCTACGGGATCGTCGCCGCGGAGACCGACGACAGCCATCTCGATGGCGGCCGCCTCCGGCGGATGACGGCGATCGTCGAGAAGCCCAAGCAGAAGGACGCGCCATCGGATCTCGCGGTCATCGGGCGGTACGTGCTCACGCCGAAGATCTTCGACAAGCTCGAGCAGACGCAGCGTGGCTCCGGTGGCGAGATCCAGCTCACGGACGCGATCGAGGCGCTCATGGACGAGCAGCCCGTCTACACGTACGAGTTCGAGGGCGTCCGCTACGACGCGGGGACCACGATGGGCTGGCTCCAGGCCACCGTCGAGGTCGCGCTCCAGCGGCCCGACCTGGGGTCCGATCTGCGCGCCCATCTCCTGTCGCTGGACCTCTAGCCGCTCGTCGCGAGGGCAGGTGGAGGCGGCGTCGTACGGTAGGATGGCGACCGCGTGACGACGGTGGCACTGGCCTCGCGGGAGGTCCCCACGCAACCCAGGGAGGTCGTTTGACGGACATCGGCACCGTCCTCGGCGGACGGTACCGGCTGGTCGAGCTGCTCGGACAGGGCGGCATGGCGACCATCTACCGGGCCCGCGACAACCAGCTCGAGCGCGACGTCGCCGTCAAGGTGCTGCGGCCCGAGTACGGCACCGATCCGGACTTCATCGAGCGCTTCCGGCACGAGGCGCAGTCCGCGGCGTCGCTGAACCACCCGAACGTCGTCGGCGTGTACGACTACGGCACCGACCCGGTCGGGCCCTTCATCGTGATGGAGCTGGTCGAGGGCGAGGACCTCGCCTCGATCGTCCGGAAGACCGGCGCCCTCCCGCCCCGGGCCGCCGCGCGTCTCGTCGCCCAGGCGGCCCGCGCCGTCGCCGCCGCGCACGACCGCGGCTTCGTCCACCGCGACATCAAGCCCGGCAACGTGCTGGTCACGCGGGAGGGCCGGGTCAAGGTCGCGGACTTCGGGATCGCCCGAGCCCTGTCCGAGTCCGCGCTCACGCTTCCCGGGACGACCCTCGGCTCCGTTCACTACTTCAGCCCGGAACAGGCCCGTGGCGAGCTCGCCTCGCCCGCCTCCGACATCTACAGCCTCGGCATCGTGCTGTTCGAGCTGCTGACGGGGCGACGGCCCTGGACGGGCGATACCGCGGCGGCCATCGCCACCGCGCGCCTGACCGGCGCCGTCCCGAGCCCCTCCGCCGTGCACGGCGGCATCCCGCCGGCGCTCGAGGCCATCACCCGCAAGGCGCTCGCCACGAACCCGGAGGACCGCTTCGGCTCGGCGGCGGAGATGGCAGACGCCCTGGACGCGGCGATTGCCGACGATCGTGGTGCCGGCGCGGCCGGGATCGCCGGCGCGGCCGCGGGTGCCGCGGGTGCCGCGGGTGGCGCGGCCGGGGCCGGGGCCGGTGCTGCGACTCCCGGCGCCGCAGCCGCGGCTGCTGGTGCCGCCGGCACGCCGACGGTCGCGGCCGGGGTCGCACGACCAAACCCGGATGCCCGAATCGCCTATCCCAGCGAGGCCTACGCCGGCGCGGCGCCACCCAGGCGCGTCGTGGACGAGCGCGAAGTCGTCGAAGAGGACGAGGTCGAGCACCGGGCGACCAGCCCGTGGCTGTGGATCACCGCCGTGCTGGCGATTGCCATTCTCGCGCTCGCGGGCTTCCTCCTGAGCCGCGCGCTCGGTGGTCCGCAGGGTTCGCCGGCACCGCAGGTCCAGGTTCCGAGCCTCATCGGGCTGACGTTCGAGGAGGCCCAGACCGCGGCTGCGGCCGTCGGCCTCCAGGTGAACCAGACCGCCTTCGTCCAGGCGAGCGCCGCGGTCGGGACGGTGGTCAGCCAGGACCCCCCGGTCGGGACGACGGTCGACCAGGGCTCCACCGTCAGCCTCACGATGGCGAAGAGCGCCGACATGACGGTGGTTCCGGATCTCCGGCTGCGCACCGAATCGGATGCGCTGAACATCCTCATCGACGCGAACCTGCGCCCCGGGACGCGCACCGACGCTTTCGACGCCGTGGTGCCCCTGGGCTCGGTGATCAGCCAGCAGCCCTTCGCGGGCGAGCAGGTGCCGCCGCAGACGCCGATCAACTACGTGGTCTCGAAGGGTCCCGAGCCGACGCCCAGCCCGACTCCCACGCCGGAACCGACGCCGACGCCCGTCCCGGTGACGCCGCCGCC
>JAICVI010000092.1 GCA_025935415.1 Chloroflexota bacterium
ACACGGCAGCGGCCCTCAGGGTTGTGGCCCTGGAGGGACTCGTCCGGGGGCCGACCGCCAGGTACATCGTGGTCTTGCCGCGCCGGCGCGTCCGGGCCTCCGCACCAGCGCTGCGGGGACCGAACCGCGGCTCTGCACGGCCAATTTGCGAGTGCCGATGCGGTCAATCGCAGTGTCCAACGGCTCGGTCGCCCGCTGCCGTGATCGAGAGGCTGTCACCAGCGTGCTCCAGGCTCCGAATCGCCGAACCTGCCGCCAGCGGCCGGCCGAGATCAGCCGGCTAGAACTCAGGCGAGTCGTAGCCCCGGCGGATGTCCCGGATTCTCGTTTGCCGGCGAGTCCGGTACGTTCCGGGCTCCCGTCCGAACGTGGCGCGAAGGCGGCTGCGGGAAACGATCTCGCGGGTACTCGCTCCAGTTCTGACCGGCACACGTCCGCACCACTCGGCACCCGCGCCTCCTCCGCGACGCCGGGGCAGGCGGCGGCCCGGGAGCTCGCGCGGGGGTGAGATTCGGCAAGGAGCACCGACCGGCACGAGCCGGGTTCCATTCGCGCCGGGCGTACCTTGCGCGGATGCAGTTCGTCGATGCAGCGGCGAGGCTTGCGAGCCTGCCCGCAACGCTGCCGGACCCGCCCGAATCGCTGATGCCGGTGCGCATCGCGGGTGAGCCGTGGCAGGCGCCGGCCCAGGGGATCGCCGGAGCGCGTCCGGCGGCGGTCCTGATCCTTATCGCGCCGGACGACGAGGGAGAGGCGCGCGTCGTGCTCATCGAGCGAGCCACCTACGACGGCCACCACTCCGGCGAGATGTCGTTCCCCGGCGGGGCCGCCGAATCCGAGGACGCGGACCTGGTCGCGACGGCCCTGCGCGAGGCGGGCGAGGAGATCGGGCTCGAGCCCGAGGCGATCGGCCTGCGCGTCGTGGGCCGGCTGGAGCCGTTCTGGATCCCGGTGAGCAACTTCCGCGTCACACCGGTGATCGCCCTGGCTGATCGAATCCCGACGTGGCGCGCCGACACGCGCGAAGTGAAGTCGATCGTCAACGCCCCTGTCGCGGCGTTCCTCCCTGACGCCCCCATCCAGATCATCGAGCGCGACGTCCGGCAGTGGCGGATCCGCTACGGCGCCTACGCCCTCGACGAGCTCGGCGACGGCCCCGCGGTCTGGGGCGCAACGGCGCGATTCCTTGGCCAGCTCGGGGCGCTGCTGGGCGCGAAGGACTAGGTCGGCTCGCCCTCGCGGTCGCGCTCGAGGTCGGAGAGCGGGCGCTCCGCCAGGCGGCCCACGCCGCGGTTGACGTTGCCCGCCTCGCCCGGCTCGAGCCGCTTGGCCACGCCCTCGAGCACCGCGCGGAGGTGGCGATCGTCAGGACCGGCGAGCTCGACGGCGATCGCCCGCATCGGGCCGTACACCGTCCGCGCACCATGCAGCACACCGGCGGGCCAGAGCACGGCCTCGCCGGCGGCGACTCGCCGCTCCTCCTCTCCGACCAGCACGTAGCCGCCGCCCTCGATCACGATGAACCAGGCCGAGTTGGGGCTGTCATGGACGGGGATCGAGGCGCCCTTGGCAAAGGCCAGCTCGCTGATCGTCGCCCGGGCATCGGAGTGGATCACGACGCCGTCGACGCCGACCGTGCCGGCCGGGCCGCCGGCCCGCCGATGCCCGACGCCGAACCGCCGAATCTCCACCGGAATGCCGCCTCCGTCTCGCCGCGCTGCGAGGGCCCGGGTCAGCGGCGCTTGCCGCCGCGCCGCCCGGTCGGGCGCTTGGTGCGGATCGTCGCCTCTGGCTTGGCGCTGCGCGCCCGCGCGAGGTAGCGCTGGCGGGCGAGCTGGTGCTCGTAGGCCTCGAACAGCGGCGGGTACCGGCGGAAGCGGGCGTAGGCCATCGTCCCGAGACCGCCGAGCAGGATGACCAGGATCACGATGAAGTCGAACCGGAAGGTCGCGCCGACGATCACCAGGAAGAACGTGATCAGGCCCGTCCAGAACAGCCACTCCCACATGTCGAGGTAGAGGCGGTGGCGATGGAGCGCCCGGGTCCGGAGCGTGTACAGGACCATCAGGGTGATCAGCATCACCAGCGAGCCCATCCACAGCGGGTCGAAGAGGTCCGGGAAGCCGAGCTTGTCGAACGCGACGAAGAAGTAGTCCCAGGGCAGGTGTTTCAACGGACTCCCTGTCGGATGGCCGGCGAGTGCCTGGCGGGCCGCGAATCGGCGGCGAGTATGCCACGGCTATACTCGATGGCCACGGCGTCGCAGCGCGACGGACGTCAACACCCCGAGCACGACGTGGAGGGGACTGCGGGTTGCGAGCGCTGCTCTCGGTCGCGACGCGGGATGGCATCAGCGCCTTTGCGCGCGGCCTCCAGTCGCTCGACGTCGAGGTCTTCGCGACCGACGGCACCCGGGAACACCTCGCCCAGGACGGCATCGAGGTCAAGGCCGTCTCCGAGCTCACCGGCGTCCCGCAGATGCTCGACGGCTCCGTCAAGACGTTCCATCACGCGATCTACGCGGGCATCCTCGCCCGGCGCGACCAGCCGGAGCAGCTCGCCGAGCTCAAGAAGGAAGGGATCGAGCCCATCGATCTCGTCGTCGTGAACGTCCGTCCGTTCGGCGCGGAGATCGGGCGGGCCCTCGTCGGTATCGACCGGGCCATCGAGATGATCGACGTCGGCGGCTCGTCGCTGCTCGGCGCGGCGGCACGAAATCCCGCGGCCGTCGCGGCGGTCGCGAGCCCGGACCATTACACCCAGATCCTCGGCGAGATCCGCGAGCGCGGCCAGGTCAGCCCGGAGCTGCGGGCCCAGCTCGCCGCGGAGGCGTTCGCCCTCATCGCGGCCTACCACGCCGAGATCGCCGCCTACCTCAACCAGCTCTCCGGGACCACCTACCCGAAGCGCCTCGCGATGGTCCTCGACAAGGTCAGCGACCTCCGGTACGGCGAGAACCCCCACCAGACCGGCGCCTTCTACCGCGAGACCACCCACCGATCGTCGAGCCTCGCCGACGTGACCGTGCTCCAGGGCGGGATGCCGTCGTTCAACAACCTTCTCGACCTCGACCTCGCGTACCGGATCGCGAGCGACTACACGACCCCGACCGTGGTCATCACGAAGCACACCGATCCGGTCGGGCTCGCCTCGGGCGACGAGCTCGTGGAGGCCTACCGGCGGGCGCTCGAGACCGATCCCGTGGCCTCGTTCGGCGGGATCGTCGGGGTCAACCGAACGCTGGACGGGGCCACCGCACGCGAGATCGCTGCCAACTCCTACGAGGCGGTCATCGCACCCGGCTTCGACGATTCGGCGATCGGGATCCTCAAGCAGAAGCCCGGGTTGGAGCTGCTGCTCGTCCCGCCCAGCCCGACAGAGGGCATGCGCGACTACGGCATCGCCCGCCTGGACTTCAAGCGGGTGGGCGGCGGGCTGCTGGTCGAGACACTCGACGACCTCGGCCTGGATGGCTCGCAGCTCCAGGTCGTGACGAAGCGCCGGCCGACGCTCGAGGAGCTGACCGACCTGCTGTTCGCCTGGCGCGCCGTCCGGCACGTCCGCTCGAACGCGATCGTGCTCGCCAAGAACGCCGCATCCGTGGGCATCGGCTCCGGGCAGCCCAGCCGGCAGGTGTCCGTGGAGATCGCCCTGCGGCGCGCCGGTGAGCGGGCGCGACTCTCCGTGATGGCCGCGGACGCGTACTTCCCGTTCCCGGACGGCATCCAGGTCGCGGCGCAGGCCGGCGTCACCGCGATCATCCAGCCGGGTGGCTCGATTCGCGACGAGATGGCAATCGAGGTCGCGGACCGTCACCATCTGGCCATGGTCTTCACCGGCCGCCGACATTTCCGCCATTGATGGACGAGCTGATCCGGCCGGCCACGGCGTTGTCGTCTCCGGGCGCTCGTTCACACACCCTCCGGTGCGCTCGCTCGCGTCCTCGGCTCAGACTTGCGGCCGGCTCGGCTGAGCTCGCCCAAACGATCGGATAGGCACACATGGAAAAGCTGCTCGCGCTGGAGATGGTCCGGGTGACGGAGGTCGCGGCGATCGCGAGCGCCCGGCTGATGGGTCGGGGCGACCGCCACGAGGCCGACCGGTACGCGACCGAGGCCATGCGCAAGACCATGGACGAGATCGAGATGGCCGGGACGATCGTCATCGGCGAGGGCGAGCGGGACGAGGCGCCGATGCTCTACATCGGCGAGGAAGTCGGCAAGGCCAGCGACGACGCGCCGGCCGTCGACATCGCGGTCGACCCGCTCGAGGGCACGAACCTCGTGGCGACCGGCTCGTCGAACGCGATCACGGTGCTGGCTGCGTCAGAGCGGGGCGGGCTCGTCCACGCGCCGGACACGTACCTCGAGAAGCTCTGCGTCGGGCCGACCGCGGCGGGCCACGTCGACATCACCAAGCCGCCCGCGGAGAACGTCCACCGCATCGCCGACGCGCTTCGCCGGAGGCCCGAGGACATCACCGTGATCATCCTCGATCGCCCCCGCCACGAGGACCTCATCGCCGAGGTCCGGTCCACCGGTGCCCGGATCAAGCTGATCTCCGACGGCGACCTCTCGGCGGCGATCAGCTGCGCCGTCTCGGGGACCGGCGTGCATGCGGTGATGGGCATCGGCGGCGCGCCGGAGGGCGTGATCACGGCCGCCGCGCTCCGCTGCCTCGGAGGCGAGATCCAGGCCCGGTTCAAGTACCGCAACGACGAGGAGCGGGCACGAGGGGCCCGGATGGGGCACGGCGACGAGAGCCGCATCTATCGCACCGAGGATCTCGCCTCCGGCGACAACCTCGTCTTCGCGGCGACCGGCGTCACGCCCGGCGACCTGCTCGAGGGCGTGCGCTTCTTCGGCGGCGGGGCCCGAACCCATTCCCTCGTGATGGCCTACCAGACCAAGGAGGTCCGGTTCGTGGACACGGTCCACATGTTCGACCGCGAGAAGCCGCCGAGCGTGCGGCTCTAGGCGCGCCGGGCACAGGCGCGGTCTCGGACACGATGGCCACCCAGACGCAGCGGATCCTCGCAATGGGCGGGATCCAGCTCGTCCCGGACTCGACCGACTGGCCGATGCTCCAGTTCATGCTGGATCTGACCGGTCGCGAGCGGCCGCGGATCTGCATGCTGGCGACGGCCTCTGGCGAGAATGCCTCCGGCCTCGCGAACTTCTACGCGACGTTCGCGCGCCGCGCGGAGCCGACCCATCTCGACCTGTTCGGTCGCAAGGTCGGCGACATCGAGGGCTTCCTGCTCGAGCAGGACGTGATCCTCGTGGGCGGCGGCAACACCGCGAACATGCTCGCGATCTGGCGGATCCACGGCGTCGACAAGGCCCTCAAGTCGGCCTGGGAGTCCGGCGTCGTGCTCGCGGGCTGGTCCGCAGGCGCCAACTGCTGGTTCGAATCCTCGGTGACGGACTCGTTCGGGCTCGGGCTCGACCCGCTGAAGGACGGGCTGCGATTCCTCGATGGCAGCTTCTGCCCGCACTACGACAGCGAGTCCCTGCGGCGACCGCGCTACGAGGAGCTCGTGAGCGGCGGGCGACTGCCCGACGGCGTCGCCGCGGATGACGGCGTCGGCGTGGTCTACGAGGGCCGCGGGCTCGCCGAGGTGGTCGCGTCCCTGCCGGGCCAGCACGCCTATCGCGTCCAGCGCCGCAAGGGCAACAGCGTCGAGGAGACCCAGCTCAGGGCACGGCTCGTGCGCTAGACCTCGCCACGGCGTCCGTGGTGGGACCGCGCGCGGCCGCTATCGCAGGCGGCGCCGGTAGCGCGTGACCTGCGTCGGGACATTGCCGAAGTGGTCCTCGACGAATGTCTCCGCCTCGACCCAGCCGTTCCGCTCGTAGAAGCGGCGGGCCCGAGCATTCGCGGTCAGCACGGTGAGCTGCGCCTGGTCGAATCGCTCCGCGAGCTCCGCATGGGCGAGGTCCATGAGCTGCTGGCCAGCCCCGGTCCCCCACCATTCCGGCATCACGTAGAGCACCCGCACCGCACCGATGTCCGGCTCGTCGCGGAAGGCCCCGATGTTCAGGACGCCGACGACGCGCCCGGCGTCGATTGCCAGGTAGCCCTCGATCTGCGGGTTGGCGAGGCTTTCGCGCCAGGCCGCTGTCCGGCGGGCGAGCCCAGCGCGATCTGGTGGTGCGGAGTCGCGGTACGCCTCCTCGGAGGCCAGCGTGTGGGCGAGCGCGGCGGCCTCGGCGTCCTCCGGTCGGGCGCGGCGGACCTCGATCGGCCCGCCGCTGGGTCCGAGCCACGAGCGCTCCTCGTCGCTCCACGTGCCAACGATCCGCGCCGCTCGTGGGCCTTCGGCGGCAGCCCGGCGCCTTCGTGCGGCATCGACGCTCTCGAGCCAGCCGGGCGGGACCAGGTCGGGGGCGAGATCCGCCAACGGGGCCAGGACGAAGAGGCGGTCCCGCATCGACGGATGGGGCACCTCGAGCAGGCGCTTCGCCGCGCCGGGATCGATCGCAGCCGAGGCTGGGATCGCGTCCGGAGGCCGCTCGAGCGCCAACGCGTGGTCGCCGTACAGCAGGAGGTCGAGATCGAGCTCGCGCTGCTCCCAGCGGCCGCGCTGCTGCCGGCCGAACTCGCGCTCGAGGCGCTTGAGCTCGACAAGCAGGTCGAGCGCGCCGGTCGGGGGCTCCATGCCGCAGCGGATGTCGAGCGCGACCACGGCGTTGAGGAAGTCCGGCTGGTCGGTGACGCCGACTGGGGCCGTGCGGTACAGGCGCGAAACCCCGGCGACGCGGGCGCCCGGCACGGTTCCGAGGGCCGCCACGGCCTGGGTCAAGGTGGCGCGCGCGTCGCCGACGTTCGCGCCGAGCCCGATGTACGCGCGGACCTGCTCCAAGTCGGCCTCCGTGCGGTGTGCGAGAGTGGCGGCGTGTCGCGAGCCGCCGTCCGAATCCTGCACCTCGAAGCCGGCGAAGATGCCGGCGACCTGACGCGACTGCTCGCGACCGCTCGATCGCTCGCGGCCGAGGACCTGGCGGCGCGTTTTCGCGCCGCGGGTGCGGACGACGTCCGGATCGAGCGCAGATCGCCCCATGCCGGCTCGTTCGCCGAGCGGCTTCGGGCCATGGCGGCGGAGCTCACCGCCGGACGCGACATCGGCGCAGACCCTCGCGACGGCTCGGGCCTGGTGGTGCTCGGCGCCGGCTCGATCGTCCTCGCGACCGACGATGACCTTCAGGCCCTCGTCTCGACCGCCGCCTCGGGCGAGCGGCGAGCGCTGACCAACAACCGCTACTCGTCGGATGTCGTCGCACTGGGCGATGCGACTGTGCTCGAGAGCGTCCCGGAGCTTCGGGGCGACAACGGCCTGCCGCGCTGGCTCGCGGAGTCGGCGGGCGTGGCGGTCGAGGAGCTGGCGGATCGCGAGCGCCTCGGCATCGACCTCGACTCGCCACTCGACCTGGAGCTGCTCCGACGCCATCCGAACTGCCCGGAGGCGCTCCTCGACCTGGCCCGAGCCGAGGCCGACCGGCTGGCGCGGCCGGCCGAGGCCTTCGAGGCGCTCCGCGTCCTCGCCGGGAGCTCGAGGGCGGAGCTGCTCGTGGCCGGGAGGATCTCAGCGTCGGCGCTTCGTCGCCTCGAGCAGCGCACGTCCTGTCGAGTCCGAGCGCTCGTCGAGGAGCGCGGCCTTCGCACCGCGACTGCCGGCCAAAGACCGGCGGCCTCGGCGCTGGGGCTGCTCCTGGACCGTGACGGCCCGGACGCGATCGGGCAGCTGGTCGGGCGCCTCGCGGACGGCGCGATCATCGACTCGCGCGTGCTGCTCGCCCACCGCCACGGGGCGGACGAGCGCGCCTGGCCGTCCGCCGAGGACCGCTTCGCCTCCGACCTGCTGCAGGCGGATCGGGTGCGGGATCCGTGGCTCCAGCAGCTCACGCTCCACGCGTGGTCCCATGCGGTGCCGATCGCCCTCGGTGCGCACAGCCTCGTCGGCCCGGGACTCGGACTCGCTCTGGGGCTCGAGCCATGACGGATCAGGAGCGCATCGGCGCCGTGCGAGCCGGGATCCGCCGCGCGATCGACCTGGACCCGCGGGCGCCACTCCCTCCGGGCGACCCGGACCTCGAGGCCCGTATCCGCGAGGAGATCCAGCGCGTTGGGCCGATGACCTTCGCCCGGTTCATGGAGCTGGCGCTGTACGACCCGGCGGGCGGCTACTACACGCTTCCCGACGCCCGCGATCGGGGGCCGGGCCGACGCGGCGATTTCCTCACGGCCCCGGAAGGCCATCCGATCTTCGGCTGGGCCATCGCCCGGCATCTCGAGGCCCTGTGGGATGCGCTCGGGAGGCCGGCGCGATTCGTCGTTCGCGAGCACGGTGCCGGAACGGGCGCCCTCGCGGCGGGCATCCTCGACGGCCTCGGTCGCTCTGCCACGCCGCTGGCGGGGGCGATTCGCTACCAGGCCATCGATGCCGCTCCGGATCGGCTCGAGGCCCTCCGCGAGCGCCTCGCCGCGGCGGGGCTCGATGCCGCCCTCGAGACCGCGACGGACCGCCCCGAGGCAGGCGCGATTCTCGCCAACGAGCTGCTCGACGCGCTGCCCGTGCATCGCGTCGAGGGTGGCCGGGACGGTCGAATCCTCGAACGCTTCGTCACCATCGCACCGAATGACGGCTTGCGCGAGCGCACGGGCCCGCCTTCCACCCCGGCGCTCCAGGAGCGGCTCGACGTCGAGAACATCCGCCTGGAGCCGGGCCAGGTCGCGGAGGTCTGCCTCGCCCTCGATGGCTGGCTCGCGGGCGCCGCGGCGACCCTCGAGCGCGGCGAGCTGCTGCTGATCGACTACGGCCATCCCGCCGCGGAGCTCTACCGGCCGGATCGGGGCTCGAGGCTCCGTGCCTACCACCGCCACCGCGTCCACGCCGATCCGTTCGCCGCGATCGGGCGGCAGGACCTGACCGCCCATGTCGATCTCACCGCGGTCGAGCGCGCGGCGGGCAGGGCCGGCCTGGAACCGCTCGGTCGAACGACGCAGGCGCAGTTTCTCCAGCGGCTTGGGATCGGCGAGCTCCTGGTCGGGCTCCAGTCGCTGCCGGCCACGAGCCTCGAGTCCTACCTCGAGGCGAAGTCGGCGCTCGTCCGGATGCTGGACCCGCGGGCCACCGGCGGCTTCGCGGTCGTCGCCTTCGGTCGAGGGTTCCCGGCGACGTTCCGGATCGCCTGACGCCGGTCGGCGACGGCCCGGCTGCGATCTGGATTTGGGCGCCGTCCGCCATACGGCCGCTGCACGGTAGAATTGCGAAGGGCGACGGCCGTCTCGGGACGGTTGGTCGCGAATGCCTCGACCACGAC
>JAICVI010000058.1 GCA_025935415.1 Chloroflexota bacterium
CCACGACACCGGGATCCACCGCGCCGACCCCGACCGCATTGGCCGATTGGTCGCCGCCGCCGGCCACGACCGGCGTGCCGGCAAGCAGCCCGGTCACGTCCGCGGTCGCGGCGGTGATCTCGCCAGTGATCTGCGGCCCCTCGAACGTCGGCGGCAGCCACTCCCGCGGGATTCGCAACGCGTCCAGGACCTCCGGCGACCAGTCACGCGCCGCGAGGTCGAAGAGCAGCGTTCCGGCGCCATCGGCCTTGTCGAGCGCGTGCTCGCCGGTGAGCGAGAGCCGGACGTAGTCCTTGGGGAGCAGCACGTGGGCCACGCGTGCCCACACGTCCGGCTCGTGGTCGCGGACCCAGACGAGCTTCGGCGCCGTCAGCCCCGTGACCGCGTCGTTGCCGGTGATCCCGATGAGCCGCGCCGGCCCGACTGCTTCCCGGATCTCGTCGCAGGCGTGGGCCGTGCGCTGGTCGTTCCAGAGGATCGCCGGCCGGAGCACCCGATCCGAGCCGTCCAGCAGCACCAGGCCGTGCATCTGCCCGGTGAGGCCGATCGCCGCGACATCGTCGCCGCGAATGCCGGTCGACGCGAGCACGGATCGGATCGCCGTGACTGCACCGTCGGACCAGAGCCGCGGGTCCTGCTCGCTCCAGAGCGGCTGCGGGACGTCGAAACCGTATTCCGCGACGCCGATCCCGCGGACCGCGCCGTCCTCCGCGACCAGGACGGCCTTCGTCGCCGTCGTGGAGACGTCGATCCCGAGGACGTGGCTCAGCTGGCGTTCCAGATTCGGCGGTTGACCTCGCCCTCGAGGCGCTCCTGGCCGCCGGAGATCGGCTTCGGATCGAATTCCTCAGCCTCCACCTTGGCTGCAAGGTCGGCGAGGGAGGCCGTCCCGTCGAGGATCGATCGGCCGAGCTCGCCCTGCCAGCCCGCGTAGCGCTCGGCGACGGCCTTCGACAGCGTCTCGCGCTCGAGCATGTCCGCCGCGACGAGCAGCGAGCGGGCGAGCGTGTCGATGCCGCTGATGTGGGCGTGGAAGAGATCCGTTCGCGAGACCGACTGCCGCCGAAGCTTCGCGTCGAAGTTGAAGCCGCCGGTGGTGAAGCCGCCGCCGCGCAGGATCTCGTAGACGGCGAGCGACAGCTCATCGACGGAGTTCGGGAACTGGTCCGTGTCCCAGCCGTTCTGGTAATCACCGCGGTTGGCGTCGATGCTGCCCAGCATCCCGTGCGCGACCGCGTACGCGACCTCGTGGTGGAAGCTGTGGCCGGAGAGGGTCGCGTGGTTGGCCTCGAGGTTGAGCTTGTACTCGTTCTCGAGACCGTGCCGGACCAGGAACCCGTGCACGGTCGCGGCGTCGCGGTCGTACTGGTGCTTCGTCGGCTCGTGGGGCTTCGGCTCGATCAGCAGTGCGCCCTCGAAGCCGATCCTGTGCTTGTGCTCCGCCACCAGCGTGAGGAATCGCGCCAGCTGGCGGTCCTCGTGAGCGAGGTCCGTGTTGAGGAGCGAGTCGTAGCCCTCGCGGCCGCCCCACAGGACGTAGTTCTGGCCGCCGAGCCGCTGCGTCGTCTCGAGCATGAGCTTGACCTGGGCCGCCGCGAAGGCGAAGACCTCGGGGTTGGGGTTCGTGGCCCCGCCGGACATGTAGCGCGGATGCGTGAAGAGGTTCGCCGTGCCCCAGAGCAGCCGGACCCCCGTCGAGGCCATCCGCTCCTCGACCATGTCCATCACGGCGTCGAAGATCCGCCGCGTGTCCCTCCCGTCGACGCCCTCGGGAGCGATGTCGCGATCGTGGACGCAGAAGTACGGCACGCCGAGCTTCGAGAGGAACTCGAACGCGGCGTCGAGCTTCATCTCGGCCGCCTCGAGCGGGTCCAGCCCAGCCGCGAGCCACGGGCGGTCGAACGTTCCCGCCCCGAACATGTCGATCCCGGGCCAGGCGAACGAGTGCCACAGGCAGGCGCCGATGCGGAGGTGGTCTTCCATGCGCTTGCCCATGACGACGCGATCGGGCTCGTACACGGCGTACGTCAGCGGGTCGGCCGAGTCGACGCCGGCGAAGCGGATCGGACCCTCGACCTCGGTGAAGAACTGGTCGCGCATGCGGCGATACTAGAGGCGATTTGTGCGACCTGCGAACAAATTCCGGTGAGGCGCGCGCCACCGTCAGCGAAGCGATGGGGCGAGCGTGATCGAGCTCCGAGCCGGTCGGGTTACGGCCCTCGTCGATCCCGAGCGCGGTGGCCGGCTGGCCTCCCTCCGGGTCGAGGAGCGCGAGCTGCTCGTCGGTCCGCCGGCCGGCGACGACCGGTCCGTGCGGTGGGGCTGCTTCCTCATGGCGCCGTGGGCCGGGCGGCTCGCCCGCGGGCGGCTGCAGTTCCGGGGCGAATCCTGGCGCCTGCGCCAGACCCATGGCCGGCATGCCATCCACGGCCTTGTCTGGGCGGCACCCTGGACCGTCGAACGGGCGGAGCCCTCGGCCGCGCACCTTCGCATCGACCTGGACCGGGACGGCTGGCCCTTCGGAGGCGAGGTGCGGCAGACCCTCCGGCTCAGCCCAGATCGTCTCGCGCTGGAGGCGTCGGTCGTGGCCGGCGACGTGCCGATGCCGGCCGCGCTGGGCTGGCACCCGTGGTTCCGACGGGACGCCCTCGGCGGTGAACCTTCGCTGCTGCTGGATGCCGACGGGCTCCTCGAGCGTCGGTCGATGCTGCCGACCGGAGCCGTCCTGCCCGTGGCCGGCCGTACCGACCTCCGCGGCGGCCCCCCGCTCGGCCGGCGGCGGCTCGATGACGCGTACGTGGGCGCACGGTCGCCGGCGGTCCTGCGCGGCAGCGCGCTCGAGCTTCGCGTGGCCTTCGGCGGGGAGTGCGACACCGTCGTCGTCTACACGCCACGGAACGCGGTCTGCATCGAGCCCCAGACGGCCCGGCCGAACGCGCTCGGCCTGGACGACGAAGCGGCCCGAGGCGCGGGTGGCCGCGACCTGGGCCCGGGCGAGACCTTCACCGCGCGCATCTCGATCGCCTGGGCCTCGGCGCGGGGCTGAAGTTCGCGCCAACGGTTCGACAGACAACTCCCGCCGATCCTGAGATGCTCGCCGTCACGGGCGGCGACCATCGCGAGTCTCTCCACGCTCGCGAGCCCGGCGTCGTCTTGCGGGAACCGTCGGCCGGCCAGCACAGTGCAGGAGCGTCACACGCGATGAGAGCGGAGGTCACGCGGATCGTCGTGCTGCTCGCGGGCGGCGCGGTCATGGCCGGTGCGCTGCTCTTCAGCATGTGGGTCGCAGGGGCGGATGTGGCTGCGGGGAGCCTCCTCGGCATGCCGGTCGCGGTGGTCCAGACCGGGGGATCCCAGCCCACGCCTCCTGGCGACACCTCGAGCGCCGGCCCCAGCTCGGCGCCGGCCGCCTCCCCGAGCCCGATGCCAAGCCTGCCGCAGGCGCCGCTTCCGAGCCCGACCGTCACCCAGCCGGAGGGCCCGATCGGAACACCAGTCCCGGCCACGGCGCCACCGCCGCCGCGCGACGAGGCCGATGGCTGTCCCCGGCCACCGTCGAACATCAGGCTTGCCCCGGTGCTCGCCCACGGCGACGAGCGACGCAAGATCGTCGCGCTCACATTCGACGACGGCTTCAACGAGGCCAACACGAGGAAGATCCTCGGCATCCTCAAGCGCTACCACGTCAACGCGACGTTCTTCCCGACGGGCCAGGCGATCGCGCAATCGCCGGACGTCTGGCGCGACATCGTCACTGCCGGCTTCCCGATCGGCGACCACACCTACAGCCACCCGACGATGTCGGACCTGTGCTACGCCGCGCAGCTCTCCGAGATCCAGCGCCAGGCCAAGGTCGTGCGCTCGAAGCTGGACATCCGCGTCCAGCCCTACATGCGACCGCCATACGAGGCCTGGAACCGGACCACCCGCATCGCGGTCACCGCGGCGGACCAGCGCGCGATGGTCATCTGGAACATCGACACGAAGGACTGGGCGGGCTCGACCGTCGCCACGATCCAGCGTCGCGCCCTCCACGGCCAGGACGGCGCGATCGTCCTCATGCACACCACGGTCGAGAACACGGCGACGGCACTCCCCGAGATCATCCGGGGCTACAGGGCCCGGGGCTTCCGCTTCGTGACGATCGGCCAGATGCTCGGCCTCGACGGGCCGGTGCCCTACCTGTGACCGTCCGCATCTCCACCGATCCGTCGGACGTCGAGCTCGACTGGCTCTACCTGGCGCTCTCCGAGCGGGCCTACTGGGCGCTCGGGCGAAGTCGCGAGCTGGTGGAACGGTCGGTCGCGAACTCGTTGTGCTTCTCGGCCCTCGACGGCGACCGTCAGGTCGGCTTCGCGCGGGTCGTGACGGACCAGGCGACCTTCGCCTGGGTCTGCGACGTGTTCGTGGACGAGGCGGTTCGCGGGCAGGGGATCGGACGCCTGCTCATGGCCGCGATCACGGACGATCCGCGGCTCGCCGGCCTCAAGCGGACCGTCCTGGCGACGAGCTCGCCGGAGTTCTACGTGCCGTTCGGGTATGAGCCGCTCGATCGGCCGGAGCGATGGATGCTCCGGAAGGGTCCTGGCCCCAGCGACTGACGCTCGTGGCACGACGGTGCCATGAGGCATCCGCGGGAGCTGCCGGACGTCGGTGTGACCTTGCACGAGGTCCCGTGATGGAGTTGCTCGATAGCGCTTGAAGATTGCGGCAGTTCGCGCAGGGCTTGCGCGAACCTGTCACAAGGTGCTGTCTAGCAAGGGCTGGCTGAGCGCCGGGGGCTCGCTACGACCGCGTGGAACAGACCAGGAAAGCGCCGCGGGGAAAGCCCCGCGGCGCTCGGTCGCTTCTTCAGATCGGCGTGCCTTTCCAGTAGAGCGACCCTGGGACAGCGCTGCAGTTGAAGATGATCCCGCTGTCGACCGAGATCGCATCGCCGCCGCCGAGCGCGTCCTGCAGCTGGGTCAGCGTCGTGATGTGGGTGTTCGCGGCGGCGCCATTGGTGAAGAGGATCACGTAGACGTGCCAGGCGACGTTCCAATCGCCGCCGGTGCTTGCAAGCCCGATCAGGTGATCGTGACCGGGAACCGCGGCTGGGTCCGTGCCGTACACGCCTGGCTCGATGGCCGTCGCCGCGCCGGCGATCAGGCCGTCGTGATCGGGGCAGTTGCCGGGCACGCCCATGCAGCTCAGTGTCCAGCCGGGATAGCTCGACGGGTAGACCACGATGTACAGCGGAGCGACCGCGTGGTCGTTTGCCTTGGCCGGGAACGGTGCTCCCGTCGGGGTGAGGATGTACGTCAGGTTGCCCGTGTTGTAGTCGTAGGCGGGCTCAATGGCGCCGCCGTGGCCGAGGCTCGCGTTGCCCACGATGCGCTCGCCGGTCGGCAGTCCGGTGGCGCTGACCGGCACAGCCGCCAGCAGCAGCGCGGTCCCTGCGGCCGCGACAAGGAATGACCGACGAAGGACTGACATAGCTCTCCCTTCTGGCCGCCCAGTGCGGCCCGTACCGTTGAGCCGCTACACCAGGCCCTGCGCTTGGTCAGCTGACTCCCGCGTCCTGTCGACGTGGCTCGGGTGGGCGGGCTCGATCGCTCCGATAGCCGCGAGGAGCTCCGCTGGCGACGCGACATCGCTCGCATCGGTCGAGATGTGGCTGAAGGACACGCGACCATTGCGGGTCACGACGATCGAACCGCCGAGCTGGGCTTCATCCGCGGTGTTGCGACCGATGAAGACACCCTGTCGGGCCATTCGGAGGAGGCCTCGGCCGAAGACGAGGGGACCGATCAGCTCGTCGAGGGTGGCGAGCTTCGTACCCGCCCAGAGGTAGGTGACGCGATCACGGTCGGTGAGGACTGGCAGGCCGATGCGCACGTGCCTCCGGAATCGAGCGGCGTCCTCGGGCGTCCCCTGGCCGACGAGGACGATCCGGGCGCCGGCGGCCGTGAAGCGGTCCCGCATCCGGTTGAGCTCGACCGAGTACGCACGACAGAACGGGCATCCGAACTGCCGCAGCCAGACGATGACGGCCGGCCCATCACGCCACAGATCGCGGAGCCGGACGGGCCGACCGTCCGGGTCGGGGAGGTTGATCTCGGCGAGGGCGTCGATGTGCTCAGGCTCAGCTGGCTGCTCACGCAAGCGGACGGTGTCGAGCATCCACCACGGCCAACGACGCGGACCGAATCGCTCAAGCGCAGCTCGGCGCGCGCCCTCCATGGGCATGTCCCACGGCCGGTGGTCATGGAAGCCGGAAGCCGGCTCGCCTGGCATGTCCTCTCTCCTCTGGCGGAAACGAGGACACCGTACGAATCGAGCGTTCCGCGATCGTTCTGGAGACTGGGGTCGGGCTAGGCCTTCGCGCGGCGGGCGGTGGCGGCCTCGAGATCAGCCTCGGCTTCACGCACCGCCAGCGGCCACGGACCGCCCTGCCACATCCCGCTGACCCGCGCGGCCTCATCGAGGTGGCGGCGCGCATTCGGGAGGTCCCCGACGGCCGTGAACGCCCTGGCCGCAGCCATCCGGAAGCTCATCGAGCACTGTTGGCAGACGTCGCTGTCGGCCAGGACCCGCTCGCCCTCAGCTGCAACCGCGGCAGCCTCCGTCGGGTCCGACGCTGCCTCGACCAGCGCGCCTTGGATCTTCACGAGCAGATGCGAGCCGAGCGGGTCGCCCTTCGCGAGTCGAAGCGCACTCTCCAGGAGGCGGCGGGCCTTCCAGCGCTGCCCTCGAGCCGTCGAGACCTCGGCGAGCCGCTCCAGCGACATCGATTCACCGGACTTGGTCTTCGTGCCGCGGTGCCGCTCCGCGGCCGCCCGCAAGGTTGACTCCGCCGCATCGAGCTGCCCGCTCAGCAGTTCCGTCTCGCCGCGCACCAGCGCGGCATGCGCGGCGGCGCGCTCGGACCCCGCGGCAGATGCGGCCTCGCCAAGCTCCGCAGCGAATGTCGCCATCTCGGACCTGCCATCCGGCAGGTACAGACAGAACTCGGTGAAGCAGAGGTTGGAGTCGAACACGAACGGCGCGACATCGGGTGTTCGACGGACGGTCTCGAGGAGCTCGTCTCTGAGGAAGTTGCGCCAGTTGCCGCGGGCGACGCCGATCGACGCGAGCAGGCTGCTCGCCTCACCGACCTGAGCACCCAGTCCAGCGTCGACAGCGAGGGCCCGAGCCTCGAGGGCGGCGCGTTCCGCCTCCTGGAGATCGTTCCGCTTCCAGTGGATCAGTCCCCACGCCAGGAGCGCTCGAGCTCGCTCGGCCGCGGTGGGGGCGTCCCGACCCTCGCTCGCCAGCACCCTCTCATACAGCTCGACGGTCCGTGGATCCGGCCCGACTCCCAACTCCTCTCGGAGAACCTCGCGCAGGCGTTCGAACTGTCTGATCGCCGCCTGCCGCTTGCCTGCCTCCCAGTAGGCACGGATGAGTTCTCGGTGCGCTTCTTCGTCCGTTGGGTCGACCTCGAGGAGTCGGCTCCACATGGCCGCCCCGCGCAAGACGTTGAGGTACGTGTCTTCCAGCTCACGGCGCCGGTCTTCGCACCACGGCTCGGACCGATCCTCCGGGAGCAGCTCGCCCAGGTACTGCTCGGCAGCATGGCGGAGGAGTGCCGGATCGTTCGCGGACAGAGCGGAGGCACTCGCGGCCTCGAAGCGCTCGACGTCGGTCGTCAGTGCCCCCGCGGGCCAGAGTTCGACGACGCCCCCCGCATAGGCGACGGCTTGCTCCCCGCCCAGCGCGCGCCGGGCGTAGTGCACCGCCTTGCGGACGCTCGCTCCGCCAGCGTCGGGAGGCGTGTCCGGCCACAAGGCCTCGATGACCGCTTCTCTCGTGAGACGGTTCCGAGGCGACAGAGCAAGGAGCTTGACGAGGGACGCCGCACGTCCCTGGCGAAGGGCGCCAATTGGCACCCGGCGCCCGTCGATGTCGGCACGGAACTCCCCAAGGAGGCGCAGACCGAGTCGCTCCGACATGACGCGAAGACTGTACCGGCGTTCGTCGACTTGTCAGGTCGACTCGTACGCGGGCCGGTCATCGGCCGCCGAATGCCGTTGTTGCGCCTGCGTTTTCACGAGCTTGTCTCCGGGGCAGGTCTCGGGACACGTCTGCGCAAAGTCACAGTCGGCGCCCACCATGTGGATACTCCGGTGGGGTATTGACAAAGGGGTTGACAAATTCCTCCCCGAGGTCGAAACTTCAGCACACGACGGCCTGTCAAGTCTTGACAGGCCCACAGTCATGTTCGGGTGGTTCTGGAGGCGCGAGAGACGGCAGGCGGCGTTGCAGCAGAGGTCAAGAGTCGGTTGAACATCGCCGACGTGGTCGGCGAGACGGTCCAGCTGAAGAAGGCCGGCACGACCTTCAAGGGCCTGTGCCCCTTCCACGGCGAGAAGACGCCGTCGTTCACGGTCACCCCGGCCCGGGACTCCTGGAAGTGCTTCGGCTGCGGTCTCGGTGGCGACGTCTTCTCGTTCGTCATGCAGCGCGATGGCGTCTCGTTCCCCGAGGCCCTGCGCACGCTGGCTGCGAAGGCTGGCGTGGAGATCGACGAACGGACCAAGCGCGAGGACGCCCATCGCGCGCGGCTGCGCGAGGTTCTCGAGGCGGCGATCGCCTTCTACCACCTGGTCCTGACGACCACGACCCAGGGCAAGCCCGCGCTGGAGTACCTGCGGGGTCGCGGCTTCACGGACAAGACCATCGAGGACTTCCAGCTCGGCTGGGCACCCGACCAGTGGGACGCGATGAGCCGGACGCTCATCCAGCGGCGCAGCTTCCGTCCGGAGGAGCTGCAGGAGGCTGGGATCGCCTCGCCGGCCCGCTCGACGGCGCGCGGGATCGGCGTCATCGACAAGTTCCGCGGCCGGGTCCTGTTCCCGATCCGGGACCAGGGCGGTGCCGCAACCGGCATGGGGGGCCGGATCCTCGGCAAGGAAGGTGATGGCGGGCGCGACACCGGCCCGAAGTACCTCAACACGCCGGCCGGGATGCTGTTCGACAAGAGTCGGTCGCTCTACCTCATCGACAGGGCCAAGGCCTCGATCCGGAAGAACGGCCAGGCCGTGATCGTCGAGGGCTACACGGATGCGCTGATGGCCCACCAGGCGGGCTTCGACAACGTCGTGGCATCGCTGGGCACGGCGCTGACGCCGGGCCAGGTCGCGTTGCTGAACCGCTACCAGGTCCGCCGGATCGCGCTCGCGTACGACGTGGATCCCGCCGGCCAGAAGGCGGGGACCTTCGGCGTGACCGCCCTGCAGGGGCTGATCGGCCAGCTCGCCTCGACCGAGGGCGACGTGTCGCTCGACGACGTGCGCGTCGTCCGCCTGCCCGAGGGCAAGGACCCGGATGAGGTCCTTCGCGACTCGCCGGATCGATGGCGCGAAGAGGTTCGCACGGCGCAGCCGATCGTGGAGTACCTCGTCGATATCTACGGCAAGACCTACGAGCTCCGGACCCCGGGCGGGAAGATGCGGTTCGTCGACGCGCTGGTGCCGACGCTCCGGTCGATCGGGAACCCCGTCCTCCGCGATGCCTATCTCCAGCTCGTGCGCCAGCGCTCCGGCGTCGAGGAGGGAACCCTCCTCCAATCGCTGCGTTCCGGGGCGCCGGTGTCGGGGCTGGCGGCGGCCAATGCCCGAGAGGGCCGCTTCACCGCCGACGCGGTGATCGGCTCGGCCGACTCGCTTCCGGTGACCGAGATCCTCCGCGGCGTCCTGCCGCAGGAGGCGGAGTTCCTGCGGCTGCTCCTGCTCGTGCCCGAGATCCAGCTGCGCGTGGTCGACTCGATCGGGCCGGATCAGCTCCCGAGCACCGTGGCGCGCGAGCTCTTCCGCGCGGTTGTGCTCGCGCGCGAGCCGGACGACCAGGGCGTCCACCCGCCGTTCAGCCTGACGGCCCTCGTCACCTCGCTCGATCCGGAGACCGCGGCCCTCGCCCAGGCCGTGATCGCCCGGCGTGACCCGAACCCGAGGGAGCTGTCCGAGACGGAGCTCGCCTACGAGCTGGATCGCCTCACCATCGACCTCGAGGAGCGCTCGCTCGACGAGCGCGCCGACTACATCTCCTCCGCCATCGCGGAGGCTGAGCAGGCCCGGCCGGAGGATGCCGAGGCCCGCGAATCCATCGACCAGCTGCTGCGCGAGAGCCAGGCCCTCAACGAGCAGCGCAAGTCGCTCCATCGCCGGCGCGACCAGACCCGCCTGCTCACGCGCCCGACACCGGTGCGCGCATGACGAAGCTACCAACCGCCGCTCACCCGGCCATCAACCACCGATCAATCGCCGCTCACCCGCGGCTCATCTCGAACCCACGTCGCACCAGCAGCACCCGGAGGTAACCCATGGATCCACTTGATCAGCAGCTCGTCGAAGCCGTCCTTACCCGCCCGCGGCGGGGCAAGGCCGACCTCGAGGAGGCCAAGCTCGCCGGGCTTCGCCCGTCGCGTGCCGCCCTCGACGACGAGGAAGAGGACGACGAGGAGCTCGACGAAGACGCCGACATCTCGCTCTCGGGCGACGACGACGAGGACGACGCGACCGTCGAGGTCGTCGGCGAGGACGCCGAGGCGCGGACCTCGAAGCTGCCCGCCGACGGGCCGACGAAGCTCGACGCGGAGGAGCTCGAAGAACCGACCCCCGCGGAGCTCGAGGCGCTCTCGGCCGACATGATCGGGATCGACGACCCGGTCCGGATGTACCTCAAGGAGATCGGGAAGGTCGCCTTGCTGACCGCGGAGGAAGAGGTCGTCCTGGCGAAGGCCATCGAGCTCGGCGAGCAGCTGGTCGACGAGCCCTGGAAGGGCATCGTCTCGCTCCACGAGTGGACGACGCACAACACCGAGACCAAGACCCGCACCGCGAAGCCGCAGCATCGCCTGCCGCTGGGGGACGAGGCCCACCGCCTCGTTCGCGATGCGCTCCACGACATCGGGGCCGCAGACCTGCTGATCGCCCACCCGGACTTCCACCTGACGCGAGCGGGCAAGGACGCGCAGTCGGAGGGCACGAAGGAGCTCCTCAAGGAGGCCCGGAAGCTGCTCACCGCCTACGACGAGGCCGTCCAGGCGGATGCGTCGAACGGCAAGAAGGCCGAGCGGCACGCTCCGCAGGCGTTCCTGACGCTGCTCGACTGGGCCTACTTCGCGGTCCACAACGGCGACCTCGACTCGCGCGACAACGTCGGGCTCCGGGCGATCTACGACTGGACCCGCGACGAGGTCGCCTTCCCGGCGCTCGAGCGCTGGGTCATGGCCGGCAAGGACGCCGAGCTGCTCAAGCTCATGGGCCACGATCCCGAGGTTCCCAAGAACACCAAGCTCGCGCACCGCAAGGGCGAGCTGGTGCGGATCGGGCGCGACGCGCGCGAGCAGCTCACCTCCGCGAACCTGCGGCTCGTCGTGTCGATCGCGAAGAAGTACATCGGCCGCGGCATGTCGTTCCTGGACCTGATCCAGGAGGGCAACATCGGCCTCATCCGCGCGGTCGAGAAGTTCGACTACGAGAAGGGCTTCAAGTTCTCCACGTACGCCACGTGGTGGATCCGCCAGGCCATCACCCGGGCCATCGCCGACCAGGCGCGGACGATCCGCATCCCGGTCCACATGGTCGAGACGATCAACCG
>JAICVI010000132.1 GCA_025935415.1 Chloroflexota bacterium
CGGCTCGCGGTGCCGGCATCGGAGCCGCGAGCTGCGTCGAACTCCTCGAACTCGTCGAAGTCGCCGGCATCGTCGCCGTTGTCGCCGCCACCGTCGCCCTTCGCCGGCGTCCGCGGGACGTAGTCGTCCGGTCTCGCCTCGCCCTCGACCGGCACGAGCGCCGGCGCGTGGGCGCGGCGCCGGTATACGAGGATCCCGATCCCGAGCAGCACGAAGGCGGCACCGAAGTACTGCGCCGTCGGGATGTTGCCGATTCGCCAGTTCTCGATCCGCAGGAACTCCACGAGGAACCGGACGAGCCCGATCCAGATGAACATGATCCCGCCGAGATCACCGACATGGAGGCGCGGGCGCGGCTTCGAGGCCAGCCAGATCAGCGCCAGCGCGCCGATGAGGCCGGACAGCGACTCGTACAGGAAGAGCGGCTGGAAGTGGGTGGTCTCGAACGGAAAGGTCGTGCACGGAAAGTCGACCACGCGATGGTCGCAGTCGATCCGGATCCCCCACGGCAGCGTGGTCGGCGGGCCGTACAGCTCCTGGTTGAAGAAGTTGCCCACGCGGCCGGCGGCCTGCATGACGAAGATGCCCGGGGCGACGATGTCCGCCCAGCGCCAGAACGAAACCTTGTAGTAGCGCGCGAGCGCGATGACCGCGATCCCGCCGGTGATGAACCCGCCGAAGATCCCGAGCCCCGCGTACGGCGGGAGGAAGACCTTGATCGGGTCAGCGGCGTAGAGGTTCTGCCACTGGTCGATGACGTGGTACAGCCGGCCGCCGATGAGGGCCGCGATCGCGACGATGATCAGCCCGTTGCCGAGGATGGCCGGGTTCTGGCGGAACCGCTTCGCCATGTGGACCATCGCGAAGTAGGCGCCCGCGAGCCCGATGGCGTAGAAGATCCCGTACCAGTAGAGGGACAGCGGCCCGAGCTGCAGCGCGACCGCGCTCGGGGTCCAGTCGATCATCGCGGGCGAGTGTAAGCGCGCCGGCGGCGGATCCCTCCCGGCGCGGCCGTGCGCACTATCCTTCCGCCCTGATGGCGGAGTTCCAGTGGTGGCTGCTGCTCGTCGGCCTCGTCGCCGGCGGCGGCCTCGTCGCGGTCATGTCGATGGACGGCAAGCGCCGCGAGGCCGACCTCGACGAGCTCGAGCGGACCGCCGAGGCGAACTGGATCGCCGAGCGCCTGGCAGGGTCCGCAGACGCGATCGACGGCTCGACCGTCGCCTCCGTGCTGCGGCTCCACCGGGAGTACCTCCGGATGCCGCCGCCCGACGCGTTCCTAGACGACGGCCCCGATGGCGTTACCTACCACGTAGGTGACGATCGCGGCCGTGGCCCCGATGAGGACCTGGCGCGAGCCCGAGAAGAGCAGGCTCCGGCCCGTGAGCAGGCTGACGCCCGCGCCGACCGCGAAGAGCGCGGCCAGCGATAGCCCGATCGCCACCAGGAAGGCCGCGCTGCCCGAGCTGAGCAGGTACGGGATGACGGGGATCAATGCTCCGACCCCGAATGCCACGAACGAGCCGCCCGCCGCGCCCCAGGGCGACCCGAGCTCATTGGGATCCAGCCCGAGCTCCTCGCGCACCAGGGTGTCGAGGGCGTGCTCGGGATCGCCGAACATCCGCGCCGCGATCGCCTCCGCCTCGGCCTGGGTGAAGCCCTTCGCCCGGTAGAGATGGGCGAGCTCGGCCTGCTCCTCCTGTGGCATGGCCTCGAGCTCGGCCTTCTCGAGCGCGATCTGGCGCTCGAACAGCTCGCGCTGGCTCTGCATCGAGATGTACTCGCCGGCGGCCATCGAGAAGGCGCCGGCGAGGAGCCCGGCGATGCCCGCGAGGAGCACGAACGAGCCCTGGCCCTGCGAGGCGCCGGCGACGCCCATCACGAGGGCGAGATTCGAGACGAGCCCGTCCGAGACGCCGAAGATGACGGCCCGAAGCGTGCCCGACCGGCCGGCGCGATGCCACCGCTCGCCCGCGACGATGTCCGTCGCCCGCTGTGCCGCGACCGCCCGGTCCGGCTTGCCGCCACTGAGCCGCTCCCAGATCGCGGCGTGCTCGCGCTCGTCAGCGGCGATCGCCTCCACCTCCGGCGACGACTGGGCGTTGTAGAGGTCCTCCTCGTCGCCCTCCAGGGCGTGGACCATGTCGCGGACGGCGTGCGTGCCGAAGGCGCGCGCCATCAGCAGGATGGTCCGAACGCGCACGCGCGGGTGGGCATCGGGCTCGGGCACCACTGCGCCGAGCTCCCGGAGCTTGCCGGCCCAGACCTCGGCGTGGCGTCGCTCGTTCGAGGCGATCGTCCGGAAGGCATCGGCCCGGCGCGGATCCTTCTCGATCTTCGCCAGCTCGTCATACAGCGTGATCGCGTCGCGCTCGAGCTTGAGGTTCTCCAGGCTCTGCTGGACGTCGATCGGGGCCATCAGGGTGAATCGTATCGATCGGCCGACGATGCGTTGATGCCGCTCCCTACAATCCGCCCGATGACCGGTCGCAGCGGGGATGGATCGGGGGCGCTGCCGCCGCTGCGGTGGCTGTCGAATGCCGACGTCGTGGCGGCGATGCCAGCCCTCGAGGAACGGCTCCGGTTGGCCGAGCTGACGATGACCGCGCTCGCCCGCCCCGGCGCCGCCGAGCTGCCGCCGAAGATCGCGATCCACCCACGGCCGGAGGCATCCTTCGTCCACGCGATGCCGTCACACCTCCGTGGCGACACGCCAGCGGGCGACCTGGTGGGGATGAAATGGGTCGCCGGCTACGCGACGAACACGGCGCTCGGGCTACCGGGGATCCACGCGACGGTGATCGTCAACGATTCCCAGACCGGCATCCCGACCGCGATCCTGGATGGCGGCCCGATCACGGCCGAGAGAACCGCCGCGGTGAGCGGCGTGGGGCTTCGCTTCTTCGGTCCGGCCGCGGCTGGCCGCCGGGTCGACGTCGCGATGATCGGCGCCGGGGTCCAGGGCCGGTCACACCTTCCCGTGTTCGCCGGGCTGCTGCCGGGAGCTCGCCTCCGGATCTTCGATCGATCGCCCGACCGAGCGGCGGCCCTCGCCTCCGAGGCCCGCGCCATCCCGGGCATCGCCGCAGCGGAGGTGGCGGGCTCGGCGCGCGAAGCGGTCGCCGGTGCGGAGGTCGTCTTCTCGGCCGCGTCCTTCGGGCCCGCGGAGGAGCGCCAGACGATGACCAACGACTGGCTTCGCGAGGACGCCACCGTCATCCCCATCGATTACGCGACCTACTGCGCCGCTGAGGTCGCCCGCGACGCCGCGCTGTTCGTCGTCGACCAGCGCGAGCAGTACCTCGCCAATCGGGACGCCGGCAACTTCGACGGCTACCCGGACCCGATGGCCACGATCGGCGAGGCCATCCTCGCGGGGACGAGGCGTCCGGAGGGACGCGTCGTCGTGACGCACCTGGGCGTCGGGCTCGCGGACCTCGTCTTTGCCGATGCCATCGTCAGGTCGGCCGTGGCCGCCGGCCTGGGCACCATCCTTCCGCGGTAGGGCCGGCCGTGGTCGCTCGCGCCGCTCGCAGGGTCGGGGGCATCCTCGGCGGCCTGATCCGGCTGGTCGCCGTCCTCGTGTCGCTGGTCATCGTGGCCATCGCCGTCATCGGTGCCGTCACGACGCAGCGCGGCTGGCCGCAGGTGAGCGGCACGCTCGCGGTCAAGGGCCTGAACGCCCCGGCGACCGTGATCCGGGATAGCTCCGGGATCATCCAGATCAGCTCCGACAGCACGCACGACCTGTTCTTCAGCCAGGGCTACGTCCATGCGCAGGAGCGGATGTGGCAGATGGAGATCTCCCGACGGATCGGGGCAGGGCGTCTCTCGGAATTGTTCGGGAAGAGCCAGGTCGACACGGATCGCTACATCCGGACACTTGGCTTCCGCGTCGCCGCCCAGCGCGACCTCGACGCGATGTCCGCCCAATCGAAGGCCATCCTCCAGGCCTACGCCGACGGCGTCAACGCCTGGATCGATGAGCACAACGGCAGGCTTTCGACGCCGTTCGTCGTCGCCGGCGCGCTCTCCGGCACCTACGACATCGGGGGCTATCGGCTCGAGCCCTGGACGCCGCTCGACACCGCGACATGGCAGAAGGTCCAGGCCTGGTCGCTCGGCGGGAACGTGGATTCGGAGATCTTCCGGATGCTGGCCGACGCGCGACTCGGCGATCCCAGGAAGACCGACGAGCTCTTCCCGGCCTACCCCGCGGATGCCCCGATCATCACGCCGAGCGACAGCATGGGCGACCGCGGTGCCGCAGCTGCGGGCGGTTCGTCGGCGAACGTACCTCCCCAGCCGATCGCGGGTGTCGGGAGCTACGCCGATGCCATCGCCTCGCTCGGCAGCAGCCTCGACCGAATCTCCTTCCTTGCGGGCTTCGACACGGGCTCCGGCCTCGTTGGCGACCACGGCGTCGGATCGAACGACTGGGTCGTCGCCGGCTCGAAGACGGCCAGCGGCAAGCCGATCCTGGCAAACGACCCGCATCTCGGGTTCGGGATGCCGTCGGTCTGGATCATGAACGGCCTGCATTGCCGGACCGTGAGCGAGGCCTGCCCGTGGAACGTGGTCGGCGTGACCTTCCCGGGCGCGCCGGGGGTCGTGCTCGGGCACAACGCCCGGATCGCCTGGGGCGCGACGAACGTCAACCCGGACACCCAGGACCTGTTCGAGGAGACGGTCGATCCGGCCAACCCGGCGAACTACCTCTTCCGCGGGCAGTCGGTGCCGTTCCAGGTCCGTCACGAGACGATCAAGGTCGCCGGCGGCCCGGACGTGGAGCTCGATGTCCGATCGACCGGGCACGGCGTCGTCCTGTCCGACGTCGACGATCGGCTGAAGGGCGGCCCGGTCCTGGCGATGCGCTGGACGACCACGGCCGAGGTCGACCTCGCCCTCGAGACGTTCTTCAGGATCGATCTCGCGAAAGACTTCGACGAGTTCCACGCGGCCTTCGACGGTTACGGCTCGCCGAGCCAGAACTTCGTGTATGCCGACGTCGACGGCAGCATCGGCTACGTCCTCCCGGGGCTGATCCCGATCCGCGATGTCGCATCGGCCGCGCCGTGCCCGGCAGAAGATGCCTCGTGCCGTGTCCGATGGGCGACCGGCGAGCGCGTCCGCGACGGCGCCTCCGGCAACGCGGAGTGGACGGGCTATATCCCCCGCGACGAGCTCCCGTGGCAGCTGAATCCCAGATCCGGTCAGATCGTCAGCGCCAACAACGCGCCCGTGGATGGAACGTACGGCTTCTGGATCGGCAACGAGTACGACCCGGGCTATCGCGCCGCGCGCATCACGGAGCTCCTCGGCAAGCTCAAGGACGGCGCGGCAAAGGCCGAGGACATGCGCTCGATCGAGATGGACACCTACGTCGGCCGGGCCGACAAGCTCGTCCCGCTGCTGGTCGGCTTCATCCCTGCCCCATCGACCGAGGACGGCCGAGCCCTCTGGACGAGCCTGACGCGATGGGATCGCCAGTGCACCGTCGACTCGACCGGCTGCACCGCGTTCGCCACGATCGAGCTCGGGCTGATGCGCGCGATCTTCGACGACGAGCTCGGCCCGCTGGCGCGCGAGTACGTCGGCTCGACGATGTCGTGGGAGGCGCTGCTCGACGTCCTTGCGGATCGGTCGAGCGCCTGGTGGCGGACGTCCGGCGCCAGCGGAGGCACCGGGGCGGCGCCGAACGCGATCATCTCGGGCGTGATCGACCAGACGGCGGCGGAGCTGCGAAAGACGTACGGCGATCCGTCGAAGTGGAGCTGGGGGACGGTGCACCAGGTGCAGTTCAAGGAGTCGACGCTGGGCTCGTCCGGAATCCTGCCGCTGGAGCTGTACTTCGACTCCTCCTCGCGCCCGATCGCCGGCGCGGACGGCGCCATCGACAACAACTACTACCGGGTCCAGGGCGCGTATGCCGACCCGTCGGACCCGAGCTACGAGCCGCTGAGCAACGTCGCCGTGTTCGGCGTGACAAACGGCCCCTCATACCGCTTCACGATCGACATGGGCGACATCGAGGGGGCGAGGATCGTCATCACCACGGGCCAGAGCGGCAACCCCGGCGATCCCCATTACGGTGACCTGATCCCGCTCTGGGCGGACGGTCAGACCGTCCCGCTGCCCTTCTCCGCAGGAAACGTCCAGGCCGGCGCTGCCCAGACCCTGACGCTGACGCCGCCGTAGCGCGGCCGATGTGGGTCGGCCGCGGCAGGCTGGGCCTCGGCCCGGTCGGTCAGATCCGGCTCGCTACTCGTTGACAGGGAGCGGGCCGTCCGGGACATCGATGCAGACCCTGCCACCGTCGAGCACGACCGGGTACATGACCAGGGGAACCTCGGCCGGTGGATCGAGGGCCTCACCGTCGGCGAGGTCGAAGCGCGAGAGGTGGAGGGCGCACGTCAGCGTCCCGGCGGGCTGACCGTTGGCGCCGCGGGACCCGTTGCCGGTCAGAAAGCCCTTGTCGAGCTCGAAATACTCGTGGCTGCAGATGCCCTGGAAGGCCCGGATCTCCCCGCCCGTGTGCACGACGATGACCTGGTCGGTGCCGTCGACGAAGGCCATCTTCATCGTGCCCTCGGGCACCTCGTCGACGCCGAGGAGGTCCACGCGCCGGGTCACGCGGCGGCGCTCGCCTCCGCGCCGGCTCCGATCCCCGCCGCCCATTTCTCCTCGAGCAGCTC
>JAICVI010000199.1 GCA_025935415.1 Chloroflexota bacterium
CCATCGATCCGTGCCGCCTCGTACAGCTCCGTCGGGATGCCGCGGAGGCCGGCCATGTTGATGATGATCCCGGCGCCGACGCCCCAGATCCCGATGAGCACGAGCCCGGGGTAGATGAACGTGGTGTCGAACAGCCAGTCGGGCGGCCTCGACCAGCCGACAAACCGCAGCGCGTTGTTGAGCCAGCCCTCGCCGCCGAGCATCGCGTTCCAGACCAGCACGCCGGCGACGAACGGCACGACGTACGGCATGAAGAACAGCGTCCGCATGACGCTGGAGCCCAGCAGGTACTTGCTGTTGAGGGCGAGCGCGAGGACGAACGGGACGACCATCGAGACCGGCAGCCAGATCGCGGCGAACTTGAACGTGTTGCCGAGCGATTCCCAGACCCGGCTGTCGCCGACGAGGCGCGCGTAGTTGTCCAGCCCGACGAACCGAAGCGGCTCCTCCTGTGCGAGGGTGAGGTTCAGGAACGTGAAGACGAGAGTCGCAAGCATCGGCAGCGCCGTGAACACGAGGAAGCCCACGATCCACGGCGAGATGAAGAGATAGCCCTGGCGCGCCTCGCGGCGCGCCAGGGGCGAGAGTCGAGGGCGGGAGAGCCGCCAGCTTCGAGGCGAGGTCAGCCTCGCGGTGGCGACGCTCGGCAGGCCCTCCAACGTCAGGCCGCGTCCCAGGCGGCCTGGAGCTCGGCGCGGAGCGCCTCGATCTCCTGGTCCATGTTCAGGCCGGGCTGCGAGAACCAGCGACTCCGGTACTTCTCGAGGATCTTGAGGCTCTTGTTGTACACGGGCATCGGTGCCTCGAAGTTCGGGATGTCGGCGTACTTGATCGCGTCCTTCGCGACGTTCCAGTCCACGTCGGCGGGAAAGCCGTCGGTCTTGGCGACCGCGGTCAGGTACGCGTCCTGCTCGGCCGTGCGAGCAGGCATGCCGCCGTAGAGCGGCAGCAGGCTGCTCGACGCGTCCTGGAGCAGGTAGGTCATCGCCGCGAACGCGGCATCCTGGTTCTTGCTGTTCTTGAGGACGCCGAAGGTGTCGGCGTTCAGTGGCGCCGTGATCTTGCCGTTGTAGGCCGGGACCGCGGCGAGGTTCCAGTGCTTGCCGGCGCCTGTGACGCCGTACGTGATCCACAGGAAGTTGGTCGACATGGCGACCTTGCCGGAGTTGAAGCCCTGGTCGTTGTTCCCGACCTTCGGATCGACGAACTGGGCCTGGGTCATGATGAAGTGGTCCTTCCAGACGCCGTCGTAGACCCACTTCCAGGCGGCCTTCCACTGATCGGGGATCGTGACCGTCTTGCCGTCCGAGCCGACGAGCGTGCCGGCACCGAAGAACGCGCTCATCCCCAGCAGGACGTCGCGCTGCGGCTCGAAGCCGAACTGCTCGATCTTGGTCGGGTCGAAGTCGGCCTCGGTGGCGTCGTGGTTGTTCTTGTCGACCGTCAGCTTCATCGCCAGGGTGCGAAGCGCGTCGTAGTCCCAGGTGACCTCGGTGCCGTCGGCCTGCTTGTACTTGGCGCCGAACTCGTGCGGGGGCTCGGCGAGGCCGGCCTCCTCGAAGGCGTCGGCCTTGTACCAGAGCATCGACGGGTAGAGGTCGAACGGGATGCCGACCTGGACGCCGTCCTGCTTGAAGAAGTCGACCGTCGCCGGGTCGTAGACCGACAGGTCATAGCTGGAGTCGGTGATGAGCGAGGTGAGGTCCGTCCACTGGCCCTTGAACGAGGCCAGGCCACCGATGCCGACGGGGCCGGCGATGTCCGGCGGATTCGGGCCGAGCTGCGTCGAGAGGGTGTCGACCGCGGCGTTGTAGGTGGTGATCTCGAGCTTCAGAGTGGAGCCGGGGTACTTGGTCGCGAACGCGGCCGCGACCTGGTCCTCGGTCGGCTTCTGGCTCGGGTCCTCGCCGGTCCCGAGGCAGCAGAACCAGCGCAGGTTCGCGGGCTGGAAGTCGGGCACGTGGAAGGTCTGGCCGGCGAATGGCGGCAGGGTCACGGCGGCGAAGGTCCTGGCCGGGCCCGTCGCGGCGGCCGAGCCGGGTGCGCCGCTCGTCGACGACGAGCCGCAGGCGGCAGCCAGCAGCACGGTCGCGGCCAGGAGCGCCGGGACGCGGCGGGATGGTGTGAGCACGAGCTCCTCCTTCTCGACTCAGCCGGCCAGTGCCGGCTCCGGGACCCGGGGCCGGCGGGCGCCGGACCGGACGACGACGCGATCGACGTAGTAGCGAGTGCGGTCCCCGCGCACGTACGTGCGCCCGAACTCCACCGGGGTGCTGTCGTGGGCGAACGCGGTGCCCTCGACGAGCAGGCCGAGGCTGCGCGGACGAACGCCCAGCAGCTTGGCCTCGCGTGCGGGGAGCAGCACGGGCTCGAGCGATTCCAGCGCCCGGGCCACCGAGGTGCCGTAGCGCTCGGTGAGCAGGTCGTACAGGGAGCGGTGCTCGAGGTCCGTGGCCAGGAGGCCGGGGAAGCGCTCGGCGGGCAGGTGGACCATCTCCAGCAGCAGCGGCTCGCCGCCGCCCAGCCGCAGGCGCTCCACGTACAGGGTGGGGGCGCCGGGCGGGAGAGCGAGCGCCTTGGCGACGACCTCGTCGGCGGCCTCGGGACGTGAGGCGATGAGGCGCGTCTCGGCATCCAGGCCGCGACGCTGCATCTCCTGCGTGAAGCTCAGGGCATCGAGCCCGCCCACCTCCAGGCGCGGGGCCAGCACGAAGGTCCCGCGACCCTGCCGCCGCTGGAGCCGGCCCTCCCGCGAGAGCTCGTCGAGGGCGCGGCGGACGGTGATGAGGGAGCAGCCGTAGAGCTGGGCGAGGTCGCGCTCGGGCGGGAGCCGATCTCCCACCTGGTGCTCGCCCGAGTCGAGCGCGGACTTCAGGTCGAGGTAGACCTGGTGGTGGAGCGGCACGGGGCCGATCTCGAGCCGGTAGCGCGCCACGGGTCGCTGGCTGCCTCCATCCGGGGAGTCGACATCGGGTCTTGTGCCAGGCGCGAGAGTTGATAACGTTATAAGCAATCACGTCGGGCGGTGTCAACACTGGAGGTGCGAGTGGGCATCAAGCTCGCGGTCGTCGGCGGCGGCAGCACCTACACGCCCGAGCTCATCGAGGGCATCACCAACCGCGCCGACCGCCTCCCGGTCGACGAGCTGGTGCTGCTCGACATCGATCCGGAGCGGCTGGAGGTCGTCGGCGGCCTGGCCGGCCGGATGCTCGACCGGATGGGGTGGGGTGGGCGGCTCACGCTGACGACTGACACGGATGCGGCCATCGATGGCGCGTCCTTCGTGCTCGTCCAGCTGCGGGTCGGCGGCCAGGCGGCGCGACTCGTCGACGAGACCCTGCCGCCGACCTTCGGCACGATCGGGCAGGAGACGACCGGAGCGGGCGGGTTCGCGAAGGCCCTGCGGACCGTTCCCGTCGTGCTCGACATCGCGGAGCGGGTGGCACGCAGGGCCGCGGCCCGCGCGTGGCTGGTCGACTTCACCAACCCGGTCGGGATCGTGACCCAGGCGCTGCTCGACCAGGGCCATCGGGCGATCGGGCTGTGCAACGTCGCGATCGGGTTCCAGCGGCGATTTGCGAAGCGGTTCGGCGTCGAGCCCGAGCGGGTCGAGCTCGAGCATGTCGGGCTGAACCACCTGTCGTGGATCCGCGGGGTCAAGGTCGATGGCGTCGACCGGCTGGACGAGATCCTTGCGGCGGCGGCCGCGGAGCTCGCGGACGACGTCGGCACGCCGCCGGAGATCGTCGGCCTCACGCACTCGATCCCCAGCTACTACCTCAAGTACTACTACGCCTTCGACAAGGTGCTCGCATCGCAGCTCGACGGGGCGGAATCGCGCGCCGGGCAGGTGATGGACATCGAGTTCGAGCTGCTGTCGATGTACCGCAACCCGGCGCTGGATCGGAAGCCGGAGCTCCTGGAGAAGCGCGGCGGCGCCTTCTACTCCGAGGCGGCCGCGCAGCTGATCGCGTCGCTCCACGACGGCCGGGGCG
>JAICVI010000225.1 GCA_025935415.1 Chloroflexota bacterium
CGTCAGGATCGAGCCTGGCATCGGCGCGACGATCTCGACGGGGCCGGTCCCCGCGTGCGACGCCGCGGCTCGCGCGGCCCGGTCGACATCCGGCGCCGCGGCCAGCCGGAACGCGACGCTCCTCCCCGCAACGTCCACGAACACCCTGTCGCCCGCCACGGCGAGTGCCATCAGGCCACCAGGACGCTCGCTCCCGTGCCCGGACGCGACCTCGACGGTTCGCTCTTCCTCGTCCGTTTCGATCCGGACGCGGGGAGCCGCGTTCAGCCGCCAGCCGCCCAGCCAGCCGCCCGGAGCGAGCGCGCGCGCCGCGGCTTCCCAGGCGGCGTCCGGCACGGAGGCGAGGGCCGCCCAGGCATCCGGCGGCCAGATGCGCTCGAGGCTGTCGACGCGAACCTCGCCTTCGCGCACAGCCGGCTCGCGCACGAGCCAGCGAAGGAACCGCAGGTTCGTCGTGACGCCCAGCACCACCGTTTCGTCGAGGGCCTGCTCGAGCCGGTCGAGCGCGACGTCGCGCGTCTCGCCATGGGCCACGATCTTGGCAAGCATCGGGTCGAACCGGGAGCCGACGACGGAGCCTTCGTCGATCCCGGCATCGACTCGGATGCCCTCGCCCGACGGCCATCGAAGGCGCTCGACGGTGCCGGTCGCCGGCAGGAAGTCGGCCTCGGCATCCTCGGCGTAGAGCCGGACCTCGACCGCGTGACCGCCGCGGCGGAGACGCCGGTCGATCTCATCCTGTTCCAGCTTGAGTCGCTGCCCTTCGGCGACCAGGACCTGCTGCTCCACGAGGTCGATGCCGGTCACGAGCTCGGTCACGGGGTGCTCGACCTGGAGGCGCGTGTTCATCTCGAGGAAGAAGATGCCGCCCCGGTCGTCGAGCAGGAACTCGCAGGTCCCGGCGCCGCGATACCCGACGGCGCCCGCGAGCTCGAGCGCCGCGGTCGTGAGCCGGTCTCGAAGGACCTCGTTCACCGCCGGCGAGGGCGTCTCCTCGAGGACCTTCTGGTGGCGGCGCTGCGTGGAGCAGTCGCGCTCGCCGAGATGAACGCCGTTGCCATGCCCGTCGAAGAGCACCTGGACCTCGACATGCCGAGGGCCTTCGATCAGCTTCTCGAGGATCAGGCGATCGTCACCGAAGGCGGCTTTTGCCTCGCGGCGGGCGCCCGCCAGCGCATCGGCGATCAGCTTCGGATCACGGACGGTGCGCATGCCCTTGCCACCGCCGCCTCCGGCTGGCTTGACCAGGACCGGATAGCCGATGCGCCTGGCCGCGAGGGCGAGGGCCGCGTCGGGGCGATCCGGGTCCTCGATGCCCGGGACGACCGGAACGCCGAGCTCGATCGCGAGGCGCCTGGCCTCGGCCTTGTCGCCCATGGCGCGAATGGCGGCCGGTGGCGGCCCGACCCAGGCGATACCGGCGGCCTCCACGGCCGCGGCGAAGTCGGCGTTCTCGGCGAGGAACCCGAAACCGGGGTGGACGGCATCCGCACCCGCGCCGCGCGCGGCAGCGACCACCTGGCCGATGTCGAGAAGGTTCACGGCGCCCGGCCCGTCGGTCGCAGGCTCAATAGCGGCGATGCCGAGGCGGTCGCAGGTACGGCGAATGCGCCGCGCGATCTCGCCGCGATTCGCGATGAACAGCCGTCGAATCGATCGCGGTCGCTCGTCCGCCGTCGGCCAATCCGGCGAGCCAGCTTCCCGCGCGGGGACTGCCCGCTGGCCCGGTTCGGCGGCCGCGCGCGGATCGACCTGTGACTGGAACGCGTCTAACGCGTCAGACGCGACACGCCATCGGCCCCCAACGCGCCTGGCAGGCAAACGACCGAGCGCGATCCACCGCTGGACCGACCGCGTGGTTGCCCCAAGTCGCCGCGCCGCCTCACTGGGGCTGATCTCTTCGCGCATCTGTCGTGATTGTCGCACGCCCATTCGTGCCGGCCTCGGCGGAGCGCCGTTTCAGTTGGCGCCTGGATCCCACCCGGGCTTCCGCTTTCCGGTGAATGCCGCGAAGCCCTCCTGGGCCTCCAGGCTCGTCCGTTGGCGCGCGATCACGCGCGCGGTGTGCCACTTGGAGGACCCATGGCCGAGCCCCCGAACCTCGCGCACGATCGCCTTGGCGGCGCGGACGGCCGTCGGGCCGGAGGCCAGGATGTCGGCGATCGCGGCATCCACGGCAAGATCGAGCGCTGCCTCGCCTTCGACGATCTCGTGGACGAGCCCGATCCGCTGCGCCCGCAGCGCATCGAACCTGCGGCCGCCGGGGAACAGGGCACGGGCGTGCGATTCGCCGATCTTCGCGATCACGAACGGCGAGATGACCGCTGGCAGGATCCCGAGCCGCGTCTCGGTGAACCCGAACCGCGCCCCCGATTCGGCGATCACGAGGTCGCTCACGGCGCAGAGGCCCATCCCGCCCCCGAGCGCCGCGCCCTGGACCCGCGCGATCACCGGCACCGCGCAGGTGTCGATCGCTTCGAACATGTCCGCCATCGCCATCGCGTCCTGTTCGTTGCCCTCGACGTCGAGCTGCATCGCGGCCCGCATCCAGTCGATGTCGGCGCCTGCCGAGAAGGTTTCACCGCCGCCAGCGAGCACGACCGCGCGCAGGTCGGCCGGCGAATCTCGCTCCAACGCCGCGAACGTCGACCGGAGCTCCGCGATCAGTGACGCATCGAAGGCGTTGCGCTTCTCGGGCCGCGAGAGCGTGATGCGTGCGACAGCGCCGCCGGGCCCGGTCCGCTCGAGTCGCAGCGCCTCGCTCACCCGTTGATCGTACGCGCGGAACGCGCGCGCGGGTACGCTCCCGCGATGCGCATCCTCGTGATCGGCGCCGGTGGGGTCGGCAGCGCGTTCGTTCCGATCGCCATGCGGCGAGCGTTCTTCGATCGGCTTGTCGTCGCCGACTACGACCTCGGACGGTCGAACGCCGTTGCTGCGAAGGCCGCCGACGCCCGGGTCACCCCCGCCCAGGTCGACGCCTCGAACCGCGGCGCGATCGTCACCCTGATCCGGGAGTCGGGCGCGACCCACGTCCTCAACGCCGTCGATCCGCGCTTCGTCATGCCGATCTTCGACGCCTGCCTTGCCGCGGGCGCGAGCTCCCTCGACATGGCCATGTCGCTCTCGCGGCCACACCCGCAGACGCCGCACGAGCTCACCGGCCTGAAGCTCGGCGA
>JAICVI010000223.1 GCA_025935415.1 Chloroflexota bacterium
CCGCTGCCGTTCGCGGGGGCATTTCCCGCGGTGGCCGCCGCACGATTGTTCGCCACGTGTCGCCGCCGGTCGGCAGATGGCGCCGATAGCGTGCGCCGGACGCGCCCAGTGCTGCTGGAGCTGGTATCTGACGTCCTTCGAGACGACTGGTCGGGGCGATGACCCGTTCGGGGCGACCCTCTCGCGGCCAGGTGAGCCGGAAATAAGCCGAGCTGCCTAGGGTGGCGGCGTGCTGGCCACGCTGCTGTCCGCAACCCTCGTCGCACTGGATGGGCGCGTGATTCGCGTCGAGGTGGACGTCGCGCCGGGGCTGCCCGGGTTCACGATCGTCGGGCTTGGCGATGCCTCCATCCGCGAGGCGCGGGAGCGCGTCCGCGGGGCCCTGCGGAACAGCGGCTTCGTCCACCCGCCGCGCCGGATCACCGTCAACCTGGCGCCCGCGGATGTCCCGAAGACGGGGTCCGCCGCGGATCTCGCCATCGCGATCGGGATCCTGATCGGCTCGGAGCAGTTCACGCCCCGGGCGGGTCGGGCGGCACTCATCGGCGAGGTGTCGCTCGGGGGCGAGATTCGGACCGTGCCAGGGTTGCTGCCGATGGTCGCCGCGCTGGCGCGGCGCCGCGTCGGGCGCGTGATCGTGCCGGCGGACGGCGCCGCGGAGGCGAACCTCGTCGACGGCCTGGAGATCGTCGCGGTCGCGACGCTCGGGGAGGCCGTTGACGCGCTGCGGAAGCGCCGGCACGCCGGTCCCACACGTCCTGCGCGCGTCGAGATGGCGCCGACGGCCGTGACCAACGCGGCGTTGGCGGCCGCCCCCAGCCTCGCGCCGGCCCTCGTGCCTCCGGACCTGGCGGATGTGCGTGGTCAGCTGGAGGCGCGCCGGGCGCTGGAGGTGGCTCTCGCCGGCGGCCATGGGCTGCTGCTCATCGGGCCGCCGGGGACGGGCAAGACGATGCTGGCGAGGACGATCCCGGGGCTCCTGCCGCCACTCTCCGAGGAGGAATCGCTGCGGGCGACGATCGTCGCCTCGGTCTCCGGCGAGGGGCCGATCAGCGGGCTCATCGAGCGGCCGCCGTTTCGCGCGCCGCATCACACCAGCTCCTACGCCGCGATCGTCGGCGGCGGGCCGCGCCTCGTTCCCGGCGAGGTCACTCGTGCGGATGGGGGCGTCCTCTTTCTCGACGAGCTCGCGGAGTTCTCGCGCGACGTCCTGGAGTCGCTGCGTCAGCCGCTCGAGGACGGCCGGGTCACGATCGTCCGTGCGGCCGGCTCCGTGACGCTCCCCGCGAGGTTCCAGCTCGTGGCCGCGACCAATCCCTGCCCCTGCGGCTACGCCGGGATGGAGGACCGCTGCTCGTGCGCGCCGGGCGTGCCGGAGAGGTACGTCGGCCGGCTCTCAGGTCCGCTGCGCGACCGGATCGACGTCTGGGTCACGCTCGCGCGCATGCCTGCCGGGTCGATGGTCGGCGGCGCCGATCCGGAATCCTCAACCGTCGTGGCCGCTCGCATTGCCGAAGCCCGCGATCGCCAGCTGGCGCGACCCGGCCGCCGCCTGAATGCTCGCGTGAGCGGCCGCGCCCTTCGCGCGATCGCCGCCCTGAATGCCGCTGCGGCCGAACGGCTGGCACAGCTCGCCGACTCCGAGCTGCTTTCGGGGCGCGGGACGGAGAGGCTCCTCCGCGTCGCCCGTACCGTGGCGGACCTCTCGGCATCCGCCGCGGTCGAGATCGAGCACCTCGAGGAGGCCGCGCGCTGGCGCCCGCCGACGGTGCGTGCGCGCCTCGCGCTGGCGGTCTGACGATGCTCGGGGTGGGGCAGGGCCCAGACGGCGGGATCAGCGCCGACCTCGATGGGCTCGATACCCCGTGGTCCGCGCCCGGCGAGCGTGGGACGCCGATGGGGCGTGCCGACCGCGACGCAATCGCGGTGCTGCTCTCGGTCCACGGCCTCGGGCCGCTGACGCTCGGCCGGCTGGTCACGGCGCTGGGCTCACCGGCGGCGATCCTCGACGTGGCGGCGGGCGCGCGCGGCGCCGCGGAGATCGTCGAGGCGAGCGGATCCACGGATGGCGAAGCCCGGCTCATGCCTGCGTCCGTGGCGAAGGGGGTCGCGGATGCAGCCCACGGCCGTGCCCGGATCCTCGCCGAGATCGAGCGCGAGGGACTCCGCGTGGTCGCTCAGGGCGACACCGAGTACCCGAAGCGCCTCCTCGCCATCGAGCTGCCCCCGCCCGCCTTGTTCGTTCGCGGAACCCTCGCCGCACTCGCCGGCGAGCACGTGGTCGGGGTCGTAGGAACCCGCCGGCCGAGCCCCGCCGGCCGCCGCATCGCCAGCCGGATCGGCACGGCACTTGCGCGCGCCGAGGCGACCGTGGTCTCCGGGCTGGCCGTCGGGATCGATGGCGCCGCGCACGCCGCCGCGGTGGCCGAGCAGCGCCCGACGATCGCCTTCATCGGGGGCGGCCACGGGCGGCTCTTCCCGCGTGCGCATGACCGCCTCGCGGATGCGATCGTCGACGGCGGCGGCGCAGTGGTTTCCGAGTACGCGCCCATGGTTGAGCCGTCGCGGGGGACGTTCCCGCAGCGGAACCGGCTGATCAGCGGGACCTCTGACGCGGTGATCGTGGTCGAGGCGGGCGCCACGAGCGGCGCCCTGCTCACGGCCTCGTGGGCCCTGGAGCAGGGGAGGGAGTGCTTCCTCGTCCCGGGCTCCATCGATGCGGCGATGTCCGCGGGCTGCAACGGCTTCCTGCGCGAGTGGGCGGGTGCCGCGCGGATCGTCTCCGGGATCCCGCAGCTGCTCGACGACCTCGGCCTGTTCGCGGGCGCGGCGCTCCCCGACATGCCGGAGCACGCGGCCACGGAGCGCGCCACCACGGAGCCCGCGGCCCCGGCAGGTGGGCGCCGCTCACCGGCGGGCGGCGGCGTTGTCATCTCGGCGCGGATCCAGCTGCCGTCGGTCAGGTCCGTGCTGTCTGGCAGGAGCGAGGCCGAGCAGGACGTCGGCGAGGCGCTGGTCCACGGCGCCGTCACGGTCGACGAGCTCGTGGCGGTGACGCGTCGATCGCTCGCGGACGTGCTGCGCGCCCTCACGCGCCTGGAGAGCGGCGGGCTCGCGCACGCCAGCCATGGCCGCTACGCGCCACTCGGGGCCCTGGCAGGCTCGAATCCGAGCCCGCGAAAGCGGCGCGCCGCCTGAGCTCGCAGGCCAGGCCGTCGACCCGC
>JAICVI010000010.1 GCA_025935415.1 Chloroflexota bacterium
ATGGACGACTGCCGCCGGCTGCGTTGTCTCTCGCAGAGCAGCGACCCGGCCGCCGCGATCGAGCGGCGTCCCCGGGCCCGGGCGACGGAGGCCCGCCGATTCCCCCCGCCATCCGGACCCGAGGACACGACGGAGGCTATCGGGCGGCGCTCACCTGCCGGTCATTTGCCGATCACCCACGGATCAACACCATGGGTTCCTCCCTCAGCGGATGAAGCCCATCGCGTACAGCTCGGCGACGATGATGAGAATCGCGTTGAAGCCGGCGTGAAGGCCGAAGGAAGCCCACAGAGATCTCGTTCGTACAAAGATCCAACCGAGAGCGAACGCGACAGGCAATCGGACCACCCCGGCGACAAATGCCAGCCGGGCGGCCTGGCCGAAATCCGCACCTCCGACCAGGATCAGGTGCGCCAGGACGAACACCATGGAGGACCTGAGGATTGCCGAACGGTTGCCGCGCGTCCGCTGCCAGGCGGTGAGCGCGAAGCCACGAAACAGAACCTCTTCCGCGAATGGGCCGATGAGCGCTCCCGCAAGAAGATGGGTGACGAGCCCAAGCGGCGTGCCTGTCGGTGGCAGCGGACTGTCGGGTGCTGCGCCGGCGATGGCCAAGGCGAACGCCGTCACGAGGACGGTCATCCCGATGATCGCCGGCGCGAATGCTGCGCCGCCAAGAGCACTGCGCACGGCCGCGCGACCACCTTCGTACAGGCCCATCTCGGTCCACGAGAGCGCGCCAGTCCCCACAACCATCAAACGAACGACGCCGATGAACACGGCGGCTTGGATTGCGATCGCTATGAGATCGCCGATTGGGGCCGGGATGCTTCGTCCGATTGTCTGAAGCGGAAAGCCGACGACGAATGCGGCCAGCAACGTCATGACGGCCGCCGCGACAAGCACCAACATCGGCGATGGTCCCGCATACCTCGCAGCTACCACCCGACGTTCAATGCTCTGCGAGCCCCCGAGCAGGATCAGCCCGACAGACGCCGCGAGGAAGGTGAGAAACCAGAAGAACGAACCGCCGGTGCCGGCGCTCGCAAACAGTGCCAGCGAGGCGAGCGCGACGGCCGCGATGACGGCGAGCCAGCCCACGACGAACAGCGCGGGCGCGCTGCGGCCCTCGATGGTGAAGGCGGTCAGCCCGAGCGGCCGGGCGGATGCAGGGTCCGCTGGCGGTGCCTCGGAGGGCAGGTCGCCCTCGGGGTTGGAAGGTCCGGTCAACCCTCGGCGCGCTGGTCGGACGCCGCCCGACGTGGAGCGCGGACGGTGCCGCGGATGCGCTCGTTGACCGTCTCGAGCGACAGGTCACCAGCCGGCAGCGCCTCCCGGGTGGGCAGCGAGACGATCGGCGCCGCCGCACTCGCGGCGAGCTGGTCGTGGCGCTCGAACTCCCGGCCGCACCATGCGCACAGCGACCAGTCGAGCCCGACGAGCCGGGTGCAGTTCGGGCAGACGCGGTTGAGGCGCGTCCGGCAGGAGGGGCAGATGATCCAGGCCGCGTCGACCCGTCGATCGCAGGTCGGGCAATGCGGGATCGCCTCGATCTCCGCGAGCATCGCCTCCTCGGCGAGGTTGCGCTCGTAGACGTCGCCGATGCGCTCCTGGGGCCGGATGATCCGGTAGGTGAACACCGCAAGCGGGAACAGGATCGGCGTGAAGATGATCACGAACGCGGCGGCGAGGTAGGGCGCCAGCGGGTTGTCGCTGCGCGACTGCATGTCGCGGAAGGCCCAGTAGGAGGCCGCGAGCCACAGGATGATCCAGTAGATGACGGCCAGCTGGATGCCGAGCTTGATGACGGGGTTGTCGAAGATCGAGCTGATCGCGTCACCGACGGCGGTGAAGATCTGGTCCATTCGGGGAGCCTGGGCCTCCGTCTCGGGAGCCGTCCGACGCGGGGAGCCGCGTGACCGGCGGGATCATAGCAGGGGCAGAATCCGCCCCGGCGTGACGGCTTCGACGCCGCACGCCTCGGACGCGTGACGGTCCTCGCTCAGACCTTACGCCTCGGAGGGGCCGGGATGCAGGAACCCCGCGTCAGGCCGAGGCTTGCCGGCCGGGCGCAGCTCCGCAGTCCAGGCCGTCGCCCGCCACGCGAGCGCGGCACCGATGACCGCGAGCCCGAGGATCCATGACGCGACGAGGACGAGCAGGGCGGCGCCCACGAGCAGCGGGTCGACGGACGGCAGCAGGAGGATGTCGCGCAGCTGTTGCCATGCCCGCGAGACGGCGAGCAGGAACGGCGCGACCACCGCCACGAGCTCGACGCTCATGAGCCCGAAGGTCGCGAGGGCTCGCCTGGTCAGGAGCTGGCGGGCGCCGCGCCGGAGCGATGCGCCGAACGTGGCCCCGGCGGCGAGGTGGCGGACGGCCAGCCCGCCCACGGCCTCCCCGACGAGCCAGCCCGCCACGAGGAAGAGCACGGTCTCCGGCGCCCGCCCGACCACCCGAAGGACGATCGGCACGGCGATGTCGCCGGGAGAGGTCAGCTCGTCGTAGGTGGCGCCAACCAGTCGGAACGTGGCATAGGCGAGGGCTGCCAGCGTCGGCAGGTGGGCGGCGAGACGAACCGAGAGCGCTTCGCGCAGCGAGGTCGGCAGCGGTGTCCAGTCGACGCCCAGCTCGTCATCGATCGCGGCGGAGGAGAGCTGCTCGCGGTCGAGCCATGCTCCGGCCAGCCCGCCGGCGGCCACGACGGCGAGAACCACGATGCTCCCGGCGACGATCCCGAGGAGAACGACCGGCGTCAGCCCGCCGAACGCCAGCTGGCTGACCGCGGGCGAGAAGGCCGTCGCGAGCTGGGCCGGTGTCGGCACGGTGACGATCGGCAGCAGGACCAGCACGATTCCGCCCCGCACCAGGAACCCGGCGAGCGCCATCGACCACCAGTCCGGCCGGCCGAGGGCCGCGAGGAACGATGCCAGCATCGAGCTGCGCCACGTTCCCATGTCGCGAGGATACCTAGCGCCGGCCGAGACCCTCGACGGCGCGCCGGAAAGCGGTCAGGACCTCCGTCGCGAGGTCGTTCGGGCGCATCGACGCTGCGCGCGCCGGCTCCCACCGGAATGCCGCCCGGATGACCGCGGGGGCGCGCCATGGACGATCGGCCGTGTCGGGCGGAACGACCGGCCCGAGACGCACCTGCAGCCTGCCCGCGTCCTCGAGGATCAGGCCGGAGAGCCCGCCCGCGAGGGCCGGCCCGAGGCGGGCGATCGGGGGCTCGGGTGGCGGGCCGGCCGAGGGTGCGAGCTCGACGAAGGAGACGAGGCGATCGGCCTCGTCGGCGATCCAGAGGATGGCCGTCCACCAGTCGTCTGCGGGCGCCGCGGGCTGGCTCATCCCGGCGTGGAGCCTGCGGTCGCGAACGACGAGCTCCTGCTCCTTGAGGAAGGAGGGACCCGGCGCGGGCAGCCCGGCGGCCTGGTCGGGCGCCAAGACGAGCTCAGCCGGGCTCGCTGCCCGGCGCGTCCTTGGGCGCGGGCGCCCCGCCCTCCTCGGGAGGCAGGATCCGTTCCGCCTCGAGCTGGGCGTTCTTGGCCTGGATCTCGGCGTCGATGGCGGCCAGCTCGAGCCGCAGCATCTCCTTGCGGACCTCGTCCGAGGGTGGCTCGATCTTGCCGGCAAGGGCAGGGTTGTCCGTCGTCTTCTCGGCGCCGAGCCACATCGCGATGCGCCCGGGCGACTTCAGCCGTGCGAGACGTGACGTCGCCGCGAGGTCGACCTGGGTGACCCCGGCGACGTCGCCGTCGGCGCCATCACGAAGGGCGGCGCCGCACGACGGGCACGTCGCGGCGTCGACCGGGATCACGGCCGAGCACCACGAGCAGGTCGTCGTCTCCTCGGCGGACTTCTTGCGCGCGTCGCTCATTCGGCCTACTCCCACTCGATCGTGGCAGGTGGCTTGGACGAGATGTCGTAGACCACGCGATTGACCCCCGGAACCTCATTCACGATTCGGCTGCTGATCCTGCCAAGGACCTCGTACGGCAGCTTCGCCCAATCGGCCGTCATGCCGTCCTCGGAGGTCACAGCGCGAATTGCTACCACGTTCGCGTACGTCCGACCATCCCCCATCACGCCCACGCTGCGGACCGGCGTGAGGATCGCGAACGACTGCCAGACGTTGCGGTAGAGGCCCGCGGCCTTGATCTCGTCGATGACGATCCAGTCGGCCTCGCGGAGCGTGTCCAGCCGTTCCGACGTGACCTCGCCGATGATCCGGATCGCCAGGCCCGGGCCTGGAAACGGTTGTCGATGGACCATCGCCTCAGGCAGCCCGAGCTCCAGGCCGACGGCCCGAACCTCGTCCTTGAAGAGATACCGCAGCGGCTCGATGAGCTTGAAGCGGAGGTCCGCCGGCAGGCCGCCGACGTTGTGGTGGGTCTTGATCTTCTGCGCGGCCTTCGACTCCGACGTGGCGCTCTCGATGACGTCCGGGTAGAGCGTGCCCTGGGTCAGGAAGTCGATGCGACCGAGCTTCTCCGATTCCTCCTCGAAGACCCGGATGAACTCGTCGCCGATGATCTTCCGCTTCTGCTCAGGGTCGATCACGCCGGCCAGCCGCTCGAGGAAGCGCTGGCGGGCGTCAACCATCACCAGGTGCATGCCGAGGCTCTGCTCGAACGTCGCCCGCAGGAGCTCCGATTCGCGCTTCCGCATCAACCCGTGGTCGACATAGATGCAGGTCAGCCGATCCCCGACGGCGCGATGCACGAGCGCGGCCGCGACGGCGGAGTCCACCCCGCCGGACAGCGCGCAGATGACCTTGCCGTCCGAGCCGACCTCGCGGGCGTGGTCGTCGACGCGGCGGCGGATGTCCGCAACGGTCGATTCGATGAAGCTCGCCGGCGTCCAGGTAGGGCTCGCCTTGGCCACGCCGACGACGAAGTTCCGGAGGACCTCCCTCCCGCCCGGCGTGTGGGCGACCTCGGGGTGGAACTGGATGCCGTAGAGGTTCCGCTGCTTGTCGACCAGCCCGGCATAGGGCGTGGAATCCGTCTGGGCCGTGGCGGCAAAGCCCTCCGGCAGCGCGGTGATCGAGTCGCCGTGGCTCATCCAGACCGGCTGCGTCCGGTCGAGGCCGGTGAACAGGCCATCCTCGGTGCCGATCGTGACCGTGGCCGGGCCGTACTCGCGCTTGGCGGTTGGCTGGACGTGGCCGCCGAGCTCACTGGCCATGAGCTGCGCGCCGTAGCAGATGCCGAGGACGGGCAGGCGGCCGCTCCAGATCGCGGGATCCGGCTTCGGGGCGCCGTCGTCGTAGACCGAGTTGGGACCGCCGGAGAGGATGATCGCGCTGGCGCCGCGGCGCTCGATCTCGGCGAGCGACGTGTCGTGCGGCAGCAGCTCCGAGTAGACGTGGAGCTCCCGGACTCGGCGGGCGATCAGCTGCGCGAACTGGCTCCCGAAGTCGAGAACCACGACGACGCCGTGACCGGCGCCGGCGGGCTGGTCCGTGGCGGCGCGCTCCGGGACGGGCGCATTGAGGGCGGTCTCGAGATATGCCTCGACCTCGGCGTCGTCCGGGGCGAGAACGCGGTGGCCGGCATTCGCCTGCTCGCCGTGGACCGTCCTGCCCTTCCCCGCCACGCCCGATCGGACCCCTTCCTCCAACCGCCGCCGCCCGACGGTACTGTCGTCCCAGTCTAGCCCGCGAGAGTGGCCACTCGCGGCCTGACGCGGGTCGGGGCTATCCTTCCCGGCGCATGCACGACCGACGGGGGCCCGACTCGAGGCCGGTCGCCGCCCTGTTCCTGGTGGTCGTCGCCGCATTCCTTGCGGCCTGTGGCCCGTTGACCCCGACCGCCCCGCCCGTCGAGTCGACGACCGGACCTTCGACGCCGGCCATCACGGCCGTGCCGAGCCTTCCGCCGCCCACCACGGTCCCGGCGACCGCCCCGACTTCGACCGCGGCAGCGGGCACGCCGGCCTGCACAGCGGCGGACCTCAAGGCCTCGCATGGCCTGGTCGAGGGTGCCGCCGGTTCACGGATCACGGAGGTCGTCCTCGTCACCGCGTCGGCATGCTCCATCGACACCTTCCCGACCCTCGGCATCCGGGATGCAGGCGGGGCCGCCATCGTCGGCGGAATCGCCGGCGGCAGCGGTCGGATGGACCTGTCGCCGGACGTGTCGTACACGAGCGAGGTCCGGATCGCGAACTGGTGCGCGCCCGATCCGAGCTTCCCGCTCACGCTGGAGCTGCGGCTCGGCGCCGAGGAGAAGCCCGTCACCGGCTCGTCGTTCCCGGAGGAGGGCGACCTGCCGCCGTGCAACAGCACGGGCGCGCCCGTCCTCGAAGCGGGAGCCTGGACTCCGGGCTCGTAGGCGCGTCGCCTACCCGGCTCTCCTGATCCTGAACACCGGGCCCCGTCCGAGCCGCTCCGCCGGCGTGCCGTAGCGGAGGATGAGCTCCCGGACCGCGCGCGCGGCGTCCGGGCCTTCGAGCAGCTCGGCCATCGCATCCCAGGCGTCCTCGCCGATGCTCGCACGCACGCTCGGGTCCGCGAAGAGGTTGCGCGCCCACGCCGCCTCCTCGCTGCCGGCAGCCACGAGGAGACTGCCGTCCGCTTCCTCGACATACCCGACCGCCACCTCGATCGGCCGCCCCGACGTCCGCCCGCGCGTCTCGAGCCGCACGACCTTGCCCCACCCGGCGAGCTGCTCCGCCACGTCATCCATCCGGCGCTGATCTCAGGTGCCTGCGGCGGGAGGCGGCGCTGTGCACCGCAAGCGAACAGCGGCCGAATGGCGTCAGCGCTTCTGCCAGGACTTGCCTTCGGTCTGGACGGCGGGCGCATAGACCATCTCGACCTGCTGCATGTCGCGCAGCGTCCGAGCGCCCAGCGCCGCCATGGATTGCCGGAGCGCACCGACGAGGTTCTGCGAGCCGTCGCTCACGCCGGCCGGCCCGAACAGCAGCTTCTCCAGCGAGCCGGCGGTGCCGACCTTGATCCGTGTTCCGCGCGGCAGCACCGGCGACGGCGCGGCCATGCCCCAGTTCACCCCGCGTCCCGGCGCCTCCGCGGCTCGCGCCAGCGGGGACCCGAGCATCAGGGCATCCGCGCCCGCCGCGATCGCCTTTGCGAGCTCGCCGCCGCGTCGCATCCCGCCATCGGCCACGACCGGGACGTACCGACCGGTCTCGCGCAGGTACGCGTCTCGCGCCCCGGCCACGTCCGAGATCGCGGTCACCTGCGGGACGCCGATCCCCAGGACCTCGCGTGTCGTGCAGGCGGCGCCCGGCCCGACGCCCACGAACACCGCGGCGGCCCCCTGCTCCATGAGCCGATACGCCGCTTCGGCGTTGGTCGTGTTCCCCACCGCCACGGGGATCGGCATGAAGCGGGTGAAGTCGGCGAGCGACAACGGGTCGTAGCCCGTCGCGAGATGGCGCGCCGAGCTCACCTGCGACTGGACGAGGAAGAGGTCGGCGCCGTGCTCGGCGCTGAACGGCCCCCACTTGCGGGCGGCGCCCGGAGTCGCGGCAACCGCCGCCTTCGAACCAGCGGCGTGGATCTCCTCGATGCGGCGAGCCACGAGGTCGTCGCGGATCGGTGCGGCATAGGCCTCGGAGAGGCGGTGCTGCACCTCCTCGTCGGGCGACTCCGCGATCGACGCCAGGACCGCGGCCGGATCGTCGTAGCGGGTCTGGACGCCCTCGAGGTTCAGGATTGCCAGCCCGCCGAGCCCGGCGAGCGTTCCGGCGAACGCGGGGTCCACGACGGCATCCATCGCCGCGGCGAGGAGCGGGATGGCGAGCTCGATGCCGCAGAACGTCTGCCCGAGCTCGACGTCGTTCGGCTCGATGGTCTCGGTGCCCGGCGCGAGCGAGACGTCCTCGAAACCGTAGGTCGCTCGGAGCATGTCGACCTTCGACGTGAGCTCCGGCAGGGGGCGATCCGCGACGTGGGCGGACGGCTGCTCGACGTCCTGCTGGATCACTGCGCCACCCGCTGCATCGGTCCGGCGAGTCTACCCGCTCGCGGCGTCCTCGGGCGGCACCGAGCCCTCGCTCGCCCAAGCGCCGACACGCATGAGCGCTGCCATGCCGGCGTGACCGGCGATCCACTCGATGCGCTCGATCGCCTCGCGATAGGCCGGCCAGACGACCATCTCCCGCGCGTCCGCCGGCGCCAGCCAGCGTTGGTCGTCATGCTCGTGCGAGAGGACGGCCTCCACGCCCAGCCGGAGGTGCGCGGCGAAGACGACCTCGGACTGGAGGGCGTCGAGGTGGTCGGCGTGGAAGAGGTTGACCTGGTCGAGGCTGTAGAGGACCTCGATCCCGGCCGGCTCGATGCCCGTCTCCTCCACGAGCTCCCGCAGCGCGCCGTCCACGATCCGCTCGCCCTCCTCCAGCCGGCCGGTGACGGGCTGCCAGATCCCCGGGTAGATCCGGTCCGGCGCGCGCTTCAGCAACAGGATCTCGAGGCCTGACGTTCCGGTTCGAAAGAGCCAGCAGGCGACGATGTCCGGCCGAACGGTCACGGCGGCTCCATCAGGCGGGTGACGCCACGACCCGCGGCCCTGCCGCGATGGCGTGCAGCTGCTCGAGGTGCATGAGGTCGTGCACCCCGGCGAAGAGGAGCCACTCGCCGCAGCGCAGGCGCCCGACCAGCGGATGCTCGAGCGGGCATGGATCGGTCTCGTGCCCGGCGATGGACCGCGAGGCTCGTTCGATCGATCGCTGGCTCATCGCGATCCTGCGCCGCAGCTCGTCGCGCGAAGCCGCAGCGGCCCCCGGAACGCCCGGAACCACTGGCGGGGCGTCAACGGGCCAGCGGTCCGATGCCGCAAGCGCCGCGGCGAGCGCGAGCCCTGCGCGGGCATGGGCCGTGTGCCCGATTGCCTCGGCCACGTTCCAGTCGCCTTCGCCGCCTGGCTCGCGGAAAGCGCGATCTGGCAGCTGGGCCAGGAGGATGTCGAACGCCCCGGCGACGGCGGCCAGCTGCGCCACGATCGCCGGGGCGCTCCCGGTCGAGGTGCGACGGCGGACCTCGCGACGGACGCTGATGAACTTGCCTTCCTCGATCCCCCGGAATGCAGCGACGACGTCCGGGGCGCTCGCCTCGAGGTCATCGAGCCAGTAGCCGGTCGTCTCGCGGAAGCGGAAGAGCCGCAGGCTCGGGTCGAAAGCCTCAATCGAGCCAACCAGGCGCTCCACCCCGACGCTGCCCGTGCTGTCGGCGATCGAGTCGAATGCCTCGTGCTCGAAGCCGGATTCCTCGAACCAGCGCCGGATCGCCGGGGTCAGGTCCGGCTCTCGCCGATGGCGCGTCCAGATGACCCGGGCACCTGGCGCACACAGCATCGGCGCCGCCCGGATCGTGCGCTCGATATCGGCGTCCGAGACGTTGCCGAAGATGCCGCACAGCAGGACGAGGTTGGCGGGAACCGCGCCGTCTGCTGCGCTCGCCGCGCCGGCATCGGCCTCGCGAACCTCCAGCCCGTCGAGACCCGCCGCGGCGATGCTCGCCCGGGCCGCGGCCGAGAGGACCGGATCGAGCTCCACCAGGCGCCCCTCGACTCGCACCGAGGACGCGTGTCGTGCGACAGGACCGACGAGGTCCCGGCCATCTCCGCTGCACAGGCTCAGCACCCGGAACGGCGACGTCCCCTGGTCCAGGATCCGGTCGATGTGGGCCTGGACGGTGGCCAGGCGGCGGGACAGCGGGCCCTCGGCCTCGTATTGGCGATGCCAGGCGACCCAGTCGGTCCCGGGGGGCGACACGCGGCCGGGCTAGAGCCGCTCGAACCGGTCGACGGGCAGCACGAACACGGTGGCCCCGCCGACCTCGACCTCGAGCGGATAGGGCATGAAGAACTCGCCCGGCTCCATGATCGGCGGCATCGGGTTCACGACCTGGGTCCGCGAGGTGCAGTGCTCGGCGATGATCGCCATGACGTCGTCGACGCGGTCGTCCTCGACGCCCAGCACGATGGTCGCGTTCGACTGCTTGAGAAAGCCGCCGGAGGAGTGGAGCCGCGTCGCGCGGTATTCCTTCTCGAGGAGCCCATCCACCAGGGCGCCCGCGTCCTCGTTGTGGATGATCGCGACCACGAGCTTCACGGGCCGGAGTATATGGCTCGGGATTCGTGCCACCGGGCTGACCGGATGTTCGATTGACGCACCCTCGCGCTGCGCTACGATCGGGCAGCCTTGACCCCCGACCCCCTCCTCCTCGCTGCCATCCGATCAGTCGCCCGCAGCGGCGACCCGGACGCGACGCTCGACGAGCTGCTCGAGATCGGGCTCCGCGCTGCCGGTGCGGATCGCGCGGCGGCGTTCCTCTGGGACGCGGAGGCGGGTGGCCTCGCCCTTGCAGGGGCCCGCGGCTATCCGCCCGACGACCTGCCCGCGCTCGAGGACGCGGTGATGAACGGGCGGGAGCACCCGATCCGCCTCGCCGCGGAGGAGCGCATCCAGACGACGGGCCAGCCCGAGAGCGAGGGCCGGCTCCTGCTCGCGTGGCCGATCGTGATCGGCCGGGACGGCATCGAGGAGCCCGTGGGTGCGCTGGCGTTCGAGGTCGAGATTGCGCCGGACGCCGACGTCAGCGAGCGAGTCGCGGCGCTGGCGGATCTCGTGGCCGTCGTGGTCGATCGGGCGCGGCTCGCGACGAACGCCGCGGAGCGCATCGACTGGGCCGAGCGCGTCGCCAACAGCGATGCCCTGACCGGCCTCGCCAACGGCCGCACCCTCCAGCGGGTGCTGGAGCTGGAGCTGGCGCGCGCGGCGCGGCAGAAGCTCGAGGTCTCGGTCGCGATCTTCGACGTCGATGATCTGACGGGGCTCAACGACGCCCACGGCAAGGCCGCGGGCGACGACACGCTGCGCGAGGTCGCGTCCGTCATCGGCGAGACGGTGCGGTTCGTGGACACCGTGGCCCGCTGGGGTGGCGACGAATTCCTGCTCGTGGCTCCCGGCGCGACCGGGACGACGGTCGCCCAGCGGATTGTGGACGCCGTCCGCGGGAAGGAGATCGGCGGGCGACCCTGCAGCGTCTCGGCCGGCGTGGCGCGCTTCCCGCTCGATGGCGCCACGAGCGCGGAGCTGATCGCCGCGGCGACGGCTGCCCTGCGAGCGGCCCAGGCGGTTGGTCCCGGCACCCTCGCCGAGGCGGCGCGCGATGGCAACGGCGCCGGATCCGGGATCACCTCGGGCGCCGCCGGCGCCTGATCAACCTGAGGATCTCCGCGCCTCCTGGCGCGTGGACCTCGTGGGCCTCGCCGTCTAGCTCGACTGGCCCTGTGCGGCGCCGGCCGCGACGACCGTCGTCGGTGTCTTCGCCCCCGCCTGCGGCTCGAGTGACAGAGCGACGGTCACGCCCGGCCCCATGGAGGGGTGTGCCGTGGTGAAGGACGCCGTCCCGCTGTCGTCGACCTTGAACTCTCCGATGGGCACGGGGGTGCCTTCCGAGCCGATGAGCCAGGCCGTGTAGACCTGAGTGCCCGTGGTGGGCGCCAGGTCGCGCATGACCATGCCGACCCTGCCATCGGCATCCACCGCCGCAAGGCCGGTCGGTCCCGGGGCGCTGTTCGGCGCGACGAGCACGGCCAGCTGTGCGCCCGGCCGTGCCGCCTCGTCCAGCACCTGGACGACGCCGTTCCGATAGGCCGTCAGGCCATCGACCTGGCTTCGCAGCTGGAGGTTCCAGGTGCCCAGGGCGACCGCAAGGACGAGAGCGGCCGCGGCGACGCCGGCCCAGATCGGCCGACGGAACAGCGCGCCGAGGTCGAAGCGGCCACGCGGCGCTTGCGCCACGTCAGAGCCGAGGGTGGGCCTGCCGATCGGACGGCGCTCGCCGGCGGCAAGGTCTTGGGCGGAGCTGCTCGGGGGCGCCGCCCCGGCGCGTTGCTCCGCCGCGGCGGTCGCGAGGATTCGCGCCTTGAGCCCCGCCGGCGGCGGGACGACCTCGATGCTCTCGAGGAGCGCCGGGATGACGCCTCCGAGCTCCGTGATCTCCGCGTGGGCCTCAGGGCACGACGCGAGATGGCGCCGGACGGCGTCGGCCTCCTCGGACGGGAGCGCGCCGAGCACGAACGAGCCGGCGAGCTCGAGGACATCAGAGCAGCGGAGCCCGGCGAAGTCGTGGTCAGCCACGGCCGCCTCCTCCGTTCGACGTCGCGAGCATGGCCGCCCGCAGTCCCGCGAGTCCCAGGCGCAGCCGCCCCTTGACCGTCCCCAGCGGCACGCCGGTCCGCTCGGCGATCTCGGTCTGCGTCAGGCCGCTGAAGTACGCGAGCTCGATCGCCTCGCGTTGCACCGCGGAGATGGCGTCGAGCGCCTCGAGGACGGTCTCGCGATCGATGCGCTGCGCAACCTCGTCCCAGGTGTCCGGGAGCGTCAGGACGTCGGGGAGCGGCGCATCGGTCTCGGGCAGCTCGATCGTCGGGCGGCGCCGGCGGACCGCGTCGATCGCGCGGTGGTGGACGATCGAGAGGAGCCACGTCCGGACCGTGCCGCGGGCGTCGAGGTACCGCGCGGCGTTCCGCCACGCGCCCAGGAATGCCTCCTGGACGACGTCCTCGGCAGCCGTTCGGTCGCCCGTGATGCGATACGCAATCGAGAAGGCCATCGCTCCGTAGTGCTCGTACAGTCCATCAAGCGCCCCGAGATCGCCGTTCGCGAGGCGATCCATGGTCTCCCGATCGGTCCGGTCCTGATCCGGCCCAGGGTCGCGACGCAAGGCGATCTCGGGATCGCTCATGGGTCTGTTCGCTGGGCGGCCGTCCACGGTTCAATCACGCGGCGTGCGGACCTCCCGGGCAGTGGCACGCGCCGAGTGTAGGCATTGGCCGAGGGCCGGACCGGGCCCCAGGTGGTCGTTTGATCCGCGCCCGGAGGCGCCGCGTAACAGGGGCGAGGACGGCCGGCATGGTGCCCCGTCCGACAACGACAACCATCGGCCTGGCGGCGACTCAAGACGCGTCGAGTCTTCGATCGGACGGCGGTTGGACCCTGGAGGGACTCGATGCAACGGCCTTCTCTTCGACATGCCGGCCTGCTCGCGGCAGCCGGTCTCGTGCTCGCGCTGGGCGGCGCCCCGCTGCTCGTCACGGGTGCTGATCACCTCGACGCTCCCGCGCTCGGCGGCCTGACCAACATGGCGGGCGACTTCGCGCCGCACTCGGACCATGGCGACCGGGACATCAACGACGTCTACGTGTTCCAGGGCAGGAATGCCTCGCGGACCGCGTTCGTCATGACGACCAACCCGGCGATCAATCTCTTCGGCGGGTCGTTCGGGACGAACGTCCGCTACACGATCAACGTCGATCGCACCGGCGACAGCGTGCAGGATCTCGCGTACGTCTGGCGCTTCGGGTCGCCGAACGGCCAGGGGGCGCAGTCCTACACCGTCACCCGCTACTCCGGCGCGAACGCCCGGACGATGCGGACCGGCGTGAAGATCGGCTGGGGCTCCACCGGCGCCTCCGGCGTCGGCACCGCCACGGGCAACGCGAAGGTCTTCGCGGGCGTCCGCAGCGATCCGTTCTTCTTCGACCTGACCGGCTTCATCGGCACGGTCTTCAACGTCGGGACCGACGACCTCTCCGTGCTCGACGGCAACAGCAGTGACTTCTTCGCCGGCCTGAACACCAACGCGGTCGTCCTCGAGGTCCCCGATGATTCCATCGGGGCGACGAAGATCGGCGTCTGGGGCCAGACGACCTACTGGGCGAACGGCCAATGGAACGCCGGAGACCAGATGGGCCGCCCGGCGATCAACACGGTCTTCAACAACTCCCTCGTCGACCCGAACGCCGGGCAGACGAAGAATCGCTTCAACGCCACGCCGCCATCCAGGCAGCGAACGGCGTACAGCGGCCTCTTCAAGAACAACATCGTCGCGACCCTGACCAACATCAACCAGGTCCTGGGCACGGACGATGCGTTCGGCTGCAGCGACTACGACGCCGGAACCGCCGGCGCCATCGCCAACATCCTCCTGCCGGACGTGCTCACGTATGACACGACGACGGCAGCTGCCGGCCCGCTCAACGGGCGCGCGCTGTCCGACGACGTGATCGACGTCGAGCTTGGTCTCACCACCAACGGCTGCGTGACGACCGATGGGGTCGACGCGCACTCCGACTACCTGTCCAGCTTCCCGTACCTCGGTGCCCCGCACTGAGCGATCGATCCGGAGGGCGTCGCGCAAGCGGCGCCCTCCCATCGACCCTGCCTGCTCACCGACGTGACCGAATCCACCGACCGAACGACCTGACGAACGGAGCACGACCGAGATGACCTCGCTGAGCCTGCCGCGACCGCGTCGAATTCGACCGCTGGCGATGCTCCTCGCCTCGATCGCACTCGTCGCCGCCTCGCAGGCGGCCACGCTGCTTCAGCCGCGCGTGGCCTCGCCGGCCGCCCCTGGTCTCGCGAACCAGCCGGCAGCCGCCGGGCCTCTCGCCCCCGTCGACGCGCCCGCCCAGGGGCCCGCCGGGAACGCCCCGGGCAGCCTGGCGCAGATCGACCACTCGATCGCGGCCTGGACGGCCAACCTTGCCGCCAACGACCAGGACTTCCTGTCCGCCTCGAACCTTGCGACCCTGTACGAGGCGCGGGCCCGGTTGAGCGGCGACGTCAGCGACTACGGTCGGGCCGAGGAAGCAGCGAACCGCTCCCTGAAGATCGAGCCACGGCAGCTCGACGTCCAGGCGCTCCACGCCCGCATCGCCCTCGCGACCCACGACTTCCGCCGCGCCCTCTCCGAGGGCTCGATGCTCGACCGCAGCGCGCCGAACCAGCCCGCCATCCTGGCGATCATGGGCGACGCCCAGCTGGAGCTGGGTGACGTCGATGGCGCCGAGGCGCGCTTTCACGAGATCGAGAAGCTCGCGCCCGGCGCGGCCGTCCAGGCCCGCCTCGCCCGCGTCGCCTTCATCCGGGGGGACGCGGCTGGCGCGGTGACCCAGTCCGAAGCGGCCTTCGCCGCCGCCGAGACCGAGGGCCAGACCGGCCCCTCCCTGAGCTGGTACGCCTACCTCGCAGGATTCCAGAATCTCGCGGCCGGGAACCCCGAAGCGGCCGCGACCTGGTTCGACAAGGCCATCGTGGTGTGGCCGGAGAGCCACCTCGCGCTGGCGGGACGAGCGCGCGCCGACGCCGCCCTGGGCCACGTCGACGCCGCGATCGCCGGCTACCGGGCGGCGATCGCGATCTCGCCGCAGCCCGACTCCCTCACGATCCTCGGCGACCTGCTGGCGGCGTCGGGCGACACCAAGGGCGCCGCCGAGGAGTACGCGACGGTTCACGCCATCGCGCAGCTCCAGGGATCCGCAGGGCTGATCTACAACCGCCAGCTGGCGCTCTTCGAGGTCAACCATGCGGAGAACGCGGCCGACGCCCTGGCGCTCGCCGAGCGCGAGCTCGAGGACCGCAAGGACGTCTACGGCTACGACACGTACGCATGGGCCCTGCTGGCGAACGGCCGGGCCGCGGATGCGGACGCCGCGATGGCCAGGGCCCTCGCGCTGGGCACTCGTGACGCGACGATGCTGTACCACGCCGGCACGATCGCGTTGGGCGTGGGTGACCCGGGGCGTGCGCGGCAGCTCCTGACCGAGGCCCTCTCCATCCGCGGCGCGCTCGACCCCCTCGCGGCGGCGCACGCGGCCGCGACGCTGGCTTCGATCCCATGACCCTCCGCCCGCGAATCCGACGCTCGCTGGCCGGCGCCCTGCTCGGTGTCGCCGCGGCGGTGCTCGTCCCCGCAGCCGCGCTCGCCCACCCGCTCGGCAACTTCACGATCAACCACTTCGCGGCGATCCGCGTGGCGCCGGATCGGATCTCGCTCGACGTCGTCATTGATCGAGCGGAGATCCCGGCGTTCCAGGAGCAACAGCGCCTCGACACCGATGGCGACGGGAAGCTGAGCGACAGTGAGCTTGGCGGCCAGGCCGCCGCAGGCTGCGCTGCCCTGCTGCCCGACCTGCACCTCACCGTGGGCGGCTCGGCGGTGGCGCCGGCCGTCACGGCCGCGGGCCTCTCCCTGCCGCCGGGCGCCGGCGGGCTCTCGACCATGCGCCTCGTCTGCGAGCTCGACGCCGTGCCGGCCGTGCCGATCGCGGCCGGCGCGAGCGTCGCCTTCGAGGACCGATCGTTCGCGGAGCGGATCGGCTGGCGCGAGATCGTCTTCGTCGGCGATGGGATGACGATCGATGGCCGCTCCGCCACCGCAACGGAGGCCGGGGGGGTCTCGGCGCGCCTCACGAGCTACCCCAAGGACCTCCTGACGCAGCCGCTGGACATGCGCAGCGCGACCGTCTCCGTGGCTCCGGGCGGCCCGACCCTGACGACCTGGCAGGCGCCGGATGCGGAGCTGCTCACGCCTGCCGGCGACAGCGCGCTCCGCGGCGCCGGCAGCGCGACCGTGCTGGGCGTCGTGCCCGGCGGCGTCGCGGAGGATCTCGCCGGCCTGGTCGACGTCCAGGACCTGACCCCGCTCGCGATCCTGCTGTCGCTCGCGGTGGCGTTCGGGCTCGGCGTGATCCACGCGGTCTCCCCCGGCCACGGCAAGACGATCATGGCCGCGTACCTCGTCGGGAGCGGCGGCTCGACCCGCCAGGCCATCGGCCTCGGTCTCGCCGTGACCGTGTCGCACACGCTGGGCGTCCTCGCCCTGGCGGCGATCACGCTCGCGGCCTCCAGCCTGCTCCCGCCCGAGCGGCTGTATCCGATCCTCGGAGTGGGGTCGGGGGCGCTGGTCATCGCGATCGGGGGATCGCTCTTGTGGCGCCGGCTCCGCGAGCTGGCGCGGGGACACGCGGACGCCCGTGCGCACGCGCGATCGCACGCAGCCGGCCACGCCCACGAGCACAGCGAGAACAGCCCCGGGGCTGGCCATCAACACGGGCATGACCACGCGCACGGGCATGACCATGGGCACTCGCACGAGCCGATCGGTGCCGTCTCGTGGCGCGGCATGCTCGCGCTCGGGCTCTCCGGCGGGCTCGTGCCGTCGGCGTCCGCGCTGATCCTGCTGCTCGGATCCATCGCCGCCGGTCGCATCGCCTACGGCCTCGTGCTCGTGCTCGGGTTCGGGCTGGGAATGGCGGTCGTGCTGACCGGCATCGGCTTGCTGCTGGTTCGCGCCCGGCGGCTCGTCGAGCGGCGGCCCTCGACGGCCGGCCTGCGGCGACTCGCGCTGCCGATCCAGCTTGCGACGGCCTCGCTCGTGGTCGTCCTCGGCGTGGTCCTCACGAGCCAGGCGCTGACGCAGGTCCTCTAGGTCAGGCGCGGACCGGGTCCGCGATCTCCGCCTGCACGAGCGCCAGCGCGTCATCGAAGACGCGGTCGATGTGCCGTGAGGAATCGACGACGCGCCAGCGCGCCGGTGCCTCGCGCGCAAGTGCCAGGAAGCCATCCCGAACGCGGCGATGGAAGGCGAGGTCGATCGACTCGAACCGGTTGCGAGCGCCTGGGGCCTTCCGCCGGATCCCGACCTCCGGGTCGACGTCGAGGAGGATCGTCAGGTCCGGCTCGAGCCCGCCGGTCGCGACGCGGGCGATCTCCCGGAGCTCGTCGATGGGCAACCCTGCGCCATGGCCCTGGTAGGCCAGGGTCGAGTCCGCGAAGCGGGCGCACAGCACGACCTCGCCCCGCGCAAGTGCCGGGCGAATCACCTCCGCGACGAGCTGTGCCCGCGCGGCGTTGAAGAGGAGCGCATCCGCGCGTGGATCGATGCCGAGATCGCTCCGACCCAGCAGCACCTCGCGCACGCGCTCTCCGAGGCGCGTCCCACCGGGCTCCCGCGTCAGCACCACGCGCCGCCCAAGGCGTTGCAGCTCCTCGGCGAGCCGCCGCGCCACCACGGTCTTGCCGGATCCCTCCGGCCCCTCGAGCGTCACGAACGTTCCAGCCACGACGCAGGGAGTGTATGAGTGGCCCATCGAGCTGGAGAAGCCCGTGCCGAAGGCCGCGACGCCGTCGAGGCGCCCGGCGGCAGGTACGCCCATGGACGCGGGCGCCTTGCTACGCTCGCAAACCCCGCATGAAAGACCTGACCGACCGCGCGCTCGACACGGCCTCGAAGCTCGGGGCTACGTATGCGGACGTGCGCGTCGTGCGCCGCCGGGACGAGTCGATCTCGATCAAGAGCGGTCGCGTCGAGGGCGTGGCGCTGGGCGAGACGGACGGGTTCGGCGTTCGCGTCCTCGTCGATGGCGCCTGGGGCTTCGCGGCGAGCGACACCCTCGACATGGACGAAGCCGACCGCGTCGGCGCGCTTGCCGTTCGGATCGCCAGGGCGTCGGCAACGGCCCAGAGGCGTCCGGTCGAGCTCGACGATCGACCGCCCGCCAACGGCACCTACGAGACGCCGGTGGAGGAGGACCCGTTCAAGCTCCCGCTCGAGGCCAAGATCGGCGACCTCATGGCCGCCGACCGCGCCGCGGGGCGCGTCAAGGGCATCACCTTCACCGAGTCGATCTACACCGCCCAGCGCGAGTGGAAGACCTTCGCCGCGACAGACGGCAGCTTCACGGAGCAGGTCATCACCGGCGTCGGGAGTGGCGTCGAGGCCAACGCGATCGACGGCGACGAGCACCAGCGCCGCAGCTACCCCGACGGTGGCGGCGGCTTCCAGGCAGCCGGCTACGAATACGTCCGCGCGATGAACCTCGTCGAGAACGCCGGGCGCGTCGCGGAGGAGGCGGTCGAGCTCCTGACGGCGCCGCAGTGTCCGTCCGGCCTGATGACCGTGGTGCTCGACCCGTCGCAGCTGTACATGCAGGTCCACGAGTCGTGCGGCCATCCCTCGGAGCTGGACCGGGTGTTCGGGACGGAGGCGTCCTACGCCGGCACGAGCTTCCTGACACCGGACAAGCTCGACGAGGGCTTCATGTACGGCTCGGAGCTCGTGACGATCGTCGCGGACGCGACCGCGCCCGGTGGCATGGGGACGTTCGGCTGGGACGACGAGGGTGTCGCGGCGCAGGCGGTGCCGCTGGTGCAGAACGGCAAGTTCGTCGGCTACCTCACGTCGCGCGAGACGGCGCCACGGGTCGGGCGAAGCTCGGGCGGGGCGATGCGCGCCGACGGCTGGAACCGCATTCCGCTCATTCGCATGACCAATGTCAACATGCTGCCGGTGCCGGGCATGAGCCTCGACGAGATCGTCGCGGACACGGACGATGGCCTGTACCTCCAGACCAACCGCTCGTGGTCGATCGATGACCGCCGGCTGAACTTCCAGTTCGCGACCGAGGTCGCCTACGAGATCAAGAACGGCAGGAAGGGCCGGATCTTCAAGAACCCGACCTACACCGGCATCACCTACGAGTTCTGGCGGTCGTGCGATGCGGTCGGCGACGATCGCTCGTTCGTGATGCTCGGTACCCCGAACTGCGGCAAGGGCGAGCCGTCGCAGACGGCGCGGGTCGGCCACGCCGTGCCGGGCGCGCGCTTCCGCAACGTCCGGGTGGGGGTTGGCAAGTGGTAGGCGAGACCCCGGGCACTTCGGCGCCGGGCCGGCGCGTCGGTTCCGACGATCCCCCGGCCGCGCTCGCCCTCGCCGAGGAGGTCCTGGAACGTGCCACGCGGGTCGGCGCGACCGAGGCCGAGGTCCTGGTCGTCGCCGGGGACTCGGCGCTGACGAGATTCGCGAACAGCGAGATCCACCAGAACGTCGCGGAGCGCAGCCTTTCGGTGAACCTCCGGTACGTCGTCGGGCGCCGCATCGCGGTCGTGTCCACGGGTAAGGTCGATGCGGACGGGCTCCGCACCCTGGTCCACCGGGCCGCCGCGATCGCGCGAAGCTGCGAGGAGCTCGAGGACTGGGCAGGCTTGCCCGCCGCTGCCGGGGATGATGTGATCGGCGGCTCGGTCGTCGCGTGGTCCGACGCCACCGCGGGGGCGACCCCGGAGCTCCGCGCCGAGGGCGTGCGAGCGGTCATCGCCGCCGCGACGTCCGCGGGCGTCGAGGCCTACGGCTCCTTCTCCACCGATGCGGAATCCGTGGCCGTCGCCAACTCGGCCGGCGTGCGCGCCGCGGAGCGTCGGACCGCATCGCAGCTGCTCACGGTCCAGATGTCGCCCGATGGCGGCACCGGCTACGCGGAAGCGGTGAGCATGGACGCGACGACCATCGACGCGGCGGCGATCGGGCGAGAGGCGGCCACGAAGGCTCGCGCCAGCGACAACCCGGTCTCCATCGACGCCGGCGACTACCCGGTGGTGCTCGAGGAGTACGCCGTCGGCGACATCACCGACATGCTCGGCTACACGGGCTTCTCGGCGCTGGCGGTGCAGGAGGAACGATCGTTCTTCGAGCCGGGTCGGCGCATCGGATCGGACCTCGTGACGATGATCGACGACGGCTTCGACCCGGCGGGCCTGCCCGCGTCGTTCGACTACGAGGGCGTCGCGAAGCAGCGGGTCTCGCTCGTCGAGGCCGGCGTCTGCCAAGAGGTCGTGTACGACTCCCAGACGGCGGCCCGCGCCGGTCGAGTCTCCACTGGTCATGGCCTCCCGGCGCCGAATCCCTACGGACCGTTCCCGCTGAACGCCGTCATGGCCGCAGGTTCGACGCCGCGGGATGCGCTCATCGGCGGCCTGGACCGCGGGCTCCTCATCACCCGCTTCCACTACACCAACGTGGTCCATCCCAAGCTCGCGATCATCACCGGCATGACCCGCGACGGGACGTTCCTGGTCGAGGGCGGGAAGATCGTCGGACCGGTGCGGAACCTCCGCTATACGCAGTCGTACCTCGACGCGCTGGCGGGCGTGTCCGCGGTCAGCTCCTCGCGCAAGACGATCCGCGGGTTCCTCGGCGCCGCGGTCGTCCCCGCGCTGCGCATCGACGGCTGGACCTTCACGGGGATCACCGAGCACTAGTCGCGGCTAGCATCGAGCCGTGACGGACGAGCCGCTTCGAGAGCGCGTGCGGGAGCGGCTGGGGTGGCCGGCGGATCCTGCGATGCATCGGCGGATCCGGCGCCTGTGGCAACGCCACTCGATCGCCGAGGACCGCCGGGACATCGACGGGTTGCTCTCGACCCTTGCCCCCGAGTGCGTCTACGCGATCGTGGGCACCGGGCTCCGCTGGGAGGGCCACGCGGGCGCTCGGGCCTTTTACACCGAGCTGTTCGCGGCCTTCCCGGACAACCGCTTCGCGCTGACCGACATCGTGATCGGGCCGCAGGGCGTGTTCGAGGCGGTCGTCCTCGAGGCGACCCACGAAGGTCTCTTCGCGGGCCTCGCCCCGACGGGTCGCCGGGTTCGGCTGGAGCTGGCCATCCTCTTTCCCTGGAACGCCGAGGCGAGGCTGTTCGACGGCGAGCAAATCTTCATCGACCGATCGGCGCTCGCGAGCGAGTAACGGAGGAGCGGCCAGGCGAACGCGTCAGTGACGGAGCGACTCGGCATCGAGCACCCGATCGTGCAGGCCCCGATCGGCGGCCTCTCCGTGCCGGCCCTCGCGGGAGCGGTGTCGAAGGCCCGCGGCCTCGGGATGATGTCCTCACCTGGCTCGAGCCGGAGGAGATCCCCCGGTCGATCGAGGCGCTCCGCGCGATCACCGACCGGCCCTTCGGCGTGAACCTCGTCATCGACGAGCCGATGGACGAGCGCCTCGAGATCGCGCTCGCGGCGCGCGCGCGGATCGTCTCGTTCTTCTGGGGCGATCCCGCGCCGTACTCCAGACCCGGTTTCGTGGTCCAACCGCAGTATCACGTGCCAGGTGTGCCCATGGCGGCTGTCAGCTGCGGGTTGCGGCCCCTTGGATCGCAAAGTGCACAGGTTCCGGTGCCGCGACCGAGTCGGGGCGACGAAGCCGTCGAATGAGGAGCGCGGCAGCCCATGACTCGCCCACGAGGAATGTCGCGCCCGCAGCCAGCATGACCGCGACCAACACGAGAACGAGCGGCGGCGTGCCGGCACCGCCAATCACGCTGTCGAACACGGTGTTGTGGACGGTCACCCCAATCGAGTTCATGAGCGCATGCGCGAGGAGTGAAGCGGCGAACCAACCCGCCGCCGCCCTGCGTTGGCCGCGCAGGAACAGCACCGCTCCCACCGCTGCGAGGGCGGAGAAGAGGGCGTGGTTCGACAATCCGCCGAGGACCAGGCGCTGCGCGAGCTGAGCGTGGATGGTCGTCCAGATCGTGTTCCAGTCGATGACGAACACGCCGGCCAGGTCCGTGTAGCCCACGTTGTTCACCAGCTCGGCCGTGTGATGGCTCACCTCGACCAGGCTGAACGCGAGCCCGGTGAGCCCGCCAACTGCAGCGCCGATCCCGAGGCCAAGCCTCCAACCGCCACGTCGAACTGCCTGCAGGACGATCACGACGCCGGCAAGCTTCACCGGCTCCTCCACGAGCGGTGCGAAAAACGCCGCGGGCACCGTGTTGAGGACGTCTGGCCAGGCGGCCTCGAGCGCGGGGGCGAAAGGTTCGATGATGTTCGCGAGGATCGTCTCAAAGAAGAACGCGAGCCAGGCGGTCGCGAAGAGGCCCCACGCAATCGCGAACCCCAGCCAGCGCCACGGTACCCCGCGGCCACGCGCCGCCAGGACGAGGAGCACGATCGTCGGCGACGCGATGACAAGGCCCAGGAGGAGCACGGGCAGCCGCACGTCGGTGAGGTGCAGGCGCGATATCAACGACATCTGCGCGGCGAACGCCAGGAACGCGACGAGCAGCACCGCGAGGATGGCCCGCTTGACCGATTCTCGGTCGATCGACGACCCGCGAGCTGGCCGCTGGCTGCCGAGCGGCGCCGCGTCAGTCATCGTCGGCGCGCGCCATCGGCGTGGCCCTCAGCGCCAGGGACTCTTCGCGGGATCCGGGTAGAGGCGCACGCGGCGGTAGGGCTCGCGGCCACGGGAGCGGGAGACGAGATTGGCCCGCTCGGCCATCTGGTGCTGGAGGCGCCGGATGTAGGCGTTCTGCGGCGACAGCTCCACCGCCTCGGCCTGACCGAGCACCAACCCGATGGCCTCCTCGGTCTCGCGCAGGGCCGCGTCGCGAGGGTCGATCTCCAGCGCGAAGATCGAGGTCAACGACGACTGCATCTGCGGGATGGTGTTCGTCTTGAGGACGTAGATCGGCATGTTCCGATCCTCGGCCTCGCGGACCATCGGCGTCTTCTGCTTGTACTCGCTGCGGATGGTCATGACCACGTCCGCCTCGTCGACGTCCCGGGCCACGATCACCGGGAGCTGCAGCTCGCGGATCGCCTGCTCGAGGCGCTTCCGGCTGATCCCCTGGGGCAGGACGCGCAGGGTCGGCAGGGAATCGGGATCCGAGACGTGAAGCGCGGCCCCGTTCTCCTCCGCGCCCGCCTCACGGACGCGGTCCATCAGGGCCTCGTCGTCGGCCTCGAGGTCCGCCGCGTTCACCGGGCCGGTGCCCTCGTCGGCCTTCAGCGCGACGATCGCCTTGGACGCGGACTCGCGCCACTCGCGCTGGCGCGACAGCTCCCGCGCGTCGCGCGCCCGCGGCTCCGGGACCGCGACCGTGCCGCGCTCGACGGGCCCCCGATCGGCGATCTCGCCGGCGACGAACGGCGCCTCTGCCTGCGCGGTCGTGCCACCGGCACCTCGCGACGGGCCCGGCGCCAGCGACGACGCCGATCGACCGGGCCGCCACGATCCCGAGGCGCCGGGCCGGAACCCCGGCCGCGTGCCGCGCTCGCCGGCCATGAACGATCCGGAGCCGCCTCGGAACCCGCCGTCGCCGCGCCAGCCGGGCTCGGTCCGCCAACCGCTGCCCGACCCGATCAGCCCCGAGAAGCGATCCGGCGCGAGCTGCTCGCGCGGTGACGGCCGCGGCCGCGACTGCGAGCGGTGCACGCCCTCCTCGTCGCGCCACCGCAGCTCCGGGGCGATCGGGTCGCCGCGGAGCATCGCGTCGATCGTGTCGGCGACGTCGGCGTGGACCAGGACGCGCTCGCGATCCTGGATCTCGATCACGACGTCGAACGTCGGCGGCGCCTTCCGCTCGAGGACGCTCTTCTGGGAGCGGCGGCGCCGCGCTTCCTCGTCGCCGAGGGTCACGCTCTGAATGCCGCCGATGAGATCCGACAGCGTCGGGTTGAGCATCAGGTTGTCGAGCGTGTTGCCGTGCGCGGTACCGATCAGCTGGACGCCGCGCTCCGCGATCGTCCGCGCCGCCTGGGCCTCCAGCTCCGTCCCGATCTCGTCGATGACGATGACCTGGGGCATGTGGTTCTCGACCGCCTCGATCATGACCTCGTGCTGGAGCGACGGCGTGCGGACCTGCATCCGCCGGGCCTTGCCGATGGCCGGGTGCGGGATGTCGCCGTCGCCGGCGATCTCGTTGGAGGTGTCGACGACGACGACGCGCTTGTCGAGGTCGTCGGCGAGGACGCGGGCCGCCTCCCGCAGCATCGTCGTCTTGCCGATGCCGGGGCGGCCCATGATCAGCAGCGACTTCCCGGTCTCGACGAAGTCCGCGATGATCTCGATCGTCCCGAAGACGGCCCGGCCGATGCGGCACGTGAGCCCGACGATCTTGCCGCTGCGGTTGCGGATGGCCGAGATCCGGTGGAGGGTCCGCTCGATGCCCGCGCGGTTGTCGTCGCCGAAGCTGCCGATGCTCTCGACGACGGCCTGGATGTCCGCCTCGACGATCTCGCGATCGAGGAGCTCGACCTCGGAATCCGGGTAGCGCGCCTCCGGCCGCCGCCCGAGGTCCATCACGACCTCGATCAGGTCGTGGCGCTTCGGCAGCGCGCGGATGGCGTCGACGATCTCCCGGGGGAGCGCGCCGAGCAGCTTCTCCAGGTCGTCGGGGGCTTCCTGCCGTCCGGCGGCCGCGCGCCGCTCAGGAGCCACGAGTCACCTCCAGGTGCCGAACGGCGGCAGGAACCAATCCGGGCTCGGCCACGCGGACGAGCGTTTCCTTGAGCAGCAGGGTCACCGTCGCGATCTCGGCGAAGCCAGCCTCCTCGAGGCGGCGGTCCGCCGGTGCCTCGTAGGTTCGCACGGGCGCGAGGACACCGTGATTCGGCTGCGACGCGTCGCGCTCCGTCTGGCCGCCGATCGCCCCGAGCGCGTACTGGATGAGCGGCGCGAGATCGACCTCCGGCCGGCCCAGGAGCCGGAGGTAGTGCGGCTGGTCCTCGTGCGCGACGCCGGTCTGGACGAAGCCCTCGAGGCGCATCCCGTCGGGGCTCTCCTGCACGAAGCCATCGAGATCCGCGAAGCGCAGGATCGGCGCGAGGGAGCTCCGGGGCACGCGCCAGTTGGAGCCCTGGCGCTCCCAGTCGGGGATGCGGAAGGCCTCGAGGCGCTGGACCGGGGCGGGGGTCACCGCGGCGTAGAGCTGCATCAGCGCCGGGGCATCGATCGGGCGGGCCGGGCGGATCCGGGCTTTCGCCGCTGCTTCGTCCGACATGAGGTGCGGCAGCGCCTGGTCCGGCGGTCGATACAGGACACGCTCCTCGCCGTAGCGCGCAAAGCCCTGCTGCATGAACAGCTCGACGTTGTCGTCCTCATCGGCGCAGGCGACGTGGAAGCGGGCCGCGCCGCGCTTCTGGCCCTCGCGCAGCACCTGCTGGACGAGCCGGTACCGGATCTCACCGGGCCCACCGTGGGCGTGCGGCGTGTCCGCCGCGGTCCCGATGGCGTCGAGCTCCACGATCGTCCAGTCGTCGCGCCAGTTCTCGCGCTCCACGCGCACCAACCCGGCCACGTGGCGGTCCTGCTCGTACACGAACAGGAGGTCGTGCGGGCGGAACGCGACGAGCGGCAGGCGGAACAGGCTGAACACCCCGATCGGCGGCCCGTTGACGGGCAGCCCCAGCGTCCGCGACCCGGTCCCCTCCGTCTGCGCGATCCGGGACAGCTCGCCGAGCGCGGCCAGGTCCGTCAGGCGCGCGGCGCGGACCTTGCCGGACGATTTCCCGGGGCGGCCTCGCGTGATCACTTCGCCGATCCTGCGCGGCGGGTCGGGTGGTGGCGGCGCCCGGAGCCCTCGCCCGGGTCGTCATGCTCCGCGGCCATCGTGGCGATGAGGCGGTGGAACCGCGGCTCCCCGGCGAGCTCCGGGTGGAACGCGGTGGCGACGATGTTGCGCTCCCGAACCGCGACGACCCGCCCGTCGTCGAGCGTCGCCATCACGTCGACGCCCGGTCCGACGCGCTCGATGACGGGCGCGCGAATGAAGACGCCCCGGACCGGCGTGTCGCCGACGAGCGGGACGGGCAGCTCGCCCTCGAACGAGTCGAGCTGGCGCCCGAACGCATTGCGGCGCACGGTCACATCGAGGAGCGGCAGGACCGGCTCGTCGCCGTCGGCGATCTCCCTGGCGAGGATGATCATCCCGGCGCAGGTGCCGTAGATCGGCGCGCCGGTCGCCGCGAACTCGAGCAGCGGCTGGCGCAGCGCCCAGCGATCGATCAGGTGGCGCATGGTCGTCGACTCGCCGCCGGGCAGGCACAGCCCGCTGATCCCGTCGAGGTCGGCGGGCAGGCGCACCTCGACCGGATGGACCCCGATGGAGTCGAGCATCGCCGCATGCTCCGCGAAGTCACCCTGGAGCGCGAGGACCCCGATCTTCACGGAGATACCGCGGCCGGGCTGCGGCGGTCCGATCGCAAGGTGGCAGCGAGCACCGCAAGCGAGCGCACCTGCAGGGTGCCTGAGCGCGGAGCGGAGGTGCCAACGCAGCGAGTGGGCCGCATCAGCGCGGCCGCCCTCACCAGCCGCGGACCGCGAGTCGTTCCTGCTCGGGGATGGCTTCCATGGCGATGCCGCGCATCGGGGCGCCGAGGCCCTTCGAGACGTCCGCGAGGATCTTGGCGTCGTCGAAATGGGTCGTCGCCTGGACGATGGCGTTGGCCATTCGCGCCGGATCCTCGCTCTTGAAGATGCCGGAGCCGACGAACACGCCCTCCGCCCCGAGCTGCATGACGAGCGCCGCGTCTGCCGGCGTCGAGATACCCCCGGCCACGAAGTTGACGACCGGGAGCTTGCCGCTCTCCGCAACATCCCTCACCACGTCGTACGGCGCCTGGAGCTCCTTCGCGGCCACGAACAGCTCGTCCTCGCGCATGCCCTGGAGGCGGCGGATCTCGCCGAGGACGGCTCGGAGCTGCTGGACCGCGGAGACGACGTTGCCCGTCCCCGCCTCGCCCTTTGTCCGGATCATCGCGGCGCCCTCGTTGATCCGCCGGAGCGCCTCGCCGAGGTTCCGGCAGCCACACACGAACGGAACCTTGAAGGCGTGCTTGTCGATGTGGTTCGTCTCGTCGGCCGGCGTGAGGACCTCGGACTCGTCGATGTAGTCGACGCCGAGCGCCTCGAGGATCTGGGCCTCGACGAAGTGGCCGATGCGGGCCTTCGCCATGACCGGGATCGAGACCGAGCCCATGATCCGCTCGATCAGCTCTGGCGGGCTCATCCGCGCGACCCCACCGTGGGCGCGGATCTCGGACGGGATGCGCTCGAGCGCCATGACGGCGCAGGCGCCCGCCTCCTCGGCGATCCGCGCCTGCTCGGCGTTCGTCACGTCCATGATGACGCCGCCCTTGAGCATCTCGGCGAGGCCGGTCTTCAGTCGCAGTGCGTTCATGGTGGTCTCCTTCTCAGACGGTCGCGGTCGCCGCGACCCTCGGTGTCTTCACGCCCTTGATCGCGGCAGCGAGGCGCTTCACGCCCTCGCCGATCTGGTCC
>JAICVI010000028.1 GCA_025935415.1 Chloroflexota bacterium
GGATGGCCTCCAGCAAAGGCTTGCGGCCGCGGACGAAGAGAAAGCTGTCGTGCAGCCCGGCGAACGACTCGCCGGACGCGTCCTCGCCGACCGCTGACGAGCGCACGGCCACGTAGGAGCCGTCGCCCATGCGGGCCGCGCGGCAAGGCTACTCCTGCAGACCCGCCGCTCAAAATCCTCTGAGAATCGACGCAGGTGATGTCGGCGACGGGGCCATTGAGCTTTCGGCGCGGCTCGAGGTTCGGGACGACAAGCCAACCCGCGGCCCGCCCGGCACAGATCAACTGCTCCGTCGTCAGTCCAGACCGCGCCCGCAGATCAGCGCGATGGCGCTTCACAGTGCTCGGGCGACTACCGACGCGTCTGGCGGCCTCGGATTCGGATCCGCCGGAAGCCACGTAGGCCGCGAGGGCCTTCATTTGGGCCGGGGTCACCGTCGACAGGAGCGCGCCCCGTAGGTACGTGTCTCTCATGCGCGCAGCGCTGCCGCGCCCAGCCACTCGTCGCGGCCCTCGATCGGGATGATGCAGGTGTAGGTTGAAATCGCGCGTCCAACACCTGTCGGGCGCGCCATCACCAGGCATCGGCAAGGCCCGGGCCGGGGGCGTTGCTGGATCAGGCGATCGGAGGCGATGTTGGCATCGTCGACGCCCGCTCCGGCGTCGCGACGCGGGCCTGCACGGATTTGACGCCGGGGCCCCTTGGTGTCCCTGCGGGCACGGCACCGCGGGCGATCGCGAGCCAGCCTGCCACCGCCACCAGCGCGGAGATGGCGCCGCCCAAGACCAGCGCGGTCGTGACGCCGGCGCTTGCAGCGATCGTTCCCATCAGCAGGCCGCCAATGGGGGTCGAACCTGCGAACACCGCGAGGTAGACGCTCATGACGCGGCCCCGAAGGGCGTCGGGCACGCGGAGCTGGATGACGGTGTTCGCGGTCGCCGACATCACGATCGTGCCAACGCCGACGACCGCCATGGCGACCAGCGAGACCCAGAAGATGCTGGAGAGCCCGGTCACGACCTCCGCGAGCCCGAGCATGAGGGCGCCGACCATGATCACCACCACCCGGGCGCGACCACCGAAGGCGATCTTGAGCGACGCTGTCAGCGAGCCGACCCCGGCAGCCGCCATGAGGAACCCGTAGCCCGCGGCGTCGGAATGGAGCACATCCCTGGCCAATGGCGGGATGAGCACGGAGAAGTTCATGCCGAAGGTCGAGACGAGCCCGATGACGCTGACGGCGAGCAGCACCACCGGCGTATCGCGGACGTAGACGAGGCCCTCGCGGATATTGGCCATCACCGCACGAGCCGAGCCCGGCCTCGGCATGGCCGGCGGCAGATTGAGCTCGCGCTCGTCCATCATCCACAGGCCGGCGAGCACGGCGAGGAAGCTCAGCGAATCGATCAGGAACGCGAGCGGCACGCCGACCGCCCCGATCACGAGCCCAGCGACAGCCGGCCCGATGATCCGGGCCCCGTTGAACGTTGCGGAGTTGAGGGCCACGGCGTTCGGGATGTCCTCGCGGCCCACCATCTCGACCGCGAACGCCTGACGGGTCGGCATGTCGACCGCATTTCGAAGGCCGATGAGCAGCGCGATCGCGAGGATGTGCCAGACCTGGACGGTGTTCGTCACGGTCAGCAGGAACATCACGAAGCTCACGACCATCGCGAACGTCTGGGTCACCATCAGCGTTCGGCGCTTCGGCAGGTGGTCGGCGATGATGCCCCCGAAGAGGCCCAGCACGAGCACCGGCAGGAACTGGAACGCCGCGACGACCCCGAGGATGAACGGGTCGCCGGTCAGCAGCAGGACCAGCCAGCTCTGCGCGACGGACTGCATCCACGTCCCGATCAGCGAGATGCCCTGGCCGAAGAAGAACAACCGGTAGTTGCGGTGCCGGAACGCCCGCAGGCCCTCCAGGCCGGCAACGGATCGGAGCGTCGGGCGGCCGGGAACCATCAGGCGGCGCCGGCGCGCTCGCCGACCTGCGACGGCCGCTGGTCCCAGCCCCGGTGCTCACCGCGCATGGCCGAGACCACCGCGCCGATGATGCTCGCGACGACGCCGGCGGCGAAGGCGATATGGAGCGCTGAGATGAACGGGTCGAGGTCGATCCCCTGCCCGCCGACCTGGGCACCTGAGAAGATCGCCACGAGCACCTTGGGATCCATGGCGCTGGTGACGAGCCCGATGGCCAGGGCGATCGAGACGATGAAGCCGGTCTGCGTGAGCATCATCCGCGTCCCCGCGCCGATTCCGCGCTTCTCGGGCGGCACCACGCCCATGACCGCGCTCGTGTTCGGGGAGTTGAACAGGCCCGAGCCTGCGCCGATCACCAGCTGCCACAGCGCGAGCTGCCAGTACGGGGTGTCGACCGCGAGGGTCATCAGCCCGGCGAGCCCGATCGCCGTGACGATCATGCCCAGCGTCGCGAGCTCGCGGGAGCCGTAGCGGTCCGCGAGCGCGCCGCTGATCGGCGACAGCACGAGGAGCCCGAGCGCGAGGGGGCTGAGGAGGATGCCGGCGGTGACCGGGTCGTCGCCCTTGGCTCCCTGGAGGTAGAACACGAGCAGGAACAGCACGCCGTTGCGGGCGATGCCGTTGAGCAGGCCCGTCAGGTTGCCCATCGTGAACAAGCGATCCCGGAACAGGTCCAGGTCCAGCAGCGGCTCACGCTGGCGTCGCTCGACGACGAGGAACAGCGGCAACGCGATGGCGAACGCGACGATCCCGCCGACGACCCACGGAGTCGTCCAGCCGTAGATGCCGCCGAACGCGAGCGCGCTCATCAAGCCCATCAGACCGACGAGGTACAGGCCAGAGCCGGCCCAGTCGATCGAGCGGTTCGTCGATGGCTTCGCCTGCTCGACCAGCAGGGCCCACGCGGCGAGCGTGCCGGCGATCCCGATGGGCACGTTGAACCAGAACACCCAGCGCCAGCCGAACCCGGTCAGCCAGCCGCCCAGGATCGGGCCGAGGATCAGGCCGACCCCCACGACCATGGCATTCACGCCGAGGGCCCGCCCGAGCTCCCGCCGCGGGAACGCGTCGGTGACGAGCGCCGCGGAGTTCGCCATGAGGAAGGCGCCGCCGATTCCCTGGACCACCCGGCCGGCGATCAGCTGCGTCGCGTCCGCGGCGACCGCGCAGAAGACGGACGCGGCCGTGAAGATCACGAAGCCGAGGGTGTAGGTCCGCGCCCGGCCGAACATGTCGGCGACGCGGCCGGCGTTGAGCACGAGGACGGTCGCGACGAGGGTGTAGCCGATGATGATCCACATCAGTGCGAAGAGGTCGGTGTGGAGGTCGCGCAGGATGTCCGGGAGCGCGATGACCAGCGTGCCGGAGGTAAGGGAGGCGAGCAGGGCGCCGACGCTCGTGACCACGAGCACCCACCAGCGGTAGCCATCGGTCGTCTCGCCCGCTCGATGCGGACGGCGGAAGGACCTCATTCGGACCTGGGCCTGGGCTCGCCGACCGCATCCGGGTCCGCCTTCGGCACGAGCGCCTGGTCGGCGACCGAATCGGCGTCGAGCGCCGCACGACGTGCCAGGAGCCTGGTCCGCCGCTCGTCGGCGTCGTGGATCATCTCCTCGAGCCGGTGGATCTTGCGCCGCAGGCTCGCCATCTGGCGATCGACCCGGTCCATCGCGTCGTCGATGATCCGGCGCCGCTCCTCGGTGCTCTCCGTCTCGCGGAACCGCTCGCGGTTGCGAGCCCTGGCCTCCTCGTCCTCGAGGAGCTGGCCGACCTCGGCGAGGCTGAACCCGGCGTCGTCCCGCAGGCCCTTGATGAAGGTGAGCCGCGCGAGGTCGTCGGCGTCGTAGAGGCGGTACGCGCCCTCGGAACGAGCCGCCGGGCGGAGGAGCCCGAGCTCCTCGTAGTAGCGGATCGTGCGCGGCGTCAGCCCGACCTCGGCCGCGACGTCCTGGATCCGGAGGAGCCGCGGACTTGTCGGGGCTGGAGCAGTCACCTCGGGAGTCTAGCCCAACCCTTCCGTTTGCGTAAACGTTAGTGTTGGACGGGCAACAGCACCTCGACACGCAGGCCGCCACCTGCACGGGGCGTGAGCGAGAGGGTCCCGTCGTGTGCCTGTGTGATGCTCCTGGCGATCGCCAGCCCGAGGCCCACCCCTGCGTGTCTGCTCCGCGTCCGGCTGGCACCGCGCTGGAAAGGCTCGACGAGCGTCGGGACCAGCTCGGGCGGCAAGTGCTCGCCCGTGTTCTCGACGGTCAGCGTCGCGGTTCGCATCCCGGCGCTCGTGGTGATCCACACCTCGCCACCATCCGCGGCGTTGTGGACGATCGCGTTGTGGAGCAGGTTCGTCGCGAGCTGCAGCAGGAGTCCCGGCGAGCCGGAGGCGGGGGCGACCTCGCCGTGGGCCTCGATCGTGACGCCGCGCTCCTCCGCCAGTGGGAGCAACGACTCGACGGCCTCCTCCGCGACGAGGGACAGGTCGATCGGTTGCCGAACGAACGAGCGCCCGTCAGCACGGCTCAACAGGAGCAGCGCCTCGGTCAGCTCGATCGCGCGCGCGTTGACCGCCTGGAGCCGTTCGAGGAGCTCGCCGGTGGCGCGCTCGGGATCCTTCTGCGCGACGTCGAGCAGCGTCTGGGTGACTGCCAGCGGGGTGCGCAGCTCGTGCGAGGCGTTCGCCGCGAACCGCTGCTGCTCGGCGTCGTGCAGCTCGAGCTGGGCGAGCATCGCATCGAAGGCGTCCGCAAGCTCCCGGAACTCGTCGGTGCGACCCGGCAATCGGATCCGGTGCGACAGCCTCCCGCTTGCGGCAATGCGGGTCGCATCCATGATCCGGGTCAGCGGGTCGAGCATGCGGCCGGCCAGGACCCAGCCGCCCACGAGCCCGAAGACGAGCAGGAACCCGATCCCGAGGGCGGCCCTCGGCGCGAAGGCCCGCACGAGGTCCGATTGGCTCGGCATCGACGGGCCCGCGCCGCTGAAGCTCTGGTCGGGCACGTAGCGCAGCAGGAACAGCCAGACGACCCCGAGCAGGACGGTGCCGGCGAGCAGGAGGAACGCCGCGTAGCTGAGGGTGAGCTTCAGTCGCACGCTCAGCCCCGGTTTCCTGCTCACGCTCCGTCTCCTTCTTCCGTGGCGCCGCGCCCCGCCTCGATGCGGTAGCCGACCCCGGGGACGGTGACGATCAGCCAGGGCTCCCCGAGGCGCTTGCGCAGCGTCGAGACCGTGATCCGAACGGCGTTCGTGAACGGATCGGCGTTCTCGTCCCACGCCCGTTCGAGGAGCTCCTCCGCGCTGATGACCCCGCCGTCGGCGGCCACGAGGACCTCCAGGACGGCGAACTGCTTTCGGGTCAGGGCGACGTAGCGGCCGTCCCGGAAGACCTCTCGCCGGAACGGATCGACCCGCAGGCCGCCGCGCTCCCAGACCGGCGGTCGGCGATGACCACGCCGGCGGTCGAGGGCTCGCAGTCGCAGCACGAGCTCTCGAAGCTCGAACGGCTTGGTGAGGTAGTCGTCGGCGCCGAGCCCGAAGCCTGAGGCCTTGTCATCAAGGCGGTCTGCCGCCGTGAGCATGAGGATCGGCATGCCGCTGCCCGAGGCTACGATCTGGCGCGCGATCTCGTCGCCGGACGGCCCGGGCACGTCGCGATCGAGGAGCGCCACGTCGTACTGGTTCGTGGCGAGCAGCTCCACGGCCGTGCCGCCGTCCGCGGCGATGTCGGCAGGGATGGCCTCCAGGCGCAGCCCGTCGCGGATGGCCTCGGCCATGTACGGCTCGTCCTCGACGATCAGCACGCGCAAGCGGCGATCCTACCCGGCTGCCTGCTATCGCCGGCGTATCGAGATTCCGAGACGCGCGGGCAACAGCTGCGTCCGTTCACTTGGCAGATGACCAAGCGCCATGCGGTTCGAAGGACGGTTCTCGGACTCCGGCTTCCGGCGATCGTCGTCGGTGGCGTCGCCGTCCTCGCCATCGCGGCAATCGTTCCTGCGGTTGGCGTCCCATTGGCGTCCCCCTCCATCGTCGCCACGCGCGGCGCGCCGGGCTCCCCGATCGGCGAGGCCAGCGACGTCGCGGCCGGTGAGCTGGTTCGCCCAGATCGTCGGGCGGCGCTCGGTCTGGCTGACGGCCTCGTCCCTGAGGGCGTGACGATCCTCGACGCCGAGTACCCGGCGGTTGCGAAGCTCGATCCGGCGTTGCTGGGCGCCGTCCGGAGCGCGGCAGCCGATGCCCGATCGAACGGCGTCGTGCTCGTGGTGGACAGCGGCTGGCGCTCGGAGGCCTACCAGGAACAGCTCTTCCGGGAGGCGGTCGAGGAGTACGGCTCGGCCTCGAAGGCGAGCCGCTGGGTCGCCAGACCGGGCGAGTCGGCACACGAGGCCGGCGCAGCCATCGATGTCGGGCCGGCAAGCGCTGCCGCCTGGCTGCGGCGCCACGGGGCGCCCTACGGCTTGTGCCAGATCTACCGCAACGAGCCCTGGCACTTCGAGCTACGCACCGACGCAGTCGAGCACGGCTGTCCGCCGCTGTACGCCGACGCGAGCCAGGATCCGAGGACCCAGCACTGACGCTCTAGCATCGAGCGTATGGCGATGCTCCTCCGCGCCGGGACGATCCTCACACAGGACCCGGCCCGGCCACGCGCGCGGGCGGTCGGCATCCATGGCGATCGGATCGTCGCCGTCGGCGACCTCGAGGAGGTGCGGCGGGCGCTCCCGCCGGACGCGCCGGAGATGGATGCGGGTGACCGGACGGTCGTGCCGGGCTTCATCGACGCGCACAACCACTACCTCGCGACCGCGGAGTCCTTCGCCGGCGTCGAAGCCCGCGACGTGACCTCCATCGCCGAGCTCCAGCGCCGCGTCGGTGAGTTCGCCGAGCGGCGCGCGCCCGGAACCTGGATCCGTGGGCACGGGGTCGAGTGGAGCGCGTTCGCCGAGGGCCGCCTCCCGAATCGACGCGATCTCGACGAGGTCTCGGAGACGCACCCGATCCTCCTCGAGCACGTGTCCGGCCACGCCATCCTCGTGAACAGCCTCGCGCTGGCGATGCGCGGCATCGGCGACGACGTGCGCGACCCCGAGGCCGGGGCGTTCGATCGGGACGAACGGGGCCGCCCGACCGGGATCGCCCGGGACGCGGCGACGAACCTCCTCCTCGGCCCCTCGGTCGACATCGGCCACCACGGGCCGAACTTCCACACCGAGCTGGACGTCGAGGAAGGCGTCGGGATGCTGGCGGCGGCCGCGCCACGCTACTTCGCCGCCGGGCTGACGACCATCGCGGACCCGCAGGTGAGCCGTCGCGAGCTCGGGATCTACCGCGCGGCCCACGGGCGTGGCGTTGCGGGACCGCGGATCGTGGCGATGCCGTTGAGCCACCAGCTCGACGAGCTGGTCGAGATCGGGCTCGCCGGGCCGTTCGGGGACGACCGGCTCCGGATCGGCGCGATGAAGTTCTACACGGACGGGGCGATCACCGCGGGTACCGCGGCCTTCAGCGAAGGACTGGGCCCGAGCCACTCCAGCGGCACGTTCTACCACGAGCCGGTGGCGTTCCGGTCGCTCATCGCGAGGGCCCACGCCGCCGGGTGGCGCATCGCGATCCACACGATGGGCGACCTCGCCTTCGACCTCGCCCTCGGCGCCCTCGAGGACGCCTTCCGCGCCCACGGGAGCGGCGATTCTCGCCCCCGGGTGGAGCACGGCACGTACCCGACCGCGCCGCAACGGGCGCGGATGGCGGCACTCGGGGTGATTCCCGTCACCCAGCCGGGCTCGATCCGGGAGCTCGGCAGCGTCTGGAAGGTCCAGCTCGGCCCGCGCCTGCACGAGGCGATGCCGATGCGCGCCTGGCTCGACCTGGGCATCCGGCCGGTGATCAGCTCGGACGCGTTCGTCCAGAGCTATCGCCCCCTCGACACGATCTCCGCCGCCACGTGGCGCGAGACACCCGACGGCACCCGCGCCGGCCCGCAGCACGAGCTCTCGATCGAGGAGGCCGTTCGCTCGCACACCATCGACGCCGCGACCGCGACGGGCCTGGAGGACCGGCTCGGCTCGATCACGCCGGGCAAGCTCGCGGACATCGCCGTCGTCGATGGGGACCTGCTGGCGGCAGAGCCGCGGCGGATCGGCGAGCTCCAGACGTGGCTCACGATCCAGCATGGCGTCGTCGTCCACGATGCCCGAAAGGCGCCGGGGGAAGGCTGAGCGGCCCGTACCATCTGCGAGACGTGACGACCGAGGCTCGCACCGACGCCGGCGCCGCCGCCTACCGCGGATTCCTGTTCTCCGACATGCGCGGCTTCACGGCCTACGCGGAACGCCACGGCAACGCCGCCGCGGCCGCCGCCGTGAGCCGCTTCCTGGAGCTGGCGCGCAAGGCCATCGGCAGGCACGATGGCTCCGAGGTCAACACGGAAGGCGACGCGATTCACGCGGTCTTCCCGTCGGCCTCGAGCGCGGTCCTGTGCGGCCTGGAGATCGTCGACGCGGCCGCCGCCCTGAACGCGCAGCAGCCGGACCGCCCGATCGGCCTCGGCGTTGGCGTCCACGCGGGCGAGGCCGTCGAGACCGCCGAGGGCTACATCGGCCGCGCCGTGAACATCGCCGCCCGGCTCTGCGCTGCGGCGCGACCGGGCGAGGTCCTTGTGAGCTCGACCGTGAAGGGCATCACGCAGTCGAGCATCCCGGTCGGATTCATTCCTCGGGGGCGGCGGCGCCTCAAGGGCATCGCCGATCCGATCCTCGTGTACGCGGTCACGCGCGACCCGAACGCGAAGGGGCCGCGCCAGGTCCCGCGCCCCGTGCTGCTCGGCGGCGTGGCCGCCGCGCTGGTCGGCGTCATCGCCGTTGCCGCTCTCGCGGGATCGCAGCTGCTCGTGAAGCCCGTGCCCACCGTCGCCGCGACCGTCGCGCCGACCATCCAGCCGGCGGCCATCGGGGCGCTCGCGGTCGGGTCCTACACCTCGACCAGGTTCCAGCCCCGCCTGACCTTCGAGATCAAGGGTTCGGGCTGGAGCGCGAACAGCGACACGGCCGGCAGCTTCGGCCTCATCCGCGAAGAGGATCCACCGGGCAACGTCACCTTCCTGCGCGTCCGCCAGGTCCTGACGAGCCCGTGTCTCGCGGGCGGCGGTGACGATTCGAGCACGGGGCCGTCGACCCCCGACGTCCTCGCCGAGCTCGCGGCCATCGCCGCCGTCCCCGGATCGCACATCGAGATGTCCGAGCCCCAGCCCGTCCAGGTCGGCGGCATCGCCGCGAAGGAGGTCGACATCACCGTCTCGCAGGCGTCGCTCGCGGCGTGCGGGGGCCTGGCCGGCGCGGACGTGTCGGTGTTCGATACCGGCGACGAGGTCTGGGGCGCGGCCCCCGGCGAGCGCTTCCGGCTCATCTCGGTGACGGTCGGGGACCAGCCGGTGACGATCGTGATCAGCTCCGACTGGACGAAGACCCCGTCGGTCCAGCAGCTCGAGCAGGTCTACGCGCTCGCCCAGGTCATCATCGACAGCGTGGTGTTCCCGGCACCCTGAGGGCGACCCTGGCCGATTCCCGCCCGGCGATCAGACGTCGACTTCGAGCTGATCACCAGCGACCCGGACCTCGAACGTTCGGAGCGGGTACTCGGCCGGACCCTGGAGCACTTCGCCGGACGCGAGATCGAACTCCGATCCGTGGCAGTGGCAATGGATCCTGCCGCCCTCGATCGTCGCCTCCTCCGCCAGCGGGCAGCCGGCGTGGGTGCAGCGATCCTGGACGGCGAACCACTGGTCGCCCTTGCGTGTGAGCACCATCGAGGCCCCATCCACCTGCGCGGGCAGCCAGGGATTCGCGCGGAGCGCCTCCTCGACGGCCGCAATGGGGTGCCAGCTCATGGCCGGACTGTACCCGCGGGCGAAGGTGGGGCGCTACCGCGCCGCGGCAGGGACGGTTTCCGCCTCCGGCAGGTCGGCGATGTCCAGGTCCGGATCGCCGTCGGGCACGAGGACGCGGGCACCCGGCTGCCGCCCGACGTACTCGAGGAGCGCGTCCTTGCCGGAGTCGGAGGGGAGCCAGCCCCAGGCATCGAGACCACGGCCACGGGCCTCCCGAACCTGGCGAGCGATGGGCTCGCGACCGGCAGCCTCGAGCTCGTCGGGGCCGAGCCGGTCGCCGACCTCCTCGTCCGTGCCATCCGCGGACCATGCGGTCGGGAGCGGGCTCTCCAGCGGGCTGGTCTGCGCGTCGACGTCGTACAAAATCAGGGTGGCGTGCTCCGTGCGGGCACGGTCGATCGCGGCAAGCCGCACGGGCTCGAAGCGGTCGTCCTCGCCGGTGACGGCGATCACGGTTCGAATGTCAGGCATCGGGACCTCCATCGGCTGCGAAGCCGGCCTCAAGCCTGCCCCCGCCGGGCCTCGGTGGCGCCGGCTAGCGCGCCGCCGATCGAGACAAATCTCTCGCAGCGCGTGCAAGCTCGAGCCCGTCGGAACGGACGACGCGGGCCCGCCACGACTCCGGCGAGCCGAAGACGTCGATCTCGATCCGGTCGCCGCGGGCCGCCGACGCCAGGTACTCGATGCGCAGCGTGCCCGGCGCCGCGCCCACGGCCCCGCCGCTCCAGCCCATCGTCTCGGCCGCCTCCTCCAGCCAGTCCACGTAGACCGCGTTGTTGACGTGGTCGATGGGGTCGAGGTCGCTCGGGCGGACGGACAGCGCATGGCCTGCCAGCGGCTCGCCGGTCTCCGCGGCCAGGCGGAGGATCTCGCTTCGCACCTCGGGATTCGTGAAGGCGACGCCGAAGTCATCGGGGATCCGGACGACCCGCCCGCGACCATCGAGCAGGACCCAGTCCGTCGTCACGCGCGCCGCGAGCTGCCCGTTCGCGAACCGGCATTCGCCGAGGCGCCTCGCCCAGATCCTTCGATGCCCGACCACGGCCGTCGAGACCCGCAGCGTCGTGCCGAGGGGAATCGGCGCCGCCAGCTCGAGCTCCACGCCCCGGACCACCCAGCCCAGACCGCGCTGCTGGTACCACGCCCGATCGAAGCCGAGCTGCTCGCTGTGGCGCCAGGCCACGTCCTGGGCATACCGGAGGAGCGCGGAGGTGCGGAGGTAGCCGTCCGGGGCCGCCTCGTCGAAGCGAACGCGGTAGGCGGCGAGGTAGCCGTTGTCGATGCCCTCGACGGGCCGGGCGTCGCGTCCGATCAAGCCGGGATCGAGAGGCTCCGAAGCGCTCGCAAGCTCCATGGTCGGAAGCGTAGATCGAGCGCCGTCAGGGTCGAAGCTCAGATGGGCGTGTGCTCCATGTCGACCGGGCGGGGCCGGCTCTCGACGGTCGCGGCGCCGGTTCGGCGCCGGGATTCCTCGATCCGCTCGGCCCGCGCACGCAGGTTCCGGAGGCGGCGCTCGGCGGCAGCGTTCCAGGCCTTCGAGTAGGCCGCGGTCGCCTCGGCGCGGATTTCGCCCGCCTCGCGGCGCCGGCCGATCGCCTCCAGCCGCGCGACGGCGTCGAGCACGGCTCGATACAGCCCCGGCAGGACCTCGGCGACGGGGAGTGGCTCCACCAGCCGACGATGCCCGGCCCCGAGCAGCGCCGCTACGGACCGCTGGTACCACCCCGGTACCACCCGCAGCGCCCTACTCCGATCAGTCGCCGCCGTGCCAGCCCGCTCGGACCTCAAAGGCGTCGAGCTCGCCGGTCGCGGGCAGCCACTCCGCGCGGACATCCTCGACGTAGGCACCGGGCGGCCCCTTCCGAATGGCTGCCAGCAGCTGCTCGAGGTCGGCGCGAGCGCCCTCCGCGACGCAGTGGACCCGGCCACCAGGCTCGTTCGCGACCCAGCCCGCGAGCCCGAGCGCTCGGGCGATCCGCCGGACGTGGACGCGGAAGCCGACACCCTGGACGCGGCCGCGGACCGTGGCGTCGAGACGCTCGCGCGGCGGGGCGGTGGTCGTGACGTCGGTCGTGTCGCTCATGACGCGTCGCTCACCCGGGCTGGGGCGGTCCACCCGAGGGCCAGCGCGTCGATGACGAGCTCGGGGCTGACGTTGCCCTCGAGCCGCTCGCCCGCGAGCTCGAGGCGTCGTAGCTGGTCGACGGCGAAGGCCGGGTCGAGACGGCCGGACACGGACTCGAGGTCGTCGAGCAGGTCGATCTGGCGAACGTCCGCTGGTTGCCCGAGCGCGACGAGCGCGAGGTCACGGGTGACGTCGCGCCAGATCGCCACGAGGCCCAGTGCAGCGGCTCGGCGCTCGGAGGCCGGGACTTTCGCCGCAGGCCCGGCGGCCTCCGGATCCGCGGCGGCGCCCGCCGGAGTGACGTCCGCCAGGGCGGTCGCCGTGGTCGATGTTGCTGCGACGGCGCCACGTCCACGGCCGCGCGTCGTCCGCGGGCGAGCGACGGCGGCCGCCCCCTCACCACCATCGCCGCTCGCGCTCGACGCGGCCGCGACCGAGGAAGCCAGCGCCGCGGTCCGAGTCAGGAGGTCGCGCGCGATCCGCAGCCGGTCCGTCCGCGTGGCGGCGACGAGGTCGAGCAGGGTTCGTCCGACCTCGGAGCGGATCGTGATTGCCTCGGGCGCGCGCGCCAGCGCCACCGCTTCTCCGGGCCTGCCGGCAGCGAGCCGGGCCACCCGTGCCGCCGTCGGCGCCTCCGCGTAGCCGCCCTCCACGAGGAGATCCTCGACCTCGCGACGAGCGACAGGACCCAGCCTGATTCGCACGCAGCGCGACCGGATCGTTGGGAGCAAGCGCTCCTCATCGGCGGCCGTGAGGATGAGCACGGTCGCGGCCGGGGGCTCCTCCAGTGTCTTGAGCATCGCCGACTGCGCGTCCTCGGTCATCCGGTCGGCGGAGACGATGACGGCCACACGCGCCCCACCCTCGACGGGCAGGAGCGCGAGGTCGCGAACGAGGTCGCGAACGCCACGTTCGTCACGCCCACCGATCGGAATCACCGAGCCCGCGCCGGTGGGCGCGAGCCGATGCAGATCGGGATGGTTGCCGTGGCTGAGGGCGCGGCAGGCCCGGCATGTCCCGCACGGCCGCTCGGAACGGTCCGCAACGACGCACAGCAGGCCCGCCGCCACGTCCTCCGCGAAGGTCGTCTTGCCGACGCCCGCCGGACCCGTGACCAGGAGCGCGTGCGGCATCCCGCCGCGCAGCATCGCCAGCGCGGCGGCTACTGCCGCCGGCTGGCCGCGCGTCCGGAACGCCGGGGCCTGGCTCAGTCGGCGGACTCGGCCTTGCGGCGGGTCGTCCGGCGCTTCGGCGCGGCGGTCCCGGCGGCGGCCGTGGCATCGGCATCAGGCCCCGCTGCGGGCGCCTCGGTCGACGTCGACGCTGCCTTCGTGCGGCTGGTCGTCGACCGTGCGCTCGAGGTGTTCCCGGCGCTGCTCCGGCTGCGCGTCGTCCGCGCCGCCGGCGCCTCGATGGACTCGGCCACGTCCGCGCCGGCGGCGTCCACGGCAGCCGCATCGGCTGCCGCCTTGGTCGTGCGCGTCCGGGAGCTGGCGCTCCGCGTCGTCCGGGTCCGTGGCGTTGCCGTCGGGGCCTCAGCCTCGAGCGACTCCGCAGCCGTCAGGGCAGGAACCACGGCCTCGGCCGCGGGACGTCGACCTCGGCCACGACCGGTCGTCGCGGGCTCCGTCGGCGGTGCGGCATCGGCGGTCGCCGAGGCGGCCTCCGTCGCTCGTTCCGCCACCGGGACACGTCGGGGCTCCGCGCTCACGCGCGACCCCATCTGCGCCCGGAGCATCGCCTCGATCTCCGGCGGGACCTCGCTCCAGGGCTCATCGCCCGAGCCGCGAGGCGCCGGGCGGGGTGCCTGTCGGAACTCCTGGCGATCCCGGGGACCAATTCGATCGCGATCGTTGCGGCCGCCGCGGTCGCGATCCGGGCGGTTGAATCCGGCCTCCCGCCGCGGCGCCGGCTCGGCGAAGCGCGACGGCGTGCTGCCGCGCCCGCCTCCGAACCGCTCGCGATCGAGCGCGGCGGCGTAGGCGCCACCGCGGCCACGTCCACCGCCTCCTCGGCCCCGGTTGGCGTCCCGCTGGCGACGCTCGGTCAGCAGGTATTCCGGGATCGCGGGCTCGTCGTAGTCGTCCTCGTCGTCGACGATCGGCGCGCGCGGTGCCGTCGACTGCACGCCGATCTGTGAATCCCAGACGGACCCGAACGTCGAGGCCGTGCGCCGGGTGGTCCGGGGCGCGACCTCGTCGTCGTCCACCCCCGGCGCGGCCGTTGTGGGGGGGTCGGCGGCCGGGGGGGCGAACCGACCGTCCTCGGCCGGGGCGGCGTCGCGGCCCCGGCCGGGGCCACGGCCGCGTCCGCCGCGCCGGCGCCGGCGCCGCGCGCCCTCCTCGCCGAGCTCGCCGTTGTCCTCGCGGGCCTCGGCGGCCTCGTCACCCTCGCTCTCGACGTCCAACAGCTCGTCGGCGTCGAGGTCGACATCGGACCCGGACGCAGCAACGGCCGGCCGTGCCGCCCGCGACAGCTTCTCGCCGGGCAGGACCACGAGCGGCGCATCGGCGGTCTCGCGGGGCTCACGGACCTCGCGCGGCTCACGAATCTCGCGCGGCTCAGCGGCATCGCTGCCCGCGCGCGACCGTCCGCGCACGGGCGTGCCGGTGGACGTCGAGCTCCGTCGCGTGCGGCCGCGGCCGCGGGATCGATCGCCGGTGCCCTCGGACTGCTTGTCCGGGACCTCGGTCATCGAGAGGTCGGCGTCATCGTCCGCGACGCGCCGGCCGGAGCGGGACGAGCCCTTCTCGACCTTCGCGATCTGGGTGATGTCGGTGAAGATGTCGGCCACGTCCATGAGGTCGGACGAGGTGTTGCCGCGGAAGCTCACGACCTCGACGCGGACGCCCTGCTCCTGGACTGCGCGGATGGCCGGTGCGAAGTCGCCGTCCCCGGAGACCACGATCGCGATGTCGAGGTTCCGGGCGGTCTTCATCATGTCGACCACGAGCTCGATGTCGAGGTTCGCCTTGACCTTGCCATCGCCGTACTTGCGGATGTCCTTGCTCACGACCTTGTAGCCGTGGCGGCGCAGGAACTCGTGGAAGTTCCGCTGGTTCTCGTTGTCCGGGTCGAGTCCCGTATAGGCGTACGCGCGCACGAGGTCACGCCCCGCGCTCGACGCCTTCAGCAGCGTGACGTAGTCGATGTCCACACCGGCCGCCTTGGCCGCGTAGAAGATGTTCGCCACGTCCACGAAGACGGCGACGTTCTTGCCCACCCTGTCTCCTATCGATCCGGCGCTGCGCCGCGCAAGGGCTCGCGCCTGAACTTCAGCGCCGGTGCCCGGGCGGATCGACGGCTCGCCGGAGGACCGGCTGATCGTCGATGAAACCCTGGCGCTCCCAGCGCACCTTCTCTGCCGGGTCGTCCGGCTGCGGCGCCTCGACCGACGCACATCCCTTGTTGGCCGCCGACCTGAGGCATTCCTCGATGAGGCTGTCGCTCACGGCGTCCGGTTCGCCCGTCGGGTCGACGACGAGCAGGTCGATGGTTCCGACGTAGCCGCCGGCGCGAACCGAGGGTCGGATCGCGAGCACGGCCCCACCGACGATGTCCCGCTTGCTTTCGGCGACCAGGACCGTCGCGTGGGGGAGGAACACGAGCTGGCGCAGGAGGTCGGCGTGTCCCAGTGGGCCGGAGGCGAGGTCACCCAGCCGCTCGCCGCTCAAGGCGACAAGCGCTTCGATGTCCGTGATCCGGGCCGCTCGGACCCTGTACTCCACGTGCCGGGGTGCTCCCCTGCTGCTTCGGAGGCGCCAACGCGATGTCGGTCGTCGCGACCGTGGCCGACCAGACCGCCGGAGCTCGGGACCGCACGGGAGCGACGCGTGAAGCGCGTCTGAAACCTTCCCGGGTCGAGAGCGACCGGCCTTGCAATCGGTGCGCCGATCCCTATCATACGGCATCGCTTCGGCGGCCACCTGCGCGCCGTCCGGAGCCGCCCCTGATTCGCGGCAGCTCGCACGCCACCTACCGCGTCCCTCCCGACCTCGACCCCGAGTCGAGGCATCGCCGGAGGGACGATCAGGCAGAGGCAGCGGCAGCCGCATCGGCGGACCGGCTCCGAGGGTCGTGGGAGGCTCGACCGGACATCGCACCGGGCCACCGGGCGATTGGCTTCGAGGAGGAAACTGGATGAAGCTCAGAACCGCAGGGACGCTGGCGGCCGTTACCGCCCTCGCGTTCGCGGCCTGCAACACGACCCCCGGCAGCTCCGGTGCCACGGGCACCGGCGGCGCGACCGGGAAGGTCCTCAAGATCGGGACCGAGCTCCCGATGAGCGGCGCGGAGACCGCCAACGGCGAGCCGACCGCGAACGGCGTCAAGCTTGCCATCAAGCAGGCCAACGCCCAGAACCTCGTTCCTGGCTACACGCTCGACATCAACGTCCAGGACGATGCGGTCAACGGCGCGCATGACCCGCAGCAGGGCGCCACGAACATGCACACCCTCGTCGCGGACGCACAGGTCGTCGGCGTCGTGGGCCCGTTCAACTCGAGCGTCGCGCAGGCGGAGATCCCGATCAGCAACGCCGGCGGCCTGCTGCAGTGCAGCCCGGCCAATACCAACACCGGCCTGACCTACCCGCCGGACGCGCTGCAGTACCGCCCGAACAACAAGGACAAGATCAACTACATCCGTGTCGCCGCTCCTGACTCGATCCAGGGCCCGGCCGGCGCCGACTTCGTCTACAACGACCTCGGCAAGAAGAACGTCTACATCCTCGACGACACCGAGACCTTCGGCGTCGGCGTTGGCAACTCCTTCTCGGATCAGTTCAAGAAGGACGGCGGCAACGTCGTCAAGCGCGACAGCGCCCCCAAGTCCACCACCGACTACACCCCGCTCTTCACCGCGGCAGCCGCGCTGAATCCTGATGCGGTCTACTTCGCCGGCACGACGCCGACGGGCATGGGCCTCGCCATCAAGCAGGCGCGAACCGTCCCGGGCTTCGAGAACACGGTGTTCATGGGTCCGGACGGCGTTGCCGACCTCGGCCCGGGTGGCACCGAGGGCGCGACGATCACCGTTGCCGGTCAGGCCGCGGCGAACGTCTACGGCACCGTTGCCGGCGTCCATGACCTCCCGTCTGGCTCGACGTTCAACGCCGACTACCAGACCGAGTTCGGCAAGGCTCCTGGCGCCTACAGCGCCGCGGCCTACGCCTGCGCGCAGGTCATCATCCAGAGCCTGGCCAAGGCCGTCACCGGTGGCGCCACGGACAATGCCGCGATCCGCGAGGCAGTCCGCGACAACTAGATTGCCGCTGGCAACAAGTACACCACCGTCTTCGGCGACATCAGCTTCGACAAGAACTTCGACATCACGACCCCGTTA
>JAICVI010000254.1 GCA_025935415.1 Chloroflexota bacterium
CCGCCGAGTGCCTCCGCGCCGTTGGGCGCCGGGTGGGTCCAGATCGCGCCGTCCGCGTCCTCGTACGCGCGGGACCAGGTGCCGGACGCCTCGAGCAGCGGTTCGATCTTCGGGCGCTGGGCCGCTGCGACGACCATCGTTCCGGCACCGAGCGACTCGAAGTTGGCGGGCACGTCCCCGGAATGCGCTGCCATCTGTGCCCAGAGCTCAGCGGGAAAGAGCTCGATGCGGGAGTCGACCAGGTAGCAACCCTGGGGTACCGCCCATTCGAGCCATGAGCCCCAGGTTTGGGGATTCCAGATGCGGGCGGTCCAGGTGTCACGCGACGTGACAAGGCGATCGAGCGCCGCGGCGATTCCCTGCGGGGCGCTGCTGAGCGTGGCCGCGGGGACGCCTGCGGGACCGAGGGGGCGCCACAGCGGGAGCAGCGCGACGCCCGCGAGGACGAGGACGACCATCAGCACGGCGTTCATTGGGGAGGCGCGATTCTCGCTTTCGGCTGCCTCGCGGGCGGTGCGGGCACGGACGCGCGGGAGGCCGACCGCGGCGGCATCGGAGAGCTTGAGCCCCGGCTGGAGCGCGACCATCGCGACGGGTGCCACGAGCGCCCACCAGGCGAGGCCTCGACCGGTCACCGCGCCGAGGATCGCGAACACCACGACCGTCACGATCGGAGCCACGAACCGCGCCGCCGGGCGGCGCCGGTCCATCCGCAGCCGGAACGCGACCATGCCGAGCACGATCACGACGGACGCGTAGAAGATCGCGCCGGCAGGGTCAAGCGGCGACGGCGGGCGCCATTCGGTGACCTGGGAGGTGATCTCCGGGTCGCGGGCGAGATTCTCGATGTACCGCCAGGCGTCGATCCCGAACGGCGTGAGGAGGGTCGCGAGCGTCGCGACGGCGCCGATGATCGCGACGCCCGTCGAGCCGAGGAGCCGAGCGCGGAGGCGGCGCGGTGCCGCTCCCGCGGGCGCCGGCTCGCGGAGGAGCGCGACCTCGTCGAGCCACGCCAATGCCACCAGCACGATAACGAGCGGGAAGCTGCCGTGGAGATTCGCCCAGAGCACGGCGATCACGGGGACGAGCCACAGCCGCCGCGGGTGCGCGGCACGCTCGACGACGATCACGAGGGTCGCCGCGAACAGGACGATCGCGAATAGCTGGGGCCGCAATGCCAGGCCGGGCGCGGCCACGACGAATGCGAGCAGCGTGACCAGCGTCGCGGTCCGCGAAGAGCTCGCGATGGCGGAGCCGCCGGCGCGGATCGAGGCGATCGACCAGGCGGACCTGACCGCCCGCCGCACGAGCGCGAATGCCAGCGCGACGAGCGCGGCGCGGAGGACCGCGAGCCCCGTCCACCCGGTCGACTGGAAGACGAGGGCGAGCAGCGCCTGCGCTCCCCACTGCTGATCCAGCCAGGGCGTGCCGAAGACGGTGAAGGTCCAGGTGTCGGTCGTCGGGATGCCGTGGCCGGCGAGGATGTCGGCCCCGGCGCGGAGCTGATAGGCAAGGTCGACCGCGGGCATCGGGGCGAGGAGTGCTGCGAGCGCGGGCAGGGCGACGCCGAGGAAGGTCCAGAGCTGGCCGAGGGTCGGCTGCTGGCCACGAAGCGAGCGGCGCGGCGATCCGGAAGGCGAGCGGCGGGAGCCCTGCGCGACCGTCACGGGCCAATGCTAGGCGCGGCCGAGGGCCGCGAGTGCGGGTCGCGGGACAGGGCGATGCCCGTCACGTGCCTCGCAGGTTTGGCAGACAGGCTCCCCTCCGCCAAGGGCCGCGGCGCGGTCCGCCCAATGGGGCGATTACTGTCACGTGCATAACCTTGGCGGGTGCTGCGGGCCGGCGGGTCGGCGGGCCGGCTGCGGGCCGGCGACACCGCGGGGCCTTCCCCCGCCACGCCGTGTCGGCGTCACGGCTTACGCCACCACCCCACCACCCGCGCAACGCCTCCGCCACGCGCACGGCCACCGCCTCGCCACGCACACCGCCAC
>JAICVI010000212.1 GCA_025935415.1 Chloroflexota bacterium
ACGATGCTCGTCCACGAGCTGGCGCGGCGCGGTGGGCGCTACGGGCTCGCGACGATGTGCATCGGGGTGGGGCAGGGAATCGCGACCGTCGTCGAGCGTCTCGAAGGCTGATTACGCGCCGCTACGGACCCGTGCGAGCGGTTCTCGAGGCTGAGGCTACGCGGCCTCGATCGAGCGGAGCGCCTGCGACAGCGCGTCGCGGAGGGGCACCTCGGCGGACGAGGCGGCGACGCTGGCCGTCAACTTGAGTGGCGCGCCATTCGCCTTGAGCTGCTCCTGGCACTCACCCACCATGCGCTCGACGAAGTCGTTCGCGGCTTCTGCGGTCGTCTCCGGGAGGAGCACCTGGAAGCGCGTGGCCGCAACGCGGGCCACGACATCGGTCGCGCGGCTGCCCCGAAGCAGCAGCTGCCCCACGGGCGCGGCGTGGACACGGATCCAGCTGTCCATCGTCGGGCTCTGGCGAACGGGGCGAAGCTCGAGGATCGCGACGGCGGTCGGCCGTTCGTAGCGCGCGGCACGGGCGCTCTCGCGCTCGACCGCGGCATTCCATTCGATGCGACCGGGCATCGACCGGAGCGCGACCGCATCGCCGGTTCGCGCGTGGACCTGGGCATCGGACGCCGGGACGAGTGCCGTCCTGGACTTCCGCGTCCGGCCATGCAGGAAGTTCTCGATCGATTCACCCGCACGCTCGTCCGCGAGGTCCGGGAGCGCGAAACGGCGTGCACGGGTCGACTCGGAGCTTGCCATCGGCCTCCGATTGGTGATTGGGCGGCGGAGCGCCAACCTTAGCCCAGCAGCACGATTTCGTCCGTCTCGCGGCGTGTTCTCGCTCCGGCGCCGATCTCTGGAGCCGGGATGCCACCTGGTGCTCCCACCGCACATCGCGCCTGCGTTCGGGCGACCCGGAACGCGCATGCAACGGCGATTTCGGCGTGGGTGGTTGTCGAATTCGGTTGCGTTGCGTACGATCTACCGCACGAACCCAAGCGCGGGGCCGCCCGTGCCGCGAAGGAGCCTGACCGAATGATCGACCAGCAGCCCACCGTCCTGTCGCTGAGCGACGCCGCCGCCCTGAAGCTGCGCGACCTCACGAAGGAAGAGACCAACCCGAACATCGGGCTGCGGGTCTACGTCTACTCCGGCGGGTGCTCAGGCTTCCGCTACGGAATGATGCTCGAGGACCAGCCGACGCCCGAGGACAACCTCCTCGAGGTCAACGGCGTGAAGGTCTACGTCGACGGCAACAGCATCCCGCTGCTCAAGGGCTCGGAGATCGACTACGTCGACACGCTCATGGGCGCCGGGTTCACCGTCAACAACCCGAACGCGGTCACGGCCTGTGGCTGTGGCTCCAGCTTCCGCACCGCGGACGACGCGGGCACCGCTCGCAGCTGCGCGCACTGATCGAATCTCGCTTCCGAGCCTGAGGCCGCCGGCCTGCCCGGCGGCTTCTTGATTCTCCCGGCGGTTTTCGCGCAACTGTCCGGTCTTTTCTATCGCTCGCCATGTCGCGGCGTACCCTGCCCGGGATGATCCGTCGAGCCACCGCCGACCGCGCCGATGAGCGCGACCAGCACGCTGTCAGCGCGCCGATGAGCGCGACCAGCACGCTGCCGGCGCGCCGATGAGTGTCGCCAGCCCGCCGCCAGCGCTCGACGCAGAGCTCGCGCCCGCCCTTGCCGTCGCCCTCGCAGGCGTCGACGAGATCGCCGACCGGCTGTTCGCCGGCTGGCACGTGCCGGGGCTCGCCTACGGGGTGACCCTTGGAGGTCGCCTGGTCCACAGCCGCGGGCTGGGAACGCTGCGCGTGGGCGAGGACGCGGTGCCGGACGCGCGGTCCGTGTTCCGCATCGCCTCGATGACGAAGAGCTTCACCGCCGCGACCGTGCTCTCGCTGCGGGACGAGGGCTGCTTCGCGCTCGACGATCGGATCGACCGCTACGTCCCCGAGCTGGCCAGCCTCCGCTACCCGACGGCCGACTCCCCGCCGATCACGATTCGCCACCTCCTGACGATGACCGCGGGCTTCCCGACCGACGACCCGTGGGGCGACCGCCAGCAGGGCCTCGACATCGCTGCGTTCCGGCGGCTCCTCGCCGGCGGCCTGTCGTTCGCCTGGGCGCCGGGCACGAGATTCGAGTATTCGAACACGGGCTACGGGATCCTCGGGCGCCTGATCACCAACGTCGCCGGCGCCGAGTACAAGGACGTGGTCCGCGATCGGCTGCTGGAGCCCCTTGGGATGACGGACACGAGCTACGTCGGCGAGGCCTTCGAGCCCGAACGCCTGGCGCGCGGCTACCTCTGGCGCGACGAGCGCTACCTCGACGAGCCCAGCGACCCGTACGGCGCGCTGGCTTCGATGGGCGGGATCTTCACGACGGTCGAAGATCTCTCGAAGTGGGTCGGTTTCTGGGCCGACGCCTTTCCGCCGCGCGACGATCCGGAGGGCCGATTCCCGCTCCGCCGCGCCACCCGCAGGGAAGCCCAGCAGCCGCTCGTCGATGCCGGCACGCGCCTCGACCACGCGACGCCCGACGCCCTGCCGGACCTGGAGCGGATGGGCTATGGCTACGGGCTGTTCATCGTCGACGACGTCCGCTACGGCCGGATCGTCGGGCACAGCGGCGGCTACCCCGGCTTCGGCTCGAACATGCGCTGGCACCCGGCCTCCGGGCTGGGTGTGATCACGCTGACCAACCATCGATACGGGCCCGCCTCGCAGCTCGCGAAGGATTTGCTGAACGAGTTGCTCCGGGCCGAGGCTGCGCCTGCGCGGCGAATCTCGCCCAATGCCGAGACCGAGGAGGCGCGCGATGCGGTCGAGGCGCTGCTGGTCCACTGGGACGATGTCGTGGCTGCCAACCTCCTCGCGATGAACGTCGAGCTCGACGAGCCGGTCGAGACACGTCGCGACTTCGTCGAGACCATCCGCAATCGCCACGGCGAGCTGACGCGCGACGAGGACGAGCCGACCGAATCGAACACGGCGTACCACTTGGTCTGGTGGCTCAAGGGCGCGCGCGGCGGCCGCGTGAAGGCGGAGATCCTCCTGTCTCCGGAGCTGCCGCCGAAGGTCCAGACCCTCGGCCTCACGTCCGTCCCGGAGCCTTCGGCGGCGCTCCAGCGGGCTGCGGAGCGCATCGTCGAGATGCTGACGGCGCCGGAGCACGGACCGGTTTCGATCGACTGGCCGTCGGATCTCTCGGTCGGCAGCGAGGTGGATGTCTCGGCCGTGGTTCGCTCGATGCGCGCCACGGAGGCGAGATTCGCCCCGATCACGCTCGGTCGCCCGATCGATGGCGATGGCGAGCGGAAGGCCACCTTTCGCCTCGACTCGCCGAACGGCCGACTCGGCCTCTCGCTGGAGCTCAGCGCGGACGGCGCCTGTCTGGACCGCGTCACGCTGACCCCGGCGCGCCTCGTCCCGCCGCCGCTCGATTAGGCGGGTTCTCGCGCGCTTGCGCCGCTACTCCGAGTAGCGCTCTTCCTTCCAGGGATCGGCGTCGTTGTTGTAGCCGTAGCGCTCCCAGAAGCCGAGCTGGTCGTGGTCCAGGAACTCCAGGCCGCGGAGCCACTTGGCGCTCTTCCAGAAGTAGCGCTTCGGCACGACCAGGCGCATCGGGTA
>JAICVI010000044.1 GCA_025935415.1 Chloroflexota bacterium
CTGCCGACGACGGCCGCGTAGACCTTCAGGACCATGTCGGAATCGTCAGGCGTCAGCCAGCTTCGGACGCGCTCGGCGTCGTGGGCGGCACGTTCGAGGGGGTTCTCGATCGTGCGGATGTAGCCATTGCCGACGCGAACCTCCCAGCTCCGGACCCCCCGCGACATGACCGCGCCGACCGGCGGCAGCTCTTCGATGATCGCGGCGCCGAACGGGCCGATCACGATCTCGGGAAGGACGCGCGAGCCGTCCGGCACGCGGACGCTGGTGGCGACGATGTGGTCGTCGCCGATCGCGCGGCGAAGGCGCACCGCGGGGGTGACACGCGGGCGCCGCGCGCGGGCTCGATCGACCGCCGTCGCGATGCGCGCCAGGCCGACCAGGCCGAAGCCCGCAGGCGCGGTGAGCGCGAAGGTCCACGCCAGCGCGCCGGACACGAGCTCGAACGTCGTCGGCCGGCCGGTCGGCATGAACCGATCCAGGAAGTTCGCGACGAACACGAGGTAGAGGAGCCCGGCCGAGACGACCACGAGCGTGAGCCCGAAGCCGGCGGCGGAGGCGACGGCGAAGCGGCTGGGGCGGCCGGCCATCGCGTGGGTCGAGGTGAGAACCTGCATGACCGCAATGCTCGCGCGCGGGGCCGCGTGCGGGAATGACCCGAAGGGGGCACTTCGGTACTAGCCCGTGGCGCCGACGCACAGGAACCCACCCAGACCGCACCGCACCCGGCACCCGGCGCCCGGACCCTCGCCGACCGACATGACCCCCGTACCATGGCGCGCCCTTCGGCCCAGATCGATGCTCTGGTCATTCATCGCGGGATTTCCTCAGACCCGCACTGGAGATCGCAGAGATGCACGGATTCATTCGGGCCATTGCCCGTTTTCTCGTCATGGGCGCCGCCATGGGCGCCGGCCTCGTCGGTTCGCTCCTTGCCGGCCTCGGGCTCACGGCCGCAATCGCGATCGGGATCGTCCTGGCGGGGGCGGTCGGCCTGGTCGGCGTCCTTCGCCGGCCCCGGGTGGCGCGCAGCGGCGTCGAAGAGATCGAGGCCATGCTCGCCGCGGACCCGCTCGAGCGAAAGCCCGCGGCCGCTCCGCCCCCTGTGCCCCAGGTGATGAGCGTCACCGCGACGACGCGCGTCGAGTCGATGGCGCCCAACAGCGGCCAGGACGAGGATCCCGAAGCCGGGATGCCTCGCTGGCGCCGCCCCTCCCTGCTCGAGGCGCGCCGCTCCGACCCGAGCCGGTCCGAGGTGGCGAGGCGCGCACCGCTGCGGTTCGCCGACGGCGGCACCGGGAGCGAGGAGGTCCGAGTCGTCCGGTACGCGGTCGTGCCCGTGCTCGATCGTCCGGACGAGGTCCTCGGGCTGCGACTCAGCGACCTGGGCGCCGGCGATGAGGTTCGTGTCGTCGGCTCGTCGGGCGCATTCCTCGAAGTCGTCTGTACGAACGGCGACCAGGGTTTCGTGCATCGGACGACGCTCGCGCCGGCGCCCGCCACCGGGGTTGCCGAAAGCCCGCGGCAGCCGATGCCGCAGGAGGCGGACGACGCCCTGAGCGCGCTCCTCGCCGCTCGCGGCCTCGCCTAGGACCGCTCGCCGCCCGGCTCTCCGCGAGCCAGATTCACACCTCCCGCGTGCAAAGTCGGCGGGTCGTCGGGGCAGCTCGACGGCCCGCCGCGCCAATTCCGGCGGCGATTCACGCGGCGTCCGGCCGTCAGGGCGTGGCCTTCGCCCGTATCCCGCTTCGCTTGCCGCCAGGTTCCCTGCGAAAGACGAGCACGTGCTGGTGGGCGATGTTGGGGACGAAGCCGGTCGGGTAGCCGTAGGGACGGAGCCGCGTCCCGGCCTGGTACCAGATGAGATCACCCTTCGGGACGAGGCCGGCCGTGGCCGCCCGTCCTGCGAGGTCCGCGCCGGTGAAGACGTAGCGCCCGTCCTGGTACGCGTCGCGGACGATCAACACCGCGTATCGCCCGGGACGGAGGACGCGGCGAATCTCGCCGAGCACCTCGGTCATCCTATCGAGGAACGCCGGGTAGTCCGCCGCGTTCGCGAGGTCGGCGGCATCGTCCGTGACCATCGCGTAGTCCGTGCGCCGGTTGCTGAAGTCGGCAGCGAGCGCACCCCCGGACATCGTCATCGGCAGCTGGACGTTGTAGGGCGGGTCGGTGGCAACGAAGTCGATCGACTCGTCGGCGAAGGCCGGGAGCAGCGCCAGGCTGTCGCCGACACGCAGCTCGCAGCCGCTCGGGTCGAAGCCGCGCGGGCCGCCCGGGTCGTTCTGGCCGAGGTCGACGAGCTCCGGGCCACGCCCACCCCGATCCGCGGTTGCCTCGGCCACGACCCTCGCGTACACCTCCGCCCAGCGCGGCGACAGCTCGATGCCGATCGCCCGCCGCGGCCCGCGCGCGATGGCGGCTCCGAGGAGCGTCCCGCCGACGCCGGCGAACGGATCGAGGACCAGCTCGCCGCTCTTCGTGAAGAACTCGATCAGCCGGGCCATGAGGCGCGGCGGCTTGTTGGCGCCGTGCTCCCTCCGGAGGGCATGCCCAAGCTCGGACGGATACGCGGTCGTCCAGACCGACTTCGTGAAGTACAGCCACTCCTCGCCCGAGAGCTCGTTGAGCGTGTTGCGGGGATGGGGCGGCACGGCTATTCGGTGATCGGGAGCGTGTCGCCCGGCATGTCGATCGTGGGCACGAGGGGCGCGTCACGCACCTGCCGGACCGGCGAGAACCAGACCACCACGAGGGTGAAGGCGGCTCCGGAGAGGCCGACGAAGAAGGCCGTGCGGAGCCCGAAGCTCTCGGCGATGAAGCCGCCGGCGATGGCACCGGCGAGGGTCAGCAAGGTCGTGAAGGTCCCGATGCTCGCGTTCACCCGGCCCAGGACTCGGTCCGTGACGCTCGCCTGGACGAGCGACGTCTCCGTGACCTCGTAGACGGTCGCGAGGGAGTCGCCGATGAGCTGCTGGCCGATCAGGAACAGCGCCCCGAGCGAGACCCCGAGGATGGCCCCGGTGGAGGGCGCGAGCGGGATCAGCGCGTTGCCGAGCGTGAAGCCGAGGATGCCCAGCACGATCGACCAGCCGACGCCGAACCGCCGGACCATGATCGGCGCCAGCGCCGAGCCGGCCAGCGACCCGATCCCGCCGATTGCTGCGACGACCCCGATCGTGGCGGGATCGAGGTGCAGCTCTTCCGTCGCGTACAGCAGATACGACGTCCCGAAGATGCCCCACAGGATGTGGGTGCCGCCGTGCGACAGGGCCAGGGCCCGGAGCAGCGGCGAGTGGAACACGATCCCGATCCCGTCACGGATCTCGTCGAACACGGGCTCGCGATCCACGACCGGCTTCGGCGGCGGCTCCGGCTTCCGGATCGTCCCGAGCAGGATCGCCGAGACGATGAAGGACACGGCATCGATCGCGATCGCGATTGGCGCCGTGAACGCCTGGATCAGGAAGCCGCCGATCCCGAACGCGCTGAACTCGGCGATCGACCCGGTTGCCGTGAGGACGCTGTTGGCGGCCACGAGCCGGCGTCGAGACACGACGGTCGGCAGGAAGGCGTGATCGGCGATCTCGAAGAACGTCGTCAGCACCGCCGCCGCGAGTGCGACCAGGACCAGCTGGAGCAGGCTCAGGAAGCCGAAGATCGCCCCGATCGGGATCGTCGCCAGCAGCGCCGCCCGGCCGAGGTCCGCCCAGATCAGGATCGGGCGGCGCCGGATCCTATCGACGAGCGCACCGGCGAACAGGCCCACGAACAGCCCGGCGATCAGCTCCGCCGAGCGGATCAGCGAGATCTGGATCGGGCCGGCGTTGAGGACGAGGATGGCGGCGAACGGGAGCGCCGTCCGGGTGATCAGCGATCCGAAGATCGAGACGGTGCTCGCAGACCAGACCGCGACGAAGCTCCGGTCCTGCCACAGCGGAGCCTCCGCGCCCGGCTGGTCGGCCTGGTCAGGCTCGTCAGGCCCGTCAGGCTCGTCAGACCCGTCAGGCCCGTCAGGCCCGTCAGACCCGTCAGGCCTCTCAGACTTGTCGAGGCCCGCCCCGTCCGCGGTTGGAACGGTGCGCAGGGCCACCGGCGCTTCGTCTGGCGAGGGGTTCTGGGCTGTCATCGCCGCGGAAGCGTAGCCGCGGGGTCCTGCCCGTGTGGCACGATGAGCGCCATGCCCGCGAAGTACGTCAGCGAGCGCTTCGTCGGGCGAGAGCGCGAGCTTTCGCACCTCGCCGTGGCGCTCGAGGCGGCCGCCGAAGGACGATCGCCCCGGATCCTGCTGTCCGGGCGGAGCGGCGTGGGCGCCAGCCGGCTCGTCACCGAGGCGGCGCGCCGCGTCGGCCGGCTCCAGGAACCCTTCCAGGTCGTCCGCTGCAGCGCCGTCGCCGCCCGCGGCCGCTCCGCGTACGCGCCCATCGTGGAGGGCCTCACGAGCTGGCTGTCGGCGCTCGACGATGCCGAGCTCCTGCGCGCCGCCGGATCCGGAGCGGAGCCGATCGCGCGGCTCCTGCCGGCCTTGGCGCCGCGGCTCGCCGGCGCGATCCCGCACGCCCGTCGGGAGTCGATCGCACCAGAGCGCCGGGCTGCCTGGACCTCGGAGGCGATCCAGGGGCTGCTCGAGCGCGCCGGCGAGACGCGGCCGGTCCTGCTGGTGCTCGAGGACCTCCACCATGCGGACGCCGGCACGCGCAACCTCGCGACGTTCCTCTCGCGCGTCGCGCGGCCGGCGCGCGTGTGCCTCGTCCTCACCTACGGTCGTGATCTGGTCACGCGCGGTCATCCGTTCCAGCCGCAGCTCGCGGCGATCGCGGGCGCCGCGGACCCGCCGGCCCAGCTCGAGCTCGGACCACTCGACCGCTTCGACCTCTCGCAGCTCGTCACCGAGATCGAGGGCGAGCGTCCGACCGCGGCGGCCCTGCTGCTCGTCGCCGAGCGCTCCGGCGGCGACCCGCTGATCGCGGAGGAGGTGCTGGCCGCTCGCCGCGAGCTGCCGGGCCTGTCCCTCGGCTCGACCCTCGAGGAGCTCGTGCTCGCTCGCCTGGCCCGGCGCTCGCCGGAGTGCCGGCGCGTGCTGCGGCTCCTGGCGCCCGCCGGCATGTCCCTCGATCGCGGCTCGCTGTCCGCCGCCGCCGCGACGTTCGAAGGGCTGGTCGACGGGCTGCCGCCGCGCTCGACGACGCGCCCCCGCCGCGGCGACGGCGTGCTCGATGCCGACCTTCGAGCCGGGGTGATCGACGCCCTCGACCACGGCTTTGTCGTGGAACGCGGCGACAAGCGGCTCGAGGTCCGGCACGAGCTGATCGCCCAGGCGGTCGAGGCGGACCTCCTGCCCGTGCAGCGCCGCCGCCACCACCTGGCGCTTGCGGCAGCACTGGGGCCGGACCCGGCGGCCGCGCTCTCGCACTGGCTGGCGGCGTATGAACCTTCCCGAGCCCGCGCGGCGGCGCTCGCCGCCGCGGCGAACGCCGACAACCTCGACTCGGCGGTCGACGCCCTCGCGGCGCGCGAGCTGGCGCTCGAGCTCGGAGCGGCGAGCGGGGCGCGCGGCGCCGACGGCCGCCTGCTCTACGAGACGGCCGAGGTCGCGCTTGCCGCAGGCCGTCCGGATCGGGCGCTGGCGTATCTCGAGACGGCGGCCGGTCGATTCGGCGAGCGCGAGGACGCGGCCATGGCAGCCTCGATCTACGAGATGCTGGGCAGGGTCTCGCGTGCGCTCGGCGATCACGATCGAGCGCTCGCGGAGCACCGTCGAGCGGCGAGCATCCTGCCCAACGATCAGACCTACCTTCGGGCCTGGGTCCTCGCGTCGCTGGCCCAGACCTTGATGCTGATCGGGCATTTCAACGAGGCCACGCGCGTCGGCGAGCAGGCGATCGAGATCGCCCGCGCCGTCGGCGCCGACGCCCGTGCCGTCGAGGCGCACGCGCTCTGCACGGTCGGGGTCGCTCGCGCCTGGGGCAGGGACGGCGACGAGGGGATCGCCCGGCTGCAGGAGGCGGTCCGGCTGGCCCGCGAGCTGGACGATCCGGACGTCGCGTTCCGTGCCTCGCTCAACCTGTCGACATCGCTGGCCCTGTTCGGGCGCCGCGACGAGGCCATCGAGGCGACGCGCGATGCCGTCGAGCGGGCCAGGGCCGACGGCCTCGAGGTGGCCTACGGCAACTCGCTGCGCGGCAACATCGCCGAGGCCCTCTTCAACGCGGGCCGCTGGGACGAGGCGCGCGAGACGATCAGAACGGCGCTCGAGTGGAGCCCGGACCCGGTCGCGTTCGCGGATGCCTCGGTGACCGCCGCGATGCTCGAGGTCGAGACCAGCGTGGACGAGCGAGCGGCCTCGCTGCTGGGCTGGCGACCGCTGGAGATCGACAATGCGCCCGACCCCCAGCTCGAGGTCCCGGCGACGCGGGCCGCGGCGTCATTCGCGCTGTGGCGCGGCGACGTGGCCGACGCCCGCCGCTCCGCCGAGCGGGGCTGGGCGCTCGTCCGGCGCGCCGAGGACTGGGCCCTCACGGCGCGCATGGCGGCGACGTACCTCGAGGTCCAGGCCGCCGTCGCAGCCGATGCGCGGGACCGCCACGCGCTGCCCGAGATCAGCGGGGCGCGGCAGCGCGGCAAGCGCGTTCTCTCGGAGGCGGAGGCGGTGCTGCGCGCCAGCGGGATCCAGCCCGGTGCCCCCAGCCGGCAAGAGGCCGACGCGAACCTCGCCACCGCGCGGGCCTTCGCGGCGCGGCTCGAGGGGCGCGACGACCCGGTCCTGTGGGATGCCGCTGCGCAGGGCTGGGAGCGTGCCCGCGAGCCGTACCACGTCGCGCGGGCGCGCTGGCACCAGGCCGAGGCGGCGCTCCCGGGCCGCAAGGACGCTCGCATCGCCAGGGCGGCGGCCCGCGGGCCGCTCCTCGAGGCAGCGCGAATTGCGCAGGAGCTCGGCGCGCGGCCGCTCCTGCGAGAGCTCACCAACCTGGCGGGTCGCGCGCTCATCACGATCCCGGGAATCGCCGCCGAGGCGGGGGCCCGCAGCGCGGCCACGCCGCTGGCGGTCGGTCCCGGCGCAAGTGCTGCCGGCATCGACTCCAGCCCGGGCGCGGCCCAGGGCGGCGACAGCACGCGATCCCGCCTCGGCTCGCCGACGGGACCGTCCGGCACCGGGGCGGCGGCGCACGGTGAGCCGATCTCGTCGCGCGAGTCGATCGAACCGTCGGCAGGCGCCGGGATTGCGGCGGCCTTTGCGCCGCAGGACGGGACCAGGAAGAAGGAGGCGTTCGGCCTCTCACGCCGAGAGGTCGAGGTCCTGGCGCTCATCGCCGAAGGCCGCACCAACCGTGAGATCGGGGAGCGCCTCTTCATCAGCCAGAAGACGGTCGGCGTCCACGTTGGGAACATCCTCGCGAAGCTCGGCGCATCCGGCCGCGTCGAGGCGGCGATGGTCGCCATCCGCCTGGAGCTGGTGCCGACGCCGATGGCCGCCCGCCCGGTCCTCGCCGCGCACTAGCCGACGGTCGATCAGGGGCCGGACATCGAACGAGACCCGGATGGGCTCCGGGCCTCGTTCAAGTAGCTGGCCTGACCGGGAGGAAGGGACCGGTCCGACCGGAACGTTGTCTGGTTGGTGCGGAGCGGGCTACCAGCGGCGCATGGGGCTTGCAATCTCCTCGCAGTTGCATTCGCGGCGCTCGTTCAAGGAGCGTCACCGTACGAACGGCCCGGGCGCGAGTCGATGCGACGAAAGTCAGGGGTGCCCATAGGACTCCTGGCGCGAGGCCCTCCGCGCCAACCACACCGCAGGCATCCCCACCGCCGCTTCGCGTACTCGCGCGGGGAGTACGAACGTACCTGGGCCCGCTTATCCGCGGCTTATCCCGGTGCGGGGCGGCACCGGGACTTCGGTACCCTCCGAGCGTGGCCCGCGGCTTGCAACTCTGCTACGTCGATGCCTACGCGCAACGGGTGAGCGCGCGCGTCGTCGCGGTTCGCGAGGACGAACCGGCGACGTTCGAGCTCGATCGGACGACCTTCTACCCGGGCGGTGGCGGGCAGCCCGCGGATCGTGGGACGCTGCGCCGGCCTTCGGACGGCGCGGTCTGGGCGATCACGTCTGCGCGCAAGGTCGACGGCGAGATCGTCCACGAGCTCGAGGCCCGCGTGGCCCCACCGGCGATCGGCGACGATGTCGAGGTCGAGGTCGACTGGCATCGCCGGCACCTGCTGATGCGCACGCATACGGCGCTGCACATCCTCTGCGGCGTGGTCTGGCGCGACTGGGGCGCGCAGGTCACTGGCGGCAACATGGAGCCCGGGTCGGGCAGGATGGACTTCGAGTTCGAGCGGATGTCGGGCGAGCTCGTCGAGGACATCGAGCGGCGCATCAACGCCGAAGTCGAGGCGGCGCGCGAGATCCGGGTCGCCGACCTCCCGCGCGAGGAGGCCTTCGCCATCCCGGACCTCATCCGGACGAAGGTCAACCTCCTCCCGGCGGGCATCCCCGAGGTGCGGACGATCGAGATCGTCGGGCTCGACCTCCAGGCGGACGGCGGCACCCATGTCGCCAACACCCGCGAGGTCGGCCCGATCCGCGTCACCGGCTACGAGTCGAAGGGCCGGATCAACAAGCGCATCCGGATCGAGCTCGGCGAAGCCTCGACGTGATCGATCCCGTCGAGTCCACACCGGCGCTCGAGGCAGCGGCCGCGCTCGGCATCGAGCACCGCGTCGTGCGGACCGGGCCGGCGGACAGCGCCGAAGAGGCCGCGGCGCTGCAGGGAATCCCGCTCGGCGCCCTTCTCCGCACCATCGTCGTCCGGCGCGGCGACGACGACTACCTGTTCGTGCTGGTCCCGGCGGGGCGACGGTTCGACTGGCCCAAGCTGCGCGGCCACCTCGGCGTGAGCCGGCTCTCGCTGCCCGACGCGGACGAGGCCCAGCGGGTCACGGGCTACGTCCGGTACACCATCACGCCATTCGGGTCGACACGGGCCTGGCCCGTCATCGCGGACGCCTCGATCATGGCCGAGCCCGTGGTGTCGATCGGTGGTGGGGTGCGCGGGACCAACCTCCACGTGACGCCCGCTGACCTGGTCGCGGGACTTGGTGCGGCGGTCGTCGACGTCACCGAGCCGGAGGCCGGCTGAGCATCTAGCCGGCCCGCGTCGTGCCGCCCCGGCGAGGTGGTCGATCCACCGTTCCGTCCCGGCTGCGCCCAGTGGCACGCCTGCGGATGACGCTGGGGCTGGGCTTCACGATGCCTTCCAGGCTCGCGATCAGAAGCTCGGCTCCACAAGATCGCGGCAGGTTCCCTGCTCGTGCGGCAACAGCTGGCGGAGGCTCAGCTGCAGGAAGCCGTCCGCGCGGTGCCAGTTGTATTCGGCGGTGCTGAACCAGGCTCCCGCGGGCCGCCTCGAGCCGGCGGTTCGCTCCGCGGCGCGCAGCGCGGCGGCCCCGTCGCCGTCGAGGATGAGGCAGCGGGTCGCCAGGCTCTCCTCGCCCGCGACGGGCTCGCCCGCGGTCTCGATCGGGTTGCCGAACGGCCAGTCGACGTCGTCGGCATCGGCCGGGAAGCTGCCCGTGTCGCCGACGTCGCCGAAGAGGTCGATGACGACGAGGAATCGGTCCGAGGCATATGGCCGGGGCTGGGTCGCGAAGGCCCCGGCTCCGAGCCACCCGACCGGATCCCGGAGCTGGTCGGCGAACCCACCAAGCGCGTCCATCTGGGCGGGGATACGCCACTGCTCGCGCTGGTCCGCGAGGCTGTCCGGATCCCACGATGTCACCACGACCCTCGACGCGCCGGAGCCGACCTCGAAGCGGAGCGAGGACAGGCCATGGGGAATGGCGACGCCACCGGGTCGGAGCACCGCGCGGAAGTCGCCAGCGGTGTCGAGCGCGTGTTCGCCCTGGATTGCGGCACGCACCCGAGCCAGGGCCACATCCGAGAGCTGCGCTTCGAGCACGCGCCCGCTGCCGTCGGAGGCCTCCCAGACGACCCGCCCATCGTCGAGCACGGTCGTGCCTGCCGAGGCCTCGCAGGTGTCACCGCAGCTGCTGAGCCGGATCACCAGGCGGGCCTCGGCCGCGACGGCCGTCGCGGTCGGAAGCGGGCCGCCCGAGCCGGGGACAGGCGTCGGAACCGGCGTCGGCAGGCGCCCGCTCGCTGCCGGCGAACCCGTGCCGGTCGGTGATGACGCTGTTGCCTGGGGCTGCGCCGAAGGCGAGGCCGTGCGCGCGTCGCAACCGGCCGCGATCAGCAGCAGCACCAAGGCAGCGAACGGGGCGGCGCAGGCGATGCTCCGCCCCCGGGTCGATCGGCGCATCGGAGCGGGAAGGGTGCCATGCCACGGCCATCCGCGGGTGCGCGGCGGTTCCGGGCCGCCCGCGGAAGCTCCGCTGCTAGAGGGCCTTGACTGCCGCCACGAGATCGGCGAGGCCCTGCTTCGCGTCGGCGAACAACATCCCCGTCTTGGGGTTCACGTACAGCTCGTTGTCGATGCCCGCGTAGCCGCGGCCCATCGAGCGCTTGATGACGATGATCGACTTGGCATGATCGACATCGAGGATGGGCATGCCGCTGACCGGGGTGCCGGCCCGCCGCGCGGCGGGGTTGGTCACGTCGTTGGCGCCGACGACCAGCGCGACATCGGCCCGATCGAATTCCGGGTTGATGTCCTCCATCTCTCGGAGCTGCGGGTAGGGCACGTTGGCCTCGGCGAGGAGGACGTTCATATGCCCCGGCATGCGACCGGCGACCGGGTGGATCGCATAGTTCACGGTCACGCCGCGCTCCTCGAGCAGCTCCGCGAGCTCCCGCACGGCATGCTGGGCCTGGGCCACCGCGAGACCGTAGCCGGGGACGATGATCACGCTGGAGGCGTAGGCGAGCTGGATCGCCGCATCGTCCATGCCGATCGAGCGGACACTGCCGCCTTCCGGTCCTGCGGCCGCGACGGTGCCTTCCCCGCCACCGAACCCGCCCACCATGATGTTCATCACGGACCGGTTCATCGCGTCGGCCATCAGCTTCGTGAGGATCGCGCCGGAGGCGCCGACCAGCGCGCCCGCGATGATGAGCACCGGGTTGTCCAGCACGAAGCCCGCCATCGCGACGGCCGTGCCGGTGAACGAGTTCAGGAGCGAGATCACGACCGGCATGTCCGCGCCGCCGATCGGCAGCGTCATCGTGACGCCGAAGATCAGCGCTGCGGCGAGGATCAGGAACATCGCCGGGACGCTGTAGTTGCCGATCCACAGGAAGATCGCGGCGGCGACCATCACCAGGGCCAACGCGGCGGTCGTGATCTGCCCGCCGGGCACGCGGACGGGCCTCGAGGGCGTGATCTTCAGCCCCATCAGCTTCCCGGACGCGATCAGCGAGCCGGTGAAGGTGATCGAGCCGATGATGATGTCGAGGACGATGGCGACGTTCGCGACCAGGCCGGGCGTACCCGCGATGCCCAGGTAGTCGTCGATCGCGATCAGCGCCGCCGCGCCGCCGCCGACCGCGTTGAACAGCGACACCAGCTGGGGCATCGCGGTCATCTTCACGGTCCGCGCGGTGTACAGGCCGAGCCCGCCGCCGACCGCGATCCCGACCACGATGATGATCCAGCCCGTGATGCCGGAGGAGCCTTCGGCCGGCGCCGGGCGGAGGAGCAGATAGATCGCCGTCGCGACGATCGCGATGGCCATGCCGCCGGCCGACACCAGGTTGCCGTTGCGGGCCGTGGCCGGCGAGTTCATCCGGATGAGGCCGAGGACGAAGGCGACGGCTCCGATGAGCCAGGCGATTCGTGCCAGCGCAAACAGGAGGTCCTGGTCCACGCCTAGCCCTCGGCCCGCGGCTCGGCCGTGGCGGCCGCGACGGGCTTGCGCTTGAACATCTGGAGCATCCGGTCGGTGACCACGTAGCCGCCGACCACGTTCATCGTGGCGAAGGCCACCGCGATCAGCGAGACCACCTGGGACAGGAGGTCGGTCGCGGTCACCGCGATGAACATCGACCCGACCAGGACGATCCCGTGGATCGAGTTCGCGCCGGACATCAGGGGCGTGTGGAGCGTCGCCGGGACCTTGGAGATGGTCGCGAAGCCACAGAGGATCGCCAGGATGAAGACCGTGAACTGCGTCAGGAAGCTGCCGAGCTCGGCGGCATTCATGCCTTGGCCTCCGCGGGCTGGAGGAGCTTCTTCACGGCCTCGCTGCGAATCTCGCCCCCGTGGGTGATCGTCACCGGTCCGGCGATCTCGTCGGCGGGGTCGAGGTTCAGGGCGCCGTCCTTGACGAGCTGGAGCAGCAGCGCGGAGATGTTTCGCGCGTAGAACGACGATGACCCGATCGGCATCGTCGCGGGGATGTTCTCGGGGGCGAGAATCGTGACGAGGTTGTCCGTGACGACGGTCTCGCCGGCCTTCGAGAGCTCCACGTTGCCGCCGAGGGCGGACGCGGCCATGTCGAGGAGCACGGAGCCGGGCTTCATCTTGGCGACCGCCTCCTTCGTGACCAGGACGGGTGGCTTTCGGCCCGGCACCTGGGCGGTGGTGATCACGACGTCCATCCCCGAGATCACCTCGTTGAGCTCGGCTTGCTGGGCCGCGCGCTCCTCGGCGGTCAGCTCGCGGGCGTAGCCGCCGGCGCCGGTCGCATCGATCTGGGTCTTCAGCGTGACGAACTGGGCGCCGAGGCTCTCGGCCTGCTCCCGCGTCTCCGGTCGAACGTCGTAGGCCTTCACGACCGCGCCCAGCCGGCGTGCCGTGCCGATCGCCTGCAGGCCGGCAACCCCGATTCCGAGGATCAGCACGTTGGCCGGCTTGGCCGTCCCGGCCGCCGTGGTCAGGAGCGGGAAGTAGCGGCCGAACTCGGCCGCGGCCATGAGGACCGCCTTGTAGCCGCCGACGTTCGCCTGCGACGACAGCGCGTCCATCGTCTGAGCGCGCGAGAGCGTTCGCGGAATCGCGTCGAGGCTGACCGCGCTCACGCCGTCCTCGGCGAGCTTGGCCATGAGCTGGGGATCGAGGAGCGGCTGCAGGAGCCCGATCACCGCCTGGCCCTTGCGAAGGCGCCGTGCCTCCTCGGGGGTCGGCTTCTGGACACGGAGCACCACGTCGGCCTGCTGGTAGAGGTCGTTCGTGCTGACGACGGTTGCCCCGGCATCGGCGTACGCCGCGTCGGGGATCAGCGCGCCCTTGCCCGCGCCCTGCTCGACGAGGATCTCCAGGCCCGCAGCGGTGAGCTTCGCCAGCGCGTCCGGGACGAGCGCCACGCGGCGCTCTCCGGGCGCGGTTTCACGAGCGACTCCGACTTTCATGGGCTTCGAAGTCTATCGGCCCCGCGGGCGATCGTGTCGCGCCTCACGGACCGCCGTCACGCTCCGGGGGTCGCTCCGCCGAGCGTTGCCCCGCCAACCGCGACGAGCATCAGCGTCAGCACGTAGACGTGCCCGAGGGCGCTCCAGAGAATGGAGCCGGTTCGCCAGTCGAGCCAGGCGAAGACGGACCCGCCGATGAAGGTCGACCACAGCTC
>JAICVI010000136.1 GCA_025935415.1 Chloroflexota bacterium
AGCCTCGCGAGGTGGACGAGACCGTTCGCGAACGCCGCCCGCCGATCCACGAGCGCGCCGGTTCCGGCGCCGATGGCTCCGGCAATCGGCAGCCAGGCGCCCAGGACGAGTGTCGGCAGGGACAGACCGGCCATCGTCGCTGCCTGCGGGATGGCGAGCACGCCGGCGGTCAGCGTGGCGACGAAGGCCGTCGGGGCCAGCTCCGACGGGCGCAGCAGCGCGGCGATGGTCACCGTGGCGATGGCGAAGAACCCGATGACGGGATGGACCAGCGTCGCCGCCGCGAAGGCCAGGCCGATCGCCGTCCCGCGCCCGAACCGCCACGAGTCCGGCTTGCCGTGGAGGGCGTCCGCGGCGAGCGCGAGCCCGAAGCAGACGAGCGGCACGACCACGACCGTGCCGCGCGCGTCCGCGAGCCGCGCAAACGGCTGGGTGAGCGCGAAGGCGAGGAGTGCCCATGCGCCGATGGGTGCGTTGGCCGGGCTGATCGAGCCCGCGAGGCGCCTGGCGCCAGCTGCGACCAGGAGCGTCTGGGGCAGGATGAAGCCGGCGATCGCGAGGCCGCCGCTCAGGTTGGTGATGGTTGCGATGGCGCCCATCAGCCCGTCGTAGCCGAGGACGGTACGCGAGGGCCCGATGATCGGTGACTGGGTGGCATCGAGCGGTGAGAACCAGCCAAAGGTCCGCAGGTGCTCGACCGGCCCCACGTAGTTCGGCAGCACGTCGACGAACGGCACCACGGGGCTCGCGAGCTGCAGAAGGATCGGGCCGATCCAGACGACGGCGGCGAGCACGGCAATGGCCATCGAGGGGTTGCCGACGAGCGCGCGTCGCCAGCTGCCGGCGTCGATGAGCGGGGGCCGCCAGCGGTGCGACGCCAGCAGCCACAGCCCGGCCCCGACGAGCGCAACGTCGGCGACGATGAGGATCGGCTGGACGAAGAGGCCGAATGCGGCGACGCTGCCGAGCAGCAGCGTGTCCTTCAGGACGGCCGCGACCATCGCGGCGAGGAATGCGTCCGCATACGAGTCGAACGGCTGGCGGCGAGCTGCCCTGGCCAGGACCACGCCCGCGGCCAGCTCCAGGGCCGACGCTGCGAGCACGAGGATGGCCGCCGGGAGGGTGACGCTGAGCTGGGAGAGGATGCCCTCGAGGGCCTTCCCCGAATCGAAGCCCAGCTTCGCGGATCCCTGGAGCCAGGTCAGCCCGAGGAGGAACGCGGTGAGCCCGACGACCCCGACGAGGTCGAGGGCGACGGCATCACGATCTCGGACGCGACCCTGCACCGCCGGGATGGTACGTGGCGCGGGCGGCCGCGAAAGGCCGGAGGAGGAAATGGAGCGGGCGGCGGGATTCGAACCCGCGGCATCCTACTTGGAGGGCAGGCACTCTGGCCAACTGAGTTACGCCCGCTCGCGCCGACATCGTACAGGCTTGCCCCTCGGCGCATCGGCGATCGGCGGTCCGATGCACGCCCAATGTTCATTTCGGGCTATTCGCAGCCGAAGGGGTCGAGAGACCGTCGTCGGAGGGCGCCGCATGGCAGGGGGACGCCGCGAATCTGCCTCGTGCAGCGCGTGGACGTATGAACGTTGGCGTGTCGGCGTCACGACTCGTGGCGAGGGACCCTACGGCCGCTCAAACCCCTCGATTTGCACATGGAGCGTGCACGCGTCGCGGTTTCGGGAGTGGCGGGTCACCTCGTGCGGCGGCGCCCGGTGCGACCTGCTTCGCACGCGGACAGCGTCGGAAGGCGGAGTAGGATGGCCGCCCGATGCCCGTCGAGTCGCCTGTCCGGTCGTGCCCCCGCTGCGAGGCGAGCGTCGCCGCGGATGCCAAGTTCTGTGCGAGCTGCGGCCAGGCGCTCGAGGATGCGTCCCCCGCCGACCCGGCGGCGCACGCCCGCCTGACCGCCGCGGCGCCCGCGCCGCTGGTGACCAAGATGCGCGCCGCGCGCCTCACGGGCGAGCGCAAGCCCGTGACCGCGCTCTTCGCGGATGTCGTCGGCTCGACCGCGCTGGCCGAGCAGATGGATCCCGAGGACTGGACGGCCATGATCAACGAGGCGTTCGACCTCATGTCGCGCGCCGTCTTCCGCTACGAGGGCACGATCGCCCAGCTCCAGGGCGACGCCATGCTCGCGTTCTTCGGTGCCCCGGTGGCGCACGAGGACGACCCCGAGCGGGCGATCTTCGCCGCGTTGGACATGCTCGACGCGACGGACGAGTACGCCGCGCAGCTGCGGGCGAGCCAGGGCATCGACTTCCGGATCCGGGCCGGCATCAACTCCGGGCCGGTGATGGTCGGGAACGTTGGCTCTGACCTGCGCTACGAGTACACCGCGCTCGGCGACGCGGTCAACGTGGCGGCTCGCATGCAGACGGCCGCGCAGCCTGGCACCGTCCTGATCACCGAGATGACCCGCCGGCTGACCGGCGACACCTTCGAGCTCGAGGACCTCGGTGGCATCGACGTCAAGGGCAAGGCCGAGCCGGTCCACGCGTTCCGGGTCCGCGGGCGCAAGGCCGCGCCGGGTCGCAAGCGCGGGCTGGCGTCGGTGGGCCTCGACAGCCCGATGGTCGGGCGCGACGAGCCACTCCAGCGACTGAGTGACCTCCTCGACGTGGTCCGGGCCGGCCGGGGCCGCGTCGCCTTCGTGATCGGCGAGCCCGGCATCGGCAAGAGCCGCCTCCTTGCCGAGCTTGGCCGCCAGGCGGCAGGCGCGCCGGCCGTGCAGTGGATCGAGGGCCACTGCGTCTCGTACGGGCGGAATCTGCCGTACCACCTGCTGATCGACCTCCTTCGCTCGATCCTCGGCATCCCCTTCGCGGCCGGGCTGGACGACGCTCGCGCGACGCTGGATGCGGCCCTCCAGGAGCTGTTGGCGGACGACCCGGAACGGGCGGCAGACACGGCCGGCTACCTCGCGAACCTGATGGAGCTGCCCTTGCGCGACGCGGAGCTTGCTCTGACGGCCAACCCGCCCGAGGTGCTCCAGAGCCGCTACGTGGCGTCGACCAATCGCGTGCTGCGCGCGCTCGCCGCGCGGGGTCCGGTCGCGCTGGTGTGCGAGGACCTCCACTGGGCGGATGACGCCTCCGTCGAGGTCCTTCGGTTGCTCCTGCCGCTCGCGGGCCAGCTGCCGATCCTGTTCCTCTCGGCACTCCGCGCCGAGACCGACTCGGCGGGCTGGGCGCTGCTCGGTCAGGCGCGCGAGGTGTACGACGAGGCCGTGACGGAGATCCGCCTGGCCCCACTCAGCGAGGGCGAAAGCCGGACGCTCGTCTCGAACCTGCTGGAGATCGAATCGCTCCCGGATGCCGTGCGTGACCTGATCATGGCCCGGGCGGAGGGCAACCCCTTCTTCGTGGAGGAGGTCGTGCGGATGCTGATCGAGCGAGGCGCGATCGTCGCCACGGAGAATCGCTGGGTTGCGACCGGCGAGATCGCCGCGGTCGAGATCCCCGAATCCCTGCATGGGCTGCTGCTGGCGAGGATCGACCAGCTCCCGGAGAGCGCAAAGCGCAGCCTGCGAATCGCAGCCGTGATCGGCCGCCAGTTCCCGGTTCGCGTCCTCGAGCGGGTCGTGGGCGAGGACCGGGCGGTCGGGGAGGGACGATGAGCACCGACATCCAGCTGGACACCCTCGAGGCAAAGGGCCTCATCCGCCTTGCCTCGCTCCGGCCGGAGCTCGAATACCTGTTCCGGCATGCCCTCGTCCAGGACGCTGCGTACGGATCGCTCCTGAAGCAGGAACGCCGCGAGCTCCACGGACAGGTCGGCGAGGCCCTCGAGGCGCTCTACCCGGATCGACGCGGCGAGCTCGCGCCGGTCCTGGCCATGCACTTCGAACAGGCCGGCAACGTGGAGCGGGCCATCGACTACCTGGTGGAGGGCGCGCAGCACGCGCTGCAGCAGAACGCCATCCACGAGTCGTTCAACGGCTTCGACCGGGCCGCGGCCCTCGCGACCAGCCAGGTCGATGACGCGGTCCCAGATGGCGCGGAAGCCGAGCGACGCCGGCGCCGGCTCGTCGAGATCGCGCTCGGACGGGCCTCGGCGGGGTACAGCTTCCGCTCCCAGGAGGATGCCTTCGAGGAGCTGGAGCGGGTCGTTGCCGAGGCCGAGGCGATCGGCGATCCAGAGCTGATCGCGCGCCTCCACATGGCCATCGCCCTCGGCCGGCTACAGAATGGGGAGAGCAGCACGTCGCCGCTGGTGAAGCGATCCCTCGATCGCATCGCCGTGCTCGCCGAGGAGACCGGCGATCCGTCCCTGCGGGCGATGCCGATGATCTTCATCGGCCTGGGCGAGATCTTCACGGGCACCGTCCGGAAGGGCGTCGCGGCGCTGGAGGAGGCCCTGCCGCTCGTCGAGACGCGGCAGGATTCGATCGGGGCGGCGTTCGCCCGCGGCGGCCTCGCGATGGGCTATGCGACGCTCGGCGACTTCGACAAGGCGGACGCGGCCGCCAAGGCGGCGACGGCCATCGCCCGCGATGGCGACCTGATCGCACGGCTGGACGCGCTGATCGCGGAGTCGTTCGTGCACTCCATGCGCGGCGACCTCGATCGGGCCGTCCCGCTGGCCCTCGACTGCATCCAGCAGGCAGAGCAGACCGGCGCGTCGGCCTGCGCCGTGGTCAGCTCCTGGATCCTCGGCGATGCGTTCCACCGACAGGGTCGGTTCGCGGACGCCAGGGACGTGCTCCAGCGGGGCGAGGACATCTCGTTCGTGGTCGACCGCAAGGTCTGGCGGCCGACGCTGCAGGCGTGGCTCGGAACGGCGGCCGCCGTGCTCGGCGACGCCGGCGAAGGCCACTGGGACGAGGCGCTCGCCCAGGCGCGGGCCATCGACAACCACCAGGGCGAGGCCGGCATCCTGTTCAAGCGCGGTGAGGCCCTGGCCGCAGGCGGCGAGATCGACGCCGCGGTCGCCGATTTCGAAGCCAGCGCCGCGATCTACGGCGCCGAGGGCGCCCGGCCGATCCTGGCGCGGGTCCTGCGTGCGTGGGGCAACGCGCTTCGCGTCGCCGGTCGGACCGCCGACGCCGAGCCTGTCTTCCAGCGCTCGATCGCCCTCTTCGAGGAGCTCGGGCTCGATCGCGAAGCGGCCGCGGTCCGGACGGCGATGGCGCTGGGGACAACCAGCCTCACGTTCGAGTGAGGCGTCCGTCGCCCGGCCGATGAATCGCAGCGCCGGTGCGAGTTCCGCACCGGCGCCGGAACGATCTGGAGCCGGGCACGGTGGCCCGGTTCGAGGCCTAGCTGCCGTCCGAGGTGTCGCCCTCGCCGGGATTGAAGTCGGTGGTGGTATCGGCACCCGCGCCGCCGCTGAACGCATCGGCATCGGCGCCGCCCGTGAGGATGTCGTCGCCCTGGCCGCCGCGGAGGACGTCGGCTCCGGATCCGCCGGAGAGGCTGTCGACACCGCTGGCACCGTCGAGGGTGTCAGCGCCGTCGCCGCCGCCGATCGTGTCGTTGCCGTTTCCGCCGCAGAGGACGTCGGCGCCCTCGAGGCCGCTCAGGGTGTCGTTCCCCTGCGCGCCCACGAGCAGCTCGTTGGCCGAGCTCCCCGTCAGCGTGTCGTTCGCGTCGGTCCCGACCTGGACCTTGATCTGGAACGACACCGTGCTGACGCCGTCGCTGAGGTCGAAGGTCAGGGTTCCGGAGCCGCTCTTCTTGCTGGCCGCGGTGATCGTGATCGACCGCGTGTCCGTCCCGGAGATGACGACGCCCGCGTTCGGCACGAGCGACGTGTTGGAGTTGCCCGTGAGCGCCAGGCTCAGGTCGGACCCCGCGGTCTGGAGATCGTCGACCGCCACGAGGAACGTGCCGCCATTGGCAATCGCCGAGCAGGCGCCACCGGCCAGGAACTGGAACGTCGGCGGCGCGTTGAGCTCCAGCCCGACGATCACGGGGTCGTGGTCGGACGTCCGATAGGCGTCCGCCTGGTACAGGGCGTCCTGTTCGGGGGGCTTGAAGGACGTGTCGTAGTCGAGCACGTCGGGCTCGTCGGCGTTGATGTGCCACTCGGCGGCGCCCGTGACCTGCGGGGTCAGCGTGGCATTCCCGAGCGCGTGGTCGAGGTACCCGGCCTGGCCGTCGAAGACGTACGAGTAGGCGTCCGGGCCGATGAACTGCTCGATCAGGTTCGTCCAGTCGTCGGCGGAGCCGTCGACGTCGTCGGCGCCCTGCTTGATCTCGTCGATCGTCTGCTCCTTGGCGTAGGAGTTGAGGTCGCCGATGATCAGGAAGTCGGGGTCACCGCTTCCGGTGGGGTCGGTCGCGAGCCAGTCGACGAGCGCCTCCGCGGCCGCCCGGCGGGTCTGGCTGCAGTTGCCCTGGCCGTCGCCGAGGTC
>JAICVI010000074.1 GCA_025935415.1 Chloroflexota bacterium
CCGGGCCTCGTCCGCAACGCGCGCCTCTTCGGCAACGCGCGCCTCCTCCGCAGCGCGAGCCTCTTCGGCTAGCCGGGCCGCCTCCGCAGCGCGTGCTTCCTCTGCGAGCCGGGCCTCCTCCGCGAACCGGGCCTCGTCCGCAACGCGCGCCTCTTCGGCAACGCGCGCCTCCTCCGCAGCGCGAGCCTCTTCGGCAAGCCGAGCCTGCTCGGCGCGCCAGGCTTCCTCCGCCTCGACAAGAGCCGCCTCCTCGGCAGCCCTGGCCTCATCGGCCAGCCGCGCCCGCTCAGCGGCCGCCTCGGCTTCCGCAGCCAGACGGGCCTGCTCCGCCGCCTCGGCTTCCGCAGCCAGTCGAGCCTGTTCGGCCTCGGCTCGAGCTCGATCGGCCGCCTGGGCCTCCGAAGCCAGTCGAGCCTGTTCGGCGTCGGCACGGGCCTGCTCGGCCGCCTCGGCTTCGGCGCGGATCCGTTCGGCCTCGGCTCGAGCTCGATCGGCTTCCGCGCGGGCCTGCTCGGCCGCCTCGGCTTCGCGCGCCAATCTCGCGCGCTCGGCCTCCGCGCGCGACTCCTCGGCAGCTCGCGCCGCTTCCGCCATTCGGGCCTGCTCGGCCAGGCGGTCGATCTCCGCGCGGGCCTGCTCCGTGAGTCGAACCGCCTCGGCGAGCTGCGCCTGCTGCGCGACGAGCGCCGCAGCGGCCTGCCGGGCCTCCTCCGCAAGCCGCTCCCGCTCCGAAGCCAGCCACGCCTCGTCCGGCGCCCGACGTTCCTTCGCCAGGCGCGCCTCCTCATCGAGTCGCGCGGCCTCGTCCCGGATCTCGTCCGCGAGGCGCACCTGCTCGGTGAGCAAGGCCTCGGCGACCTGTCGCGCGTGCTCCGCCGCGGTTCGCGCCTCCTGCGCCCGATGCGCCTCTTCGGAAAGGCGCTGCGCCTCCTGGGCCGCGCGCTCGGCCTCGGCGCGCGCCTCCTCCGCGACCCGCGCCTCCTCGGCCGCCCGCATCCGCTCCGCCTGCGCGCTGGCCTCGTGCGCGAGGCGCGCCTCCTGCGCGAGCCTGGCCTGCTCCTCGAGCTCCGCGGCCTCGGCGCGCGCTTGGTCAGCCAGCCGGATCTCCTCGGCCAGCCGCGCCTCGGCCGCGAGTCGCGCCCGATCCGCGGCCTCCTGGGCGACTCCGGCCAGCCGGGCCTCCTCCTCTCGACGCGCGTCCTCCTCGGCGGCCTTCGCCTCGTGCGCGAGTCGGGCGTCATTGGCCGCTCGAGCCGCCTCGTCGGCGAGACGCACCGCTTCCTCGATGCGCGCTCGCTCCGTGGCGGCCCGGGTTTCGGCATCGACCCGACCTTCGATGGCGAGCCGCGCTTCCTCCGCCAGGCGCTCCGCCTGCGCGCGGGCTTCGTCGGCGCGCCGCGCCTCCTCGGCGAGGTGGGCCTGCTCGGCGACGCTCCGCGCTTCCTCTGCGCGCCGCGCATCCTCCGCGATCCGCACCTGCTCGGCGAGCTGCTGCGCGGCCGCTCGAGCTTCCTCGGCGAGCCGCGTGCCTTCTGCGAGCCGCTGCTCTGCGGCGAGTCGTTCCTGCTCGGCGGCGGTTCGCGCTTCCTCGGCACGCCGCGCCTGCTCGGCGAGTCGAGCACGCTCGGCCTCGGCCCGCGCCTCCTCGGCGACCCGAGCCTCCTCGAGGATTCGGGCGTGCTCGGCGGCGCGCAGCCGCTCGGCCTCGGCCCGCGCCTCCTCGGCCACCCGAGCCTCCTCGACGAACCTCGCCTGCTCTTCCGCCCGGATGCGCTCCGCCTCCGCGCGCTCCGCCTCGGCGACCCGCGCCTCCTCGGCCAGGCGCACGCGCTCGGCCTCCGCTCGAGTGGCTTCGGCCAGCCGCGCTTCGTGCGCAAGCCGCGCCTCCTCGGCCAGTCGCTCGGCTTCTGCGCGGGCCGCCTCCGCGAGGCGGGCCTCCTCGGCGAGGGCGGCCTCCGCGGCGGCGCGCGCCGAATCTGCCTCGGCCCTCGCCGCGGCGGCTGCCCGTGCCTCCTCCGCGAGGCGATCGGCCTCGGCCCGTGCCTCCTCCGCGCGACGCGCCTCTTCGGCGGCTCGCGCTCGAGCGGCCTGCGAGCTCGCCTCCGCGGCCCGACGTGCCTCCTCGGCCGCGCGGGCTTCCTCGGCGAAGCGTGCCTCGTCCGCGCGCCGGGCCTCCTCGGCGGCGCGAGCCTGCTCGGCCGCTCGGGCGCGTTCGGCGGCCCGGGCCTCCTCGGCAGCGATGGCGGCTCGGACCGCGCGCGCCTCTTCGGCATGCCGCGCCGCTTCCGCGACCCGCTCGTCCTCCGCCCGTCGTTCCGCCGCCCGGCGCTCCTCCTCGGCGCGTCGCTCTTCCGCGAAGCGCCGTGCGCGGGCAGCTTCGCTCTCGGCCGCCTCGGCCCTCCGAAGCTCCGCGACCCTGGCGTTCTCGGCGAACGCCGCGGCATCCGCGAGCCAGGGCTCCTCGGGGAGCTGGGCCTCGGGCGCGTCGAGATCGTCACCGACGACGGCATCGGCACCCGGTCCCGCCATGTTGGCCGCAGCGGCCGGCGTGGTGTCGGCCAGGTCCTCGATCACCGCGCCGGCTTCGTGCCCGTTCGACGCGTGCGAGTCCCCGGTCAGGCGCTGCAGCCAGCCGCGGCGCGCGCCCGACCCGTTCGCGCCGGTCGACCCATTCGACCCGTTGGCGCCATTGGACCCGTAGGCGCCGTTCGACCCGTCGGTGCCGTGCCGGTTCTGGTCCGTCGGTGCGTGCCAGGCCCCACGCCCGACGCCCGGCTCGCCCGGTCGACGCGTCCAGGGGACGAGGAGCAGGTCGAAGTCGTCGGCCGAGACGAGATCACGGACCGCGATCGCCCCGGCCATCTCGGCCACGGCCTCGACGACGCGATCGCTGAGGGCCGAACCGTCGAGCCTTGCTCGGGCGCGCGCGGCCGCCGCGGCCCGCGCGGATTCCCATTCCGCGGCCCGGGCAACCTGGGCCGTCGCCCGTACCCGATCGCGAGCCCGGCCATAGCCGCGAGATTCCGCGAGCATCCGCCCGTTCGAGACGGTCAGCGCGCGGCGACCGTCGAGGCTTCCCAGCTCCTCCAGGAAGTACGCGACGGCGGGCGCGTTGGGGCCGAAGCGAACGGCAGGCTGCGGTTCGGACGGCGTCCCACCCTCCGCGATCGCGGGGGACGCCGCGTCACGTTCGTCGGGCACGGGGCCGCAGTTTGCCACTCAATGCCCCATCCGACCAGCCCCGACCCCACCACGGCGCCCCAACCCCCGGTTTCGCGGCCGGCGCCTGCCCTAGGGCCTGGTCGGGTAGGGGACGGGGCCGTCGATGCCGAGCACCTGGCCGATCGTCACGAATCGGAAGCCGCGGGCCTTGAAGCCCTTGATGATCCCGGGGAGTGCGGCGGCGGTGGCCTCGGGGAACGTGTGCATCAGGATGATCGAGCCCTTGCCACCGGTGAGCGCGATCCGCTTGATCGTCGCGGCGCTGGCCCCCTGCCAGTCGCCGGTGTCGACGTTCCACAGGATCACGGCCTCGAGGCCGACCGCCGAGGTGGCGGCCTCGGTGGTCTCATCCCAGAGCTCGTAGGGCGGGCGCATGTAGGGAGATTCGGCGATCCCCAGGCTGGCGAATACCGCGGCGGCGCGAGCCAGCTCGTGGCGCTGGGGCTCGAAGCACTTGCCCGCGAGCGCGCCGTGGGCGTAGGTGTGGTTGGCGATCGGGAACTTCGCCCGGGCGACGGCCTTCCAGACGTCCGGGAAGCGCTCCATGGCGACGCCCGTCGGGAAGAACGTCGCGTTCACCTTCTCCTTCTGGAGGATTCGCAGGATCTGCTTCGTGTTCTCCGGGTTCGTGCCGTCGTCGAAGGTCAGCGCGACGACCTTCTGCTTGAAGTCGCCGTGCGAGATGACCCTGGCGGTCTGGATGTTCGCTGGGGGGCGGCAGGGCAGGGGCGTCTCGGGGAGCGGCGGAACGGACGGCGCCGGGGACGACGGGGAGGTGCTCCCGTTCGGTGATGCGAGTGGGCTCATCAACGGGCTTGCCGCGGAGGTCGCGGGAGACGAGCCGACGGCGCTGGCTTGGGGCGTCGCAAGCGCGACGGGCGGGGTCGACTGGCCCGGCAGGCCGATGCCGGCCAGCAGGCCGATGGCCGGCAGCCGGCCGGTGGCGGCGGCGCCACCGACGACGGCGACCGCAATCGCGATCAGCGACACGACGAGCAGCGTGCGGCGACCTGCTCGGCGACGCGGCCGACCGCCGATGTAGTACTCGCGTTGCCGCGTCCGCACGTGTCCTCCTCGCTCGCCCTCGCAGATGCCCCGGGGACGGGCTCGCGAAGTGAACCATCCGTGATCGGGCTGTCAATCCTGGTGGAGACAGAGCGCGGGCGTCGCGACGAGCCCGCTGACCGGGTTGGCCCTCGTGTGGCTCAGCCGATCGCGCCGCCGACGAGGGTCAGCCGCACCGTGCGGCGCTGGTTGTCGACGTTCGTGTCGACCAGCGCGATCGACTGCCACGTCCCGAGGGCGAGCCGCCCCTCGACGACCGGAACGGTGATCGACGGCGGCACGAAGGCCGGTACGACGTGATCGGCGCCATGACCGGGCGAGCCGTGGCGGTGGGTCCAGCGGTCGTCGCGCGGGAGCACCGCCTCGAGCGCCCGAAGGAGGTCGACATCCGAGCCCGCGCCGAGCTCCATGATCACGAGGCCGCACGTCGCGTGCGGCACGAAGACGTTCAGGAGCCCGTCGCCCTCGCCCGCGACGAAGCGCTCGCACGCTGCCGTCAGGTCGAACAGGCCCGAGCGCGAACCCGTGGTGATCGACAGCTCGGTAGTTTTGAATCCCACCGGCCGATCTTAGGGTCGACCGCCGCGTTTGCAGGATTCGGCGAGGCGAGGCAGCATGTCCGCAATTCCGGGGGACAGCCAGCACCACGAGGAGACCCCGGATGCGCACCACGCGACACCTTCGAGCGCCCGCCCTGGCGGTCACCCTCCTTGCGGCCTCGGTCGGCACGGCATTCGCGAACCCGGCCTCCGACCACCTCGCCGGAGTCGCGGCGACGATCGACGCCAATCTCGATGCCGCCTCGGCCAACGTCTCGAACGCCGACGCCCTCGCCGCCATCGCGGCCGCCCGCCAGCGCGTGCTCGATCGACTCGCGTCCGCCGGCGCCGCCGGGGCGACGCCCACGACCGCCTCCCCGAATGAGGCCGCCGATCCGCTTGCGAAGGCCCAGGCAGGGCTCACGAAGGCGATGGACGCCCTGAGCTCGAATCCGACCGACGCCGACGCGGGCGGGCTCGCCGGGCTCACCACCGCCTGGAACGCCGTCACGGCGGGCCTCGCCCACGTACAGGCCGGGGCTGCGAACGCAGACTCGCACCGGCCCTGACCGCGCCCTGTCCGCTGGCGGCCTCGACCGCGGTCTCGCTCGCGCTCTCGACCGCGCTCTCGCTCGCGCCCTGACCGCTCGACCGATGTCCGTCAGGCCAGTCTCTGAGCGCACGCGCCGTTGCGCGATGCGTGCCACAGTTCCGCGATGACCGACCCCGATCGTCCGCCGCGCAAGATTCCCCCGGCCGTCATCGTGCGCCCGCTGCGGAAGGTCCGCCAGTTCCGGCAGTTCACGGATGTCGCGCCGACCGACGAGCAGATCGACGCCATCACCGACGTCGCGCGATGGAGCGGCAGCAGCCGCAACGCCCAGCCGTGGCGATTCATCGTGATCCGCGACCGCGAGACGCTGCTCCGGATCCAGGAGGCCGGCATGCCCCAGACGCGGTCGCTCGCGACGGCGCTCGTCGGGATCGCGATCGTGCTGCCCGGCGTGGGCGATGCCGATCGCGGACCTGGTGACGAGGACGCGGTGACCTACGCCTACGACGAGGGCCGCGCCGCCGAGCGGATGCTGATCGCCGCGAGCTTCCTCGGGCTGGGCGCGGGCATCGCCTGGATCCTGCCGCACGTCCAGGCGATGGTTGCCGGCGAGCTCGGGCTACCCGAAGGGAGGTTCGTGCGGACGGTGGTCGTCGTCGGCAACCCGACGGAGGCCGCGCAAGCCCCGAAGTCGGCGCCGGGTACCGCCCGCCTGCCGCGCGACGAGGTCGTTTTCGAGGCGCGCTGGGGGGAGCCACGGCGGGAGCCCTAGCTGCCCCGCCGGGCTGTTATGCGGCCGCGAGGCCCGGCTCCGGCGTCTCGGCTACGGTGAGAGCAATAACGTCTCTCTCATGGGGGTCTCAGGAATGCACGACGCCTTCTATCGCGCTGCCATGCCACAGATTCGGCGCCTGACGGCGACCATCGCCGCCGCGGCCCTCCTCGCCGCCTGTGGCGGAAGCGGCGCGACCACCGCGCCCAACTCGACGGGCCCGAGCACGATGGCTCCTGACGGAAGTGCGGCCGCCGGGGCTGCAATCAACGTCACCGAGGCGGAGTTCAAGATCGAGCCCAGCGCCACGAGCGCGGCGCCCGGCGCCGTGACCTTCCACATCACGAACAGCGGGACGCAGGCCCACGAGTTCGTGGTCATCAAGACGGATACCTCGTCCGCGCAGCTGCCGATGGCCAGCGACGGCGCCGAAGTCGATGAGGACGCGAGCGGCCTCACTCCGGTCGGCGAGGTCGAGGACATCGCCGCGGGGGCGAGCGCCGATCTGCCCGTCAACCTCGAGGCCGGCCATTACGTCCTGATCTGCAACGTCCCCGGTCACTACTCGCTCGGGATGCGCACGGACTTCACCGTCGGGTCCTGACAGCGGGGCGGCAGCTGACCTCAGCGAGGCGTCCTCCCGAGGCGAGCTAGTCCTTGGGGCGCCCTGGCTCCGCGGCCCCGTCCGCCCTGGCCCGGCCCTGGGCGGACTTCTCCGCGCCTTTGCCGTTGGCCTTGCCCTTGCCCGCGGACGAGTTCGCTTCGCCCTGCGCACGGGCCGCGGCCGAGACTGCAGCCCCATGCTGCTTCGCGATCGCCGAGACGGCCGCGCCGTGCGCGTTGCCGCTGACGGCGTCCCCCGCCTTCGCGACCTCGGACACGGCCGCACCGTGGCCCTTGGCGACGGTCGACACGCCGCCACCGGCCAGGACGACCGACGCGGAGAGGGCGACCGCGGATGCCGCGGCTGCCGTGGTGGTGAGAGATCGGCGCATCGTGGTGGCGCTCCTGCGCTCGCTGCTTGTCTGCACCCAGGGAAACGAACGACAGAGCGTTCCGTTTGGGTGACGAACCCACAGGCATCACTCGGATGAGCCTTGTCTCGGCGGGTTTGCCGGGCAAGCGCCGAGCCCGCCCGGCCGTGGCCGCATAATCGTCGGGATGGTGGGCGAGGCAGTCGACGGCGCGGCGGCGATCGAGGTCGGGCCGGTGCGCATCCTCGAGGGCGAGGCGCTCGACCCGCTGGTCCAGCCACAGTGCTCGCTCCAGGTCCAGCTGCGCCGCGCGACCGGCTCGATCATCGGGCGGTCGGCGGAGCTCCAGGTCATCGAGCAGGCCATCCGCGAGGCGAAGGGCCACCTCGCGGCCGTCACGCTCGAGGGCGAGCCGGGGATCGGCAAGACGCGCCTGCTCGTGGCGGCAGCGGACATGGCCCAGGCGGCCGGTTTCACGACCGTCGCGATCACGGCCGACGAGGAGATCCGCGGGCCGTTCCTCGTGGCCCGGAGCCTGTTCGGCAACGGCGCCATCCGGGACGCCGCGATCGGGACGCGGGCAGAGGTGCCGGTCCGCCGCATCACCGAGGCGCTCATCGGTCGCGACGAGCCTGGTTTCGAGAACCTCACGCCCGAGGCCAAGGTCCTCCGAGCCTTCGACCTGGCCGGCATCGCCGTCGGGCAGCTCGCCCTCGTCCAGCCGCTGGCGATCCTGATCGACGACGTCCAGTGGGCCGACGACGACACCCTCCGGATGCTGCGCTACGCCATCCGCTCGACCGCCGGCCAGCCCGTGTTCCTCTTCCTCACCTTCCGGATGGACGAGTTCTCGACCGTGCCGGAGGCCGCCAACCTCGTCGCCGACATGGAGCGGATGGGCCTGGTCCGGCGCCTGCGCCCGGCCCGGCTGGCGGCGACGGAGACGGGCCTCCTGCTCAAGCAGGTCCTGGGCGGACCCGTCGAGGGCCAGTCCGTGGCCGCGATGCAGGCCCAGTCCGAGGGCGTGCCCTTCATCGTCGAGGAGCTGGCGATGACCCATCGCGAGGCCGGCACGCTCCAGCAGATCGGCGGCGAGTGGACGCTCGGGCGCAACGCCGCCCGCCTCGTGCCGTCGGCGGTCCGGACGCTGATCCAGCGACGCGCGGCAAGGCTTCCCGCGCCGACCCTCGCGATGCTCGGCGACGCCGGTGTCCTCGGGCGCTCGTTCAGCGTCCGCGACCTCCTCGCGATCGGCGACCGGGGCGCCACCGGCGTCGACGGCGGCGCGATCGCGGAGGCGCTCGAGCCCGCGGTCGCGGCCGGGCTGCTCTACCGGCACCCGCAGGGAGACGCGGCCGACTACACGTTCACCCACGAGCAGGTCCGCGACTTTGCCACCTCGCAGCTCTCGAACGCGCGCCGCCGCGAGGTCCACCGCGCGGTGGTCGATCTCCTCCTCGAGAACGGCGAGCCGCCGGCGGAGGGCCTGCCGATGCTCGCCCAGCACGCGCTGGCCGCGGGCGACAACGAGCGGGCGGCGAGATTCTCGATCGATGCCGCGGCGGCGGCGCTGCAGTCGAACGCGCCCGAGGAGGCGCTCCGCCTCGTCGACGCGGCCCTGCCGGTCGTGTCGTCGGTGGCGGATCGCCGCGCGCTGCTGCGGACCCGCGACGATGCCTTCGCCGTGCTGCGCCGCTCCAGCGACCGGCTCGACGGCCTCGCGGAGCTCGGAGCGCTGGCCGAGGCATCCCGCGACCGCGAGCTCGAGGTTGACGTCCAGCTGCGGCGCGCGGCGGCGTTGCGAGCCGGTGGCGACGAGGACGCGGCTGCGGAGCTCGCGCGCCGCGTCCGCGAACGTGCCGCGGCGGCCGGTGACAAGCCCTCCGAGCTGCGCGCGACGCTGGAGCTCGGGCAGGCGTTGACGCGCACGTCCCTCGGCGAGGGCTTCGGCGTGTCCGACCAGGAGGTCGACCTGGACGCGGCCGAGGAGCCGTTCCGGCGCGCGGTCGAGCTCGCCACGGAGCTCGGCGACGAACGGAGCCTGGCCGCGGCGGAGCGCGAGGTCGGGGCGCTGCTCGTATCGCGGGTCCGGGCGTGGTTCGTCGAGCAGGTCCGCCTCGGGCGGGTCCAGGCGGTTGCGCAACGGGTGCTGGCGGGCGAGTCGCTCGACGCGATCCTCGAGCACGACCCGATCGCCGCCGTCGTCATGGAGACAGGCGCCCACCTCGAAAAGGCCCTCGAGCTGTTCACGAAGCTCGACGATCGCACCGGGGTGATGTCGACGGTCGTGCTGATGGCCTACGTCAACTACGCGCCGACGATCCACCTGACGTCCTCGGCGCGACACCTCGAGGAGATCCGCCGCGTCACCTCGCGCTTCAACGAGCTCGTGACCGAGAGCGAGCGCGCGCGCCAGGAGCTCCAGATGCTGTTCGGGGTCCACGTGTACGCGCGCGCCAAGGTCGTGCCGGACCTCGCCCTGAGCCGCGGCGAGGAGGCCCACCGCGCAGCCAAGCTGGCGGGCGACCAGGCCACCGAGTTCAGCGCCGCGGGCGGCGTCGCGTTGACCTACCTGGAGCTCGGCGACATCGCCGACGCCGATCGATGGCTGGACATCGCGGCGCCCATCGCCGCCTCTGCTCCCACGCCCCTCCGAACGCGGCAGCTGGAGCTGTGGCGGGCCCGCGTCCGAGCCGGGGCAGGGGATGCCGCCGGCATGCGCGCGCATTTCGAGCAGGCGCGGCTCCTCGCCGGGCGCGCCGGGGCGGCCGGTCGGGCCGAGGTTGCGGCGTGGCTGGCGGTCACGGCGGCGCGGCTCGGGGCGCGCCTTGGCGCCCCCGACCTTCTCGAAGTGGCGGAGCGCGCCGCCGAGGAGACCTCGACGCTCGCCACCGCGCTGCCCGGCCAGGCGCCGTGGGGAATCTATGCCGACGCGGCCCGCGCCCAGGTCGCCCTCGCGCGTGGCGATCTCGCCGCCGCAGCCACCGCGGGGGCTGCCGCGATGCAAGGCCTCGAGGACGTGCTCACCGAGGACGTGCACCTCGAGGCGTTGCTCTCTGCGTGCCGTGGCATCCTCGCCGGCGCGCCTCCGGAGGTGGCCGCGCCGGTCACCGAGTGGCTCCGCCTGACCCTGTCGCGAATCGCGCAAGCGACGCTGGACGACGCGGTTCGCGTCCGCTGGCTGCGCGGGCCGCTGGGCCGCGAGCTGGTGGAGCTCGCGGGGGAGCTGGAGGCCCAGCCGGAAGCAGCCGGCGACGCGACCGCCGA
>JAICVI010000094.1 GCA_025935415.1 Chloroflexota bacterium
AGGCCGGCCTGGAAGCCCTCCTGTTCGTCGCCGAGAAGCCCTTGAGCCGTCGTGAGATCGGCTCGATCGCGGGTGTCGACGCCGCGACGGTCGACGCCCGTCTCGGCGACCTCGAGGTCAGCCTCCGTGCCCGCGGCATCCGCCTCCTTGCCAGCGGCGACCGGGTGGAGCTCGCCACCGCGCCGGAGGCCGGCGCCCTCGTGGCCCGCTACGTCGGCGCGGACGCCGTGCGGCTGTCGCCGGCCGGGCTCGAGACGCTCGCGATCATCGCCTACCGGCAGCCGGTCACGAAGGCCGCGGTCGAGCGCATCCGCGGCGTCGACTCGGATCACACCGTGCGCAGCCTCCTGCATCGACGCCTCGTGGTCGAGCTCGGCCGGTCCAACGCCCCCGGCCGGCCGATCCTGTACGGCACCGCGTTCGAGTTCCTGGAGCGCTTCGGGCTCGAGTCGCTCGACGACCTCCCGGCGCTCGACGCCGATGTCGCGGCCCGCCTCGCGGAGGAGGGCGGCACGCTCCTGCTGCCCCTCGATGACCTCGACGCCGATGGCGAGCCCGCCCGCTCCGGCCCGGACTGACGGCCGATGCCCGAGGAGCGGATCCAGAAGGTCCTCGCGGCTGCCGGGGTTGCCTCGCGTCGCGCCTCCGAGACCCTGATCGCGGCGGGCCGCGTTCGCATCGATGGCAAGCCCGCGATCATCGGCCAGAAGGTCGATCCCGATCGGGCGCGGATCGAGGTCGACGGGTCACTCGTTGGCGTCAACGCGACTCGTGCATACGTGGCCCTCCACAAGCCCGCGGGCGTGACTTCGACGACACGCGATCGCCACGCCGCGACGACCGTCCTCGACCTCGTCCCCACTGCGCTGGCTCCGGACAACGTCCGCCTCTACCCGGTGGGCCGGCTGGACCAGGATTCGGAGGGCCTGCTCCTGCTCACCAACGACGGCGACTGGGCCGACCGCATCCTGCACCCGCGGTTCGGGGTCGAGCGCGAGTACGCCGTGGCGCTCGCCGCGCCCCTGGACGGGGATCGCGCCCGGGCGCTGAACGCCGGGATCCGCCTCGAGGAGGGCATGGGCCGGCTCGCGGCGCCGATCCACGCCGCAACGCCGCAGCTCGTCCGCGAGCTGGTCGCGACGCTCGATCCGCCGCCGGACCCGTCGCTCGCGTGGTATCGCGCGGTCCTGGCCCAGGGGTGGAAGCGGCAGCTGCGGCGGATGTTCGGGGCCGTCGACGCGCCGATCGTGCGGCTCGTTCGGGTGCGCATCGGCGCGGTGCGGCTGGGAGACCTGCCGTCCGGCCGGGCCAGATCGCTCAAGGCGCCCGAGATCCAGGCGCTCGCGACCAACACCGGGGCCGCGGCGGCGGCGGTGGAACGTCCCGGCCGCTATCGCTCGAAGGCGGCGGCCGGCTCGCATCGGACCCCACCCGCGAGGGACGTCGCGGGCGCGCGACGCACCGCGGCCGCGCGTGGCAACCCGGGCGCGGCGCGCCGACCGGGCAGCTCCGGTCCTCGCCGGCCCCGCCCGTGACCGCGATCCGGTTCGTCAGCCGGCCGACCGTCCGGGACATGATCGGCCTGACGTTCGACCAGACCTTGCGATCGCTCGGCGCCCAGGCGATCCATGGGTTCGGCTGGGGCGTGGCCGCCTTCGGGATCCTCGGCGGGGCCCCGCTCGATATCTGGCTGCCGCCGGCGCTCATCGGGGTGCTCTTCGGCAGCGGGTTGTTCGCACTGCTGTTCGTCTGGTGGACCTACGGCCGCAGCCCCGAGACGCTCGTCGAGACGGTCACGGCCGACGGCGGCGGGATCCTCATCGAGGCGCCGCGGAGCCAGGTCCGGCAGGCCTGGGGCGCCTTCCGCGAGGCGCGCGAGACCACCGGCGTCTTCCTCCTGAGCACCCCCGCGCGTCCGTCGCAGATCCTCGGCAAGCGCGGCGTCAGCGAGGAGGCGCTGCAGGGATTCCGCGCCCTCCTCCGCGCCGAGCGGCTGCTGCGGGACGACCCTACCCCGACACGTGGGATCGTCGGGTTTCTCGGCGGTGCGGCCATCGCGATCGTCATGCCGCTCGCGCTCGCCGCGGCAGGCGTTCGCTGAGCCCCGCGAAGACGATGCTGGACGCCGACATCACCCGCGCTGCTGGCGCGGCGGAGCCGGGCGACCCGGCCGATCCGGCCGATCCGGATGACGCCTACGTCAAGTTCGAGAGCCGGATCTCGATTCGCGACGTCGCGGACCTCGTCTTCACGCGCGCGACCCACTCGACCGGCGCCCAGGGGATCGCCGGGTTCCTCATGACCCTGGCGATCATGGGCGCCGTGGCGCGGGTCCAGCCGGACCTCTGGGTCCCGCCGTTCATCCTCTCGATCGCGATCGGGACCGGGTTCCTGCTGCTGCCGTTCATCTGGTGGTCGTACCTGGGCGCGCCGGAGCTCATGCACGAGACCGTCGAGGCCGACAGCTCGGGGATGCTGATCCACGTGGCGGATCGGACGCTGCGACATCCCTGGACGGTGTACCGCACGGCCCAGGAGACCGACCGGCTGTTCATCATCACGTCGCGCGTCGTCCGACCCCTGATGTTCACGAAGCGCGAGCTCTCCACCGAGGACGCAGCGGCGTTCCGGACGATCCTCACCAGGGTGGACCTCCTCCGGGCGATGGACGAGGGGCCCCGGTATCGCACGCTGCTGGCGTTCGTGATCGGCGGCGCGGTGGCCATCGCGGTGCTATTCGTGGCGGGGGCCATCCATCTCTGAGCCGCGGTGACGGTTCGCGACACCGTGAGACTTGACCGGACACGGAGTCGCATCTAGGTTCACGGCGTGCCAGCGCTCGCCGCCGATCCAACCATCCGGCGCCAGGTGATGTCCGCGGCGCGGGAGGTCCTCGCGGCCGATGCCGACGCTCCCGTGGCCGCGATCGCGGACCGGGCAGGGGTCTCGCGAGCGACGTTCTACCGCCATTTCGGGTCGCGCCGGTCGTTGCTCCATAGCGTCCAGCTGGAGCCGCGGCCCGACGCCCGGTCGCGAATCCTCGCCGCCGCGCGGGACATGCTCGTCACGACGTCGCTCGACGAGCTCTCCATGGAGGAGCTCGCAGCCGCGGCCGGCGTGTCCCGCGGCACGCTCTACCGGCTCGTGCCCGGCAAGACGCCGCTGCTGGTCGCGCTGATCGAGGTCTACTCGCCGTTCGACGCCATCCGGCGGATCATCGAGGACCACCCGCAGGACCCTCCCGCAGTCGTGCTACCGCTCATCGGTCGCGCGGTGGTCGGCGTCGCCGGGGAGCGGCTCGGCCTGATGCGCGCGGTCTTCCACGAGGTGACGGCGCGGTCCGGCCCGGGCATGGAGGGCATGGGTCCGCTGTTCGCTCAGACACTCGGCCTGCTCGCGCAGTACATGGACCGACAGATGGCTGCCGGCACGATCCGGCCGATGCATCCGATCGTCGCGCTCCAGGCCGTGGTCGGGCCGATCTTCTTCCACCTCATGACGCGCTCCGTGCTCGAGCCCGTGGTGGAGCTGCCGGACCCCGAGGCGGCCGTCGATGCCCTGGTCCTGTCGGCGCTCGAAGGGCTCCGGCCGTGACCCAGGCAGCGGCAGTGATCCAGGAGGCGCCCGGCGCGCGACCGGCGGTCGAGGCGATCGCCCTGAAGAAGCACTTCGGCTCCTTGCAGGCCGTCGACGGCATCGACCTGGCTTTGGAGCCCGGGCGGATCTACGGCCTCCTCGGCCCCAACGGATCCGGCAAGACGACACTGATTCGGCTGCTCACCGGCCTCGCCCGAGCGACGTCCGGCGAGGCGCGAATCCTCGGCGAGCAGATGCCATCCCGGAAGGCCCTCGCATCGATCGGCTACATGCCCCAGTCGGAGGCGATCTACCCCGACCTGTCCGTCGGCGAGAACCTCGGCTTCTTCGCGCGCCTCGAGGGGCACGCCGACCGGGCGTCGATCGATGCCGTGCTCGACCTCGTGGAGCTGAGCGGTCGCAGGGGAACGCCCGCGCTGGAGCTCTCCGGCGGGATGCGCCGCCGGCTCTCGCTCGCGTGCACGCTCGTGCACCGCCCGAAGGTGCTCTTCCTCGACGAGCCCACGGTCGGTGTGGACCCGGCGCTCCGTGTCCAGTTCTGGACCCATTTCCGCCGCCTCGCGGCCGACGGCACCACGATCCTCGTCGCCAGCCACGTGATGGACGAGGCCGACCGGTGTGACGAGCTGGTGTTCGTTCGCGCCGGCAAGGTCATCGGGCGAGGCACGGGCGCGGAGCTGCGCGCGAACGCGGGGCAGGAGAACCTCGAGTCGGCCTTCCTGGTCCTCTCGGGCCTGGATCCAGAGGGTCGGCCGATCGAGAGTCGATCGGGCAACGGCGGCGGCGACACGTGAGCGCGGGTCGCATCGCCGCGATCGCGCGGCGCATCGCGCAGGGCTTCCGCCGCGACGAGCGGACCCTCGGGCTGATGTTCGTCGTGCCGCTCGTGGTGATGGCCCTGCTCGGCTGGGTCCTCCGCGACACCAGGGACACGACCGTCGGCGTATGGATCGTGAACGAGGCCGGCGCGGCCGGCCAGCGCTTCGTCGACGCCTTCCGGGAGGCGACGATCAACGCTCCCGATGGCGTCGATCTCATCGGGACCGCCGACACGGAAGACGCTGCCAAGGCCGCGATCCGCGAGGACAACGGCGACATGGCACTGGTCCTGCCCGGCGATCTCCTGACCGACATCGCGGCCGGCAACCGGCCGAGCCTGACGATCATCACCCGCGGCACCGAGCCTGGCGGCGAGGCCTCCCAGTTCGGCAAGCTCCAGACGGTCCTCGCCTCCGCCGTGCGCGGGCTCGTCCCCGAGGGGGTGCCGGCGCCGGTCATCCCGCAGATCGAGCGCGCGACGGTTTACCTGACCCCCGACGCCGACGAGGTCGACGTCTTCTCGCCCATCTTCCTGGCGTTTTTCGGCTACTTCTTTGTCTTCCTGCTCACCGGCATCAGCTTCCTCCGGGAGCGGATCGGCGGCACGCTGGAGCGGCTCGTGGCGACGCCGGTCACGCGGGCCGAGATCGTCCTCGGCTACAGCCTCGGGTTCGGGATCTTCGCGACGATCCAGATCGCGTTCCTGACGCTCTTCATCCTGAACTCGGTGCAGACCCCGGCCATGGGCCCGATCCCGTCCCTGACGATCGGCCTCGGCGTGAATGCCGCCGGGTCGCCGTACCTCGCGTTCCTGGTGGCCCTGCTCCTGTCGATCGGTGCCGTGAACCTCGGGATCTTCCTCTCGACCTTCGCCCGGACGGAGCTGCAGGTCATCCAGTTCATCCCGCTCGTGATCGTTCCCCAGGGCCTGCTGTCCGGCTTGCTGTGGCCGGTCAACCAGCTGCCGGACGCGCTGCAGGCGATCGCGCACGCGCTCCCGCTGACGTACGCGGTGGAGGGTCTGCGGGAGGTCATGCTCAAGGGTGCCGACCTCTCCAGCCGGACGGTCCAGATCGACCTGATCGTGCTGGCCGTCATCGCCCTGGCTTTCGTGGCGCTCGCCTCCACCACGATCAAGCGCGAGGTTGCGTAGGCGGCTCGGGGCTGAACATCTCGGCGGCGCGGCGCCAGCTGCCGTCGGGCTCGATGCGGTGCACGATCAGGTAGCGACCTCGATCGATCGCGTTGCCGCCCGCCTCGAGCGCCAGGTGCATCGCGTACTCACCGACCTCGAGCGCAACGCCGCCACGCTGTCGGAGGTCCAGCACGACGACCTCGACAGCCTCCAGGCCGCTCTCCACCCCGGTGCGCCAGTAGCGCTCGATCGCCGGGCGTCCACGGAGGACATCCGAGGCCGGCGCGAGCAGCGTTGCGTCGTCGGCGTACAGGGCGGCCACGGCGCCCGCGTCGCCGCGCAGCAGGGCCTGCTCGAAGGCTCGCCGGCCGCGATCGATGTCGAACGTGGCATGCAGCAGCGGAGCGCTCGATCGCATGCAGGGAGCGTCGCCGATCGGCGTTGCAATTCCGTGGCACCGCCGCACCGCTCGGCGAGGCTCAGGCCCCGCGAAGACCCTCGTGGAAGAGCCGCTCGAAGGCCTCATCGCCGAGGGCCTCGCGCGCAGCTTCGACCGCGGCTCGCTCCAGGGGGCTGTCGCCGGTTGCCCAGCCGGTGCCGCCGATCACGGCGGCAGCGCCGCCGAGCCGCCGAGTCGCGGCCTCCGCGCGGCCGGTCCGCGCCTCCACGGCGGCCAGGCCCTGCATGGCGTTTGCCATCCGTGCCTTGAAGCCGACGAACTGGAATCCCTCCAGCGCGGCGGTGAAATGGCCCTCCGCGATGTCCAGCTGTCCCACCTGCAGCTCCAGCTGGCCGAGGTTGAGGTGGGTTACCGCCGCGTGCTCCGAGGGCCCGAGCGGCGCGCGGTACTCCAGCACCGCTTCGAACAGGGCCCGCGCCTCGTCGTGGCGCTCGAGATCGATGTAGACCGATCCGAGGTTGCCGCGATACATGTTCACGAGCTCCACGTTGTCGTCGGCCTCCGCGAGCTCGATCGCACGCTCGAAGTGGGCCGCCGCTCGGGTGAACTCGTCCTTGGACCGCGCGATCACGGCGAGGACGTTATTGGCGGACATCTGCTCGGTGACGTCGCCGATCTCCTCGGCGAGCTGGAGCGCCCGCCGGCCCATGGCCCGAGCCTCGTCGAAATCGCCCATCGCCCATGCCAGAGAGGCAGCGGCTCGGAGCGTTCGGGCGCCCGGGACGGTGCGAACGGTGCCGCGGCGCTGGATCGCGCCCTCCGAGACGGCCCGGCCCTCCCGGAGCAGCCCGCGGACCCACCAGTAGCGCCAGATCAGGGAGCCGATCGTGAGCTCGACTTCCGGATCGGGATCGGCCGCGGCGAAACGCAGCGCTGCGCGGATGTTGTCCATCTCGCGATCGAAGCGCTCGTAGGCATCCGGCGGGATCGGCTTCGTGCTGTCGGGGATGGCGGACGTCACCAGCGCGAGCACCCAGGCCGTCAGCGATGCCTCGGCCCTGTCCCGTCGATCGCCCAGCTGGTCCAGCCCGTACTGCCGCACGGTCTCGAGGAGCCGGTAGCGCGTCGGCGCAACGGCGGTGTCGACGATCACGAGGGAGGCCTCCACGAGGCGCTGGAGACCGTCCAGCGTCGCGGCCGATTCCTCCGAGATCGCCTCCGCCGCATCGAGGGTGAAGCCGCCCGGGAACACGGCGATGCGGGCCAGCAGGTCGCGCTCCGCCGGCGCCAGCAGCGCGTAGCTCCAGTCCATCGCCTCGCGGAGCGTGCGGTGGCGCGCAGCGGAGACGCGCCGCCACGAGACGAGGAACCGGAAGCGATCTTCGAGGTGGCGGCCGATGTCGGCGATGGAGAGCGCTCGTGCGCGCGACGCCGCCAGCTCCAGCGCGAGCGGGAGCCCGTCAAGGTCTCGGCAGATCTGCGCTGCGATCGTGAGGGCTTCGGCGTCGGGGACGAACCCCGGTCGCGCCGCGTCGACCCGCTCGAGGAAGAGCTGGACCGCCTCCGAACGGGTCTCGTCACCGGTCTCGTTCACCGCGACCAGCGCCATCGGCGGCACCGCGACGTCGGCCTCGCCGTCCACCCCGAGGACCTCACGGCTCGTGGCAAGGATGCGAAGCTTGGGCGCTTCCTCCAGCAGCGCCGCAGCCAGCTCGGCGACGGCGTCAAGCAGGTGCTCGCAGTTGTCGAGGATGAGCAGGACCTCGCGCTGCCGCAGGAAGGCGACCAGCGTTTCCGTCGGAGACTGGCGTGGCTGCTGCTGAACTCCCAGCGCCGTTGCGACGGCCGAGGTCACGTGGCTCGCGTCGGCGATCGGGGCAAGGTCGACGAAGTACGTCCCATCTGGATGCTCCGCCAGCCGGCGGCGAGCCACCTCGATGGCCAGCCGGGTCTTGCCCACGCCGCCGACCCCGGTCAGTGTGACGAGCCGGTGGAGTCCGACGAGCACGGTGACCTCCTCGACCTCGCGAGTGCGTCCCACGAAGGTGCTGAGCGAGGCCGGGAGGTTGCTGGGCGCGGCACCGGGCCGGGCCGGTGGCACCTCGTGCCGGAGGATCGCGGCCTCGAGCTGCTGGAGCTCCTCGCCCGGCTCGATCCCGAGCTCCTCGTCGAGCGAGCGGCGGGCCCGGTGGTACGCCGCGAGGGCGTCCCCCTGCCGGTCCGCCCGGTAGAGCGCGAGCATCAGGTGTCGCCAGAGTCGCTCGCGAAAAGGGTGCTCGCGAACCAGGGCCTCCAGCTCGTCCACCAGCTCCGAGCCGCCGCCGAGCTCGAGGTCCGCCTCGATCCGGCGTTCCAGGGCGAGCAGCCGCAGCTCTTCGAGCCGCTCCGCCGCGATCCGCAGCGCGCCGTCATTCGAAGCGTCGCCGAAGGCGTGGCCCCGCCACAGGCCGAGGCCCTGGACGAGCCGCTCGCGGGCCGCGGCGATCGCGCCCTGCGCCAGCGCCTCGCTGCCCTCCCGCACCAGTCGCTCGAACTCGAGGGCATCGACGGCCGCGGGCGCCAGGCCCAGCACATAGCCGCGATCGGTGCGATCGATCGCGGCACGGCCGTCGAGCGAGCGCCGGAGCCGCGACACGTAGCTCCGGAGCGTGGTGTCAGCCCCATCCGTGGGCTCGCCGGACCAGACCTCCTCGATCAGCTCGTCTGCCGGGATGACCTGTCCGGGCCGGAGCGCCAGGAGCGCGAGGAGGCGGCGCTGGCGTGAGCCTCCAATCGAGGCCTTGTCACCGTCGATCCGCAGCTCGACTGGGCCGAGCAGCCTGATCTCGAGCGACGGCGCACGAGACTCCACGGTCCCTCCAGCCGCGAGCCCACGTCATCGACCCCCGTCGCGGGCGTTCCGGGCAGGGTAGCGGCGACCGCGCCTGCTGGTCAGTCACGCGGTCGTGAGGCCGCTCCATGCCGCGGGCTCAAGGGACTCAGGCGACGGCCAGGGCCCCATCCGCAAGGCCCAGCTCACGTTCCGCCGCGGTCGCCGCCCAGGCGAGCATGTCCGCCCGCTCGAGGACCGTTCGGTGGGCGACGACCTGGAGCGCCAGGCCGTCGGTGATCGACAGGATCCGCCACGCGGCGGCGGTCGGGTCCGGGCAGCGGAACGTCCCATCGGCGACACCGGCGCGGATCGCCCGCTCCAGGAGCCCGGCCCAGGCGAGATTCAGGCGGCTGGAGGCGGCCCGGAGGAGGGGCCTGCGGGCG
>JAICVI010000181.1 GCA_025935415.1 Chloroflexota bacterium
GCGCCCGTCGTTCGAAGCCCCCTTCATGCCCGCGGTCGAGGTCGGGTGGCGCCTCGCCCGTGCCGCGTGGGGCAAGGGCTTCGCCACCGAGGCGGCGGAGGCCTCGCTCGACTACGGCTTCGAGACGCTGCGCCTCGATGAGATCGTGTCGTTCACGGCGCCGGCGAACCTGCGCTCGAGAGCCGTCATGGAGCGCCTCGGGATGCACCGCGACCCCGCCGACGACTTCGACCATCCGCGGCTCCCGGAAAACCACCCGCTCCGGCCGCACGTCCTGTATCGGCTTCGCGCGGCGGAATGGCGGCAGCGCCGGGGCGCCTGAACCGCCGGGCGGCGAGGCCTACGCGAGCAGCGAGCGATCGACGTCCGCCATGGACGAGCAGCCCAGGAGCGGGAGCGCGAGCTCGAGCTCGCCACGCAGGAGCGCCGCGGCGTGCTGCACGCCGTCGCGGCCGGCGGCGGCGAGGGCCCAGTAGAAGGGTCGCCCGACGAGCACGCCGCTTGCACCCAGCGCGAGGGCGACGAGCACGTCGAGCCCGCGCCGGACTCCCCCATCGACCCAGACCTCGCAGGCGCCGTCGATCGCCGCCACGACCGGCGGCAGCGCCTCCGGCGCTGCGATCACCCGATCGACCTGCCGACCGCCGTGCGTCGACACCACCACGGCCTTCGCGCCGAGCTCGGCGGCCCGTCGTGCGTCTTCCGGGTGGAGGATGCCCTTCAGCACGAGCGGCAGGGAGCTCCAGGTTCCAATGTCCTCGATCGTCCGCCACGTGAGGCCGTTGCGCCACTGGCCCTCGATGCCGCCGTACCGCTCCGCCCGTGCCTCCCGGACCTCGTCGACGTGCGGGAGGCCGGGCAACGTGAACCCCGATCGGACGTCGCGCTCGCGACGACCCAGGACGGGCAGGTCCACCGTGACGACGAGTGCCGTGTAGCCGGCGCGCTCCGCCCGCTCCACCAGGCGACGGCTGTGGGCCATGTCCCCGACGAGATACAGCTGGAACCAGCGCTCGGCGTCCGGCGCGGCGGCCGCGACGTCCTCCATCGTCATCGAGGAGGTGGTCGACAGGGCATAGGGGATGCCGGCGGCGGCAGCACCGGCGAGGAGCTCGGCCTCGGCTCCCGCGTGGGCGAGGGCCTGGACGGCCATCGGGGCGATCGCGACGGGCATCGCCGAGCTCTTGCCGAGGAATGCGCCGGACACGTCGATGCCGTCGATCTCGCGGAGAACGCGGGGAATGAATCGGAAGCGTTGCCAGGCCACGACGCTCTCGCGCAGCGTGACCTCGTCCCATGCGCCGCCCGCGACGTAGTCGAACGCCTGCGCCGTCATCCGCTCGCGGGCAAGCGCCTCGAAATCCGCAAGCCTGACGACGCCAGCCAGCTCCGCGGGAAGCCACGACTCCGACATCGGCCGGAGCGTAGCGCGGGCCTCCGGCCGCTCGCCTTGTCCGCTCGCCGGCCGCTCTTTGTGCGCTCGCCGGCCGCTAGCCCGCCGCTAACCGGTGAGCTGGAGGCCCGCGAGCGACGCCAGGAGGGTCTTCCTGCCGATCTGCGGGTCCCGGAATGCGATCGTGACCTCTTCGTCGCTGCGGGTGAGCTTCGAGCTCACGACGATGCCGTCGCCCCAGCGGGCGTGCCGAACCCGATCCCCGTCGCGGTATCGCCGCTCACCGGGAACGACGGGGCGGTCGACCACCGGTGTGGATCGCGTTCCGGCTCCTTCGCGGGCGCCGGATACGTCCCGCTCACTCCCACCTGGCTCCTCGTCGAACGCCGGCGCCGCACCGTCGTGCTCCGCATCCCAGGCCTGGGCGGCGCGCCGCTGCGCGAACGTCGAGCCGAAGGTTCCGGACCGCGCACCGCCGGCGAAGGCGTCGCGCCGCGCGGCGAGGTCACGAGACGGCCGGAACAGCTCGCCCTCGCGCGGCGCCCCGGGTCGGCCGCTCCCTTCGCGGTACGCGCCGCCGCCCGGCCGGATCACGCGCCCGAAGCGCGTCGCCCCCCGCCCGAAGACCAGGTTCAGATCGTCCGGCGTGTCATAGCTCTCGCCATCCTCCGTACGCACGCCGAGACGCGGGCCGGTCATCAGCTCCTGCGGGATCTCCAGCAGGAACCGTGACGGCTCGGCCATGAAGCTCGTGCCTGGTCCGCGCCGCGTCGCCCGCTGCCACGCGTGGCTCAGGTACAGCCGCTGCCGCGCCCGCGTCATCCCCACGTAGGCGAGACGCCGCTCCTCCTCCATCGGCCGCGGGTCGGGGTTGAAGCCGTTCTCCGCCTCGACCGCCCGGCCCGTCGGGAACAGCGACTCCTCGAGACCGGCGATGAAGACGACGTCGAACTCCAGGCCCTTCGCCGCATGCAGCGTGATCAGGGACAGCATGTCCGCGTCCGACTGGTAGCTGTCCTGGTCGGCCACGAGCGCCGTCTCCTCCAGCAACCGGTCCAGCGCATCTTCGGCCGACAGGTCGTCGTAGCGCGTCGTGACCTCGCGCAGCTCGAGCAGGTTGGCCCAGCGCTCCTCACCCTCCTCGGTGCCATCCGCGAGCATCGCCCGATATCCGGACCGCTCCAGCACGTCGTCCAACAGCTCCGGCAATGGCAGCATCCCGACCCGCGACCGGACGCGGCGCAGGAGGCCCACGAACTCCGCGATCGCTGCCCGCGCCCGCCCGGCGAGCTCGGGGATCTCGCCATCGGCAGCCCGCTCCAGCCCGATCCAGTACGGCACGCCCTCGCGGGCCACGAAGGCCCGCACGACGCCGATCGTCTTGTCGCCGATCGCGCGCGCCGGCACGTTGATGATCCGCTCAAAGCTCACCGCGTCCGCATCCGAGCGCAGCACCCGCAGGTACGCGAGCGCGTCCTTGACCTCGCGTCGCGAGTAGAACCGCGTCCCGCCGACGACCTGGTAGCGGATCCCGTACCGGAGGCAGGCCTCCTCGATCGCCCTGGACTGGGCGTTCGTGCGGTAGAGGACCGCGATATCGCGCAGCTTCACCGACCCGCCGTCGTCCGCGCGACGCGTCAGCGTGGAGCTGCGTGTGCCCGTGAGCTCCTCGACCCTACGGACGATCCATTCGGCCTCTTCCTCCTCGTTGTACGCCTCGAACCGATCGATGAGCCGGCCGCGGTCGTTCTTCGTCCAGAGCTTCTTGTCCGACCGTGCCAGGTTCTTTGACACGACCGCGTGGGCGGCGTCGAGGATCAGCTGGGTGGAGCGGTAGTTCTGCTCGAGCTTGATGACCGCGGCCTTGGGCCAGTCGCGCTCGAAGTCGAGGATGTTCCGGATGTCGGCCCCGCGCCAGCCGTAGATCGACTGGTCGTCGTCACCGACCACCGCGAGGTTGCCGTGCTTCGCGGCGAGGGCCTTGATCCAGAGGTATTGCGGGCGGTTGGTGTCCTGGTATTCGTCGACATGGAGGTAGCGCCAGCGATCCTGGTAGCGCGCGAGCGTCGCCGGCGACTCCTCGAACAGGCGCACGGCCTCGAGCAGGAGGTCGTCGAAGTCGAGCGCGTTGGCATCGCGGAGGCCCTTCTCGTAGAGCCGCGCCAGTCGAGCGATCTGGACGGTCACGCCGGTCGCGAGGCGCAGCGGCGGGATCTCCTTCGGGTCGAGCATCTCGTTCTTGGCCCGGCTGATCGCCCCGAGGATGGCCGCGGGCCGGGTCTCGCCCTTCGCGTCGAGCCCTTCCTCGCGAAGGATTCGCTTCATGAGCTGCTGCTGGTCGTCGGTGTCGTAGATCACGAACCGGCGGTCGATCCCGATGGCCTCGCCGTCCCGACGCAGCACCCGGGCGTTGATCGAGTGAAAGGTCCCGGCCTGGACCTCGCGACCGGGCTCGCCGACAAGCCGGATGATCCGCTCCCGGAGCTCGCCGGCGGCGCGGTTCGTGAACGTGACGGCCAGGATCCGGAACGGCGGGACGCGTTGCACGCCGATCAGGTACGCGATCCGATGGGCGAGCACTCTCGTCTTGCCGGAGCCCGCTCCCGCGAGAATCAGCACGGGGCCTTCCGTCGTCGTGACCGCGCGAGCCTGCTCCGGGTTCAGCCGGCCCAGGATCTCGCGGCGGCGCGAGTCGGCGACCTCCGCCTGGTGCCGCTCCTGTCTGGCAAGGGCCGCGGCGTCCGGGCGGGCCTCGGGTTCGCGCTCGTCCGCGGGGGCGTCGGAGAGCCACGCCGGCTCCTCGGGCAGCGCCGCGGCGGCCTCACCAGGGATCGCCGGCGCGAGCTCCTCGAATCGGGTGCCCGCGGCCTCGTCCTCCACGCCGGAGGCAGCATCGTCGAGCCCGGCGCCGCGGCGCCGGCGAGGGCTGGGATTCACCCTCGAATTCTAGTCGGGCGGGCTTCGCCGTCGGTCATCCACCGCCCCCGGCGGTTCAGCGCCGCCGCCACGCAAAGAGGCGGGTCGCGCTCGCGTCGCACCACACGAGGCCTGGCTCGCGCGGCGGTTCCACGGGTTTCGCCGCAGCGGCACAGATCGTCAACGCCTCGACCCAGCCCCGCGA
>JAICVI010000059.1 GCA_025935415.1 Chloroflexota bacterium
AGACCCTCTACGACCTGGTCGAGGCGCGCTTCAAGCGGGTCGTCGAAGAGGAGCCCACGTGGGCGACGTACCTCGGAATTCACGAGTGGGACGACCGGCTGCCGGATCCTTCGCGGGAGCGGATCCTCGGCGACGCCGCGGCGGATCGCGCCCACGTGGCGACCCTCGAGGCGCTGGATCCGGCGGGGCTCAGCCCGGAGGCGAGATTCGAGCGGGACCTCGAGCTCCACCACGTCCGGCTGCGAATCTTCCGGGGCGACACCCTCCGGATCTGGGAGCGCCGCTCGACCGGGGCGTCGAGCATCGGCGACGCCCTCTTCCCGCTGTTCACTCGCGACTTCGCGCCGCTGCGCGAGCGGCTCCAGACGATCGCCACCCGGCTCGAGCAGGCCCCCGCGTTCCTGCGCGGCCACCGTTCTCGCGCCGTGGTTCCCCAGGTCGGGCCGTGGCTGGAAATCGAGCTGCGGGCGAGCGCCAGCACGCCCCGCTTCCTCGACGACATCCTCGCCGCGGCCGACGCGCACGCCTCGGACGTTCCCGAGCGGGAGCGCAACCGTCTCGCCGCCGCGATCGACCAGGCCAAGCTCGCCATCGAGGACCAGGCCGAGTGGATTCGCGAGATCCTCCCGGGCGCCACCCCGGACTGGCCGATCGGGCGCGAGCTCTACGGCCAGCTGCTCGACCTTCGCGCGTTCGAGGGCCTCGATGCCGACGGAATCCTCGAGATCGGCTGGGAGCAGCTGGAGCGCAACCACGCCGACCGCGCCGCTGCCGCCCGCGAGATCGACCCTGGCGCCACGGAGGCGGAGGTCGTCGAGCGCGTCAAGGACGACCATCCCGCGACGTTCGCCGAGGCGATCGAGGAGTACCGCGTCGCGATGCGCCGCGCGCGCACCCACATCATCGAGCGCGGCCTGGCGACCGTTCCCGACGACGAGCGGGTCGACGTCATCGAGACGCCGCCCTACCTGCGTGGTGTCATCCCGTTCGCGGCCTACTACCAGCCGGCCCAATGGGATACCAACCCCGTCGGCGTGTACATCGTCACGCCGGACGTCGACGGCGATCCCGGCGCCATGCGCGAGCACTACCGCGCGGCCATCAGCAACACCTCGATCCACGAGGCCTACCCGGGCCATCATCTCCAGCTCGCCCTGGCCGCGCGCCACCCCTCGCTGACGCGTGTCCAGGTGGACGCACCGGAGTTCGTCGAGGGCTGGGGGATGTACAGCGAGCAGCTGCTCCGCGAGCACGGGTTCGACGACGGTCCGGCGTTCCGGGTCGCGCTCGCGACGGACGCGATCTGGCGGGCGGCCCGCATCGTCCTCGACGTTCGGATGCACCGCGGCGAGGTCTCGATCGAGGAGGCGGCCGACTTCCTCGTCCAGCACACCGGCTTCGAGCGCCCGAACGCCCTCGCCGAGGCGCGCCGCTACACGTACACGCCTTCCTACAACCTTTCCTACCTGCTGGGCAAGGTCCTCCTGCTCGAGCTTCGCGAGACGGAGCAGCGGCGCCTCGGACAGGCCTTCTCGCTGCGGCGCTTCCACGACATGCTCCTCCGCGGCGGCTCGCTCCCGATCAGCTTCCATCGCCGCGCCCTGCACGGCGAGGGCGCCCTGCCGCCCGGTCTCCCGGCCGCATAGACCCCGCCGCGGCTTCTCCCGAACCCATGCAGGTGATCCCCGCGATCGACGTCGAGCAGGGCCGCTCCCGGGTCGTCTTCTGGCCCGGCGTCTCGGCGGGAACCGGAGCGCCCACCGACCGGCCCGAGCGGATCGCGGAGCACTTCGTGGCGCTCGGGGCCCCGCTCATCCACGTGGTCGACTTCGAGGGGGCGCGACGCGGGCAGCCCGTGAACACCGAGGCGCTCGGGGCCATCGCCTCGCGGGTGGCGACACCGCTCCAGCTCGCGGGCGGCGTGGATTCGGCCGAGGCGATCCGGCTGGCCTTCGCCGCGGGCGCGACCCGTGTCGTGACCTCGCTCGCGGTCGCGGACGACGCGGCCGTGCTGCGCGGGTGCCTCGATGTCGCCGGTGACTGGCTTGCCGTCGGGCTCGACGCCCGCCCCGACCGGCTGGCGGCCTTCTCGTGGCATCGCGCGAACCCGCCGTCGCTGCAGGAGCTCCTGTCCGAGCTCGCGGGACAGGGCGTTCGTCGCTTCGTGCTGGCGCACGCCACCGGCGCGGTCGAGGCGGGCGACGTGGCCGCCCTGGCGCGAACGGTCGACGCCGAGCTGCTCGTCGCGGGTGGCGTCACCGACCTCGACGGCGTGCGCCGCGTGCGCGACTCGGGCGCAGCGGGCATCATCCTCGGAGAGGCGCTCCTGTCCGGGGCGATCGACTACCAAGCCGCGCGGGAGGCCGCCACGTGAGCCGGCCGCGAGCGCGACAGCATCCCTCCAGGAGCGAGAGCACCCCCGCATGAGCAAGGCACCCAAGGGCCGCCGCGTCCCGCCGAAGAATCGCGCTGCGCGGATCGACAGCCCTTCCGAGTTCGATTCGATCGACAAGCTCGACGAGGGCGACGCGCCCCGAGCCTCGGACACGCCGGCGCAGGCGGCGGCACGCAGGACCCGCGCCCAGAACCGCGCGGCCAAGCGCGCCGCCAGCGGCGTTCGACCGAAGGCCGTCCGAGGTGGGCGCGTCCAGGCACGGTCGTCGCGCCAGACGAGCACGGGCCTGATCCTCCTCGCGGTCGCGGCGGTCGCCGTCGCCGTCGCGGTCTTCGCGTTCGGCAACCCGTTCGGCACGCCGTCCGCGAGCCCATCCCTCAGCCCATCCCCCAGCACCGGGCCATCTGCCTATGGCGACGGCACCTGCCCGACGAGCCAGCCCCCGGCCCTGCCGGCGGGCCAGAGCAAGCTCGTCACGATCAAGACCGACAAGGGCGACATCGTCATCCAGGTGGACAGCTACCTGTCCCCGATCGCCGCGGGCAACTTCGTGGCCCTCGCCGAGTGCAAGTTCTACGACGGCGTCGTGTTCCATCGAACCGCCGCGCTCGAGTCCGGCACGCCGTTCGTGATCCAGGGCGGCGATCCGCTCGGGACGGGCGGCGGTGGCCCGGGCTACACGATCAAGGACGAGCCCGTCGCGACGACCTACAAGCGCGGGACCGTGGCGATGGCCCGCTCCAGCCAGCCCGACAGCCAGGGCTCGCAGTTCTTCATCGTCCTGTCGGACGAGTCCGGCCCGATCCTCCAGAGCGCGAACAACTATGCGATCTTCGGCAACGTCGTCAGCGGCATGGACGTCGCCGACGCCATCTACGCCGCCTCGAACGGGGAGGAGCTGCCGGCGAATCCCGTCGTGATGACCAGCGTCACCGTGTCGGACGCCCCGGCCGCGAGCGCCGGCGCGAGCGGATCGCCCGGCGCCAGCACCTCGCCGACGGTCGCACCCAGCGTCGTCCCAACCGCCACGCCCTGACGCGTGGCGAACCAGCCTTCACGAGGAGACCGCTCATGACCCGCGCGACCATCGCCACCGATCTCGGCGACATCGAGGTCGACCTGTACACCCAGGCCGCCCCGAAGGCCAGCCAGAACTTCATCGACCTCGCCAGGAAGGGCTTCTACGACGACGTGATCTTCCATCGCGTCATCCCGGGCTTCGTGATCCAGGGCGGCGACGGCGAGTTCGGGAAGAAGTCCTCGCTCAACGCCGGGCGTGTCGGGACGGGTGGCCCGGGCTACAAGTTCGAGGACGAGCCGGTCCATGGCGACTACGGTCGCGGATCGCTGGCGATGGCCAATGCCGGACCGAACACGAACGGCAGCCAGTTCTTCATCTGCGTGGCCGACCTGTCCGGCCGGCTGCCCAAGAACTACACGCTCTTCGGCCAGGTGACGAAGGGGCTCGACATCGTCGACCAGATCGTCGGTGCCCCCCGCAACGCCCGCGACCTGCCCGAATCGCCGGTCGCCATGACCAAGGTGACGATCCACGAAGACTGAGGCCAAAGCAGGCCTCCCATTACAGCAATCTGGCGGTGCAACGCCGCTGTAATGGTTCGGGAGCGCGCCCACGCTCGGACTGTTAAGGGTTTTTCACAAAGTCTGTGACGAAAACCCTTGGATTCATTGGCCTAGTCAACTAGACTGTGCCGTGCACTGCGTTCGCGCAGGGTCCGCTGCCCCAGCGGCAAGGTCATGGGTAGGTTGGGTCAGGGTAGTCGGTGCAGCCGACGTGATAGATGCCCTTGACGCGTGGCAGAAGCGTCCGTTTCGACGGATACCTTCACCGGGACAGCATCGGAGCGGCTCCTTCGGGAGCCGCTCCGAACTTTTTCCCCTCGCTGGCGCCGGCGGCCATCGCTCGGCCGAGCCGATCCGCCGGCGTCAGCCGGTGATCTCGGCGCGCTCGGTGAACAGCACGGTGACGAGCAGTGCCCCGACGAGCCAGACGCCCACCAGCACGAGGGCCGTGTCCGGCGTCAGCGCCTGGGCGGCCGCGGCCGCTCCGCCATCACCACCGCCGAAGCCCCCGCCACCGGTGTCGATCGACGCCCGCGCCACCGCGAACGGCATGTACTTGATGACGTCCGGGAAGAAGATCGAGGCGAAGCCCTCGCCGAAGTAGAACGCGATCCCGGCGCCGATGCCGGCCAGCTGGCTGCGGGCCAGCGTGGCGATCGCGAAGCCCAGCCCGGCCTCCTCGACCACGGCGAACCAGCCGCGTGCGACCATCGCCGGGAGGCGGTTCAGCGCGTCGGCGTCGGTCAGGCCGGCCGTGGAGATGCCCGCGATCGACGCGGCCACGACCGCGAGCAGGACGCCCAGCACGAACGTGATCGCGAGTCCGAGCCCGACCATCACGACGATCGCGGCAAACGTGCCGAGCATGTAGCGGGTTCGGCTCTCCCCGCGAGCCACGGCGTTCTTGAGCGTTCCCCAGCCCCACTCCGAGCCGGCGATGGCCGCGCCGTAGATGACGGCCACGAGCCCGCCGAGCCCGAACATGAACGACAGGATCAGGTCGTAGGCGCCCGGGAACGTGATGAGGGCGCGGGCGTTGGCGCTGCCGCGAGCGCCGTTCTCCTGGACCGTCGCGGCCGCGAGCAGGATCAGCCCGAGCAGCCCCACGAGGAGGCCCACCGAGACGAACGACGCGGGCCGCCCGATCATCTTCCGAAGCCCCGCGCGAAAGATCCTCATCCCTGGCCGTCCTTCGTCGCGGCATTGCCACCCGTGGCCTGGCTCGGGGCGACCCCGGCCGTGACACCCGCGGCCCCGAAGGTCCCCTCCGAGGACGGCGCGCCGCCCCCGGTCAGCTGCAGGAACAGCAGCTCGAGGTCCGTCCCGGACTCCAGGCCGCTCGCGTAGATCCCGGCCTCGGCAAGGGCGCGATTCACCGCTCCGGCGCGATTCGGCTCAACGTGGACCGACAGCCACGGCTCGGGATCGGCCGGATCGCCATCGGCGTCCGTGGGCGCGATCCGCTCGAGGACGGCTCGCGCGGCGCCGGCCTCCGAGCGCGCCACCCGCACCCGGACGAGGCCCTGGTCGCCCAGGAGTGAATCGAGCGGGCCCTCGCGAACGAGCCTGCCCGCGGCGATGATCCCGACGACATCGGCCAGCACCCGGACCTCCGCCAGCAGGTGGCTGGAGACGAACACCGTCTTGCCCATGGCGGCGAGGCGCCGGAGCATCTCCCGCATCGCCACGATCCCGGCCGGATCGAGGCCGTTCGCGGGCTCGTCGAGGAGCAGGAGCTTCGGGTCGGACAGCAGCGCACCGGCGATCCCGAGCCGCTGCTTCATGCCCAGGGAGTAGCCGCTGAGCTTGTCCTTCGCCCGCTCGCGGAGACCGACGAGCTCCAGGAGCTCCTCGATCCGGCCCTTCGGAACGGTCGCGCCCGACTGCGCCAGGACGCCGAGGTTCGCGCGACCGGAGAGGTACGGGTAGAACGACGGGTTCTCGACCAGCGCCCCGACCTCGAAGAGGCGCTGGCGGTCGCCACGGCGGAAGGGCCTGCCAAGCAGCTCGATCGAGCCCGAGTCTGGGTGGAGCAGCCCCGTCAGGAGCCGCATCGTCGTGGTCTTGCCGGCACCGTTCGGGCCCAGGAATCCGTAGACCACGCCCTCGGGAACCGAGAGATCGAGGCCGTCGAGGGCGAGGCGCTTGCCGTAGCTCTTGCGCAGGCCGCGCGTCGCCAGGGCAAGGGTGCCGGGGGAGGTCACGGGCGTATCTTGCCCGAATGGAGCTTCCCGCACCGCGCGAGTCCCGATCCTGGGCCCGGGCATTGCGCGCGATGTACGCGGTCATCGGGTTCCTGGACCCGCTCGTCCGGCGCGAGTGGCGCTCGACCGGGATCGGGCTCGGGAACGTCGTCGAGCTGCGCGTCGCCGGCCGCCGGACCGGTCAGTACCGGAGCGTGCTCCTGACGCTGCTCCGCGATGGCGAGCGCTGGTTCCTCGGGCACCCGAACGGCGACGTCGCGTGGACGCTGAACCTCGAGGCCGCGGGCACGGCCGACCTGAAGTTCGCTCGGACGGTTCCGATCCCGGTGCGTGCCCGCCGTCTCGAAGGCGCCGAGCGGGACGTCGCGATGCGCCTGTTCGACCAGCATCCCTTCCCGGGGAACCTCGTCTATCGGGCGGCCCGAGCACACATCCGGGCCGTCGGCGTGTACTTCGCCCTCGAGCGGGTCGCCTGATCTAGCCTTCCCGCATGGCCGACCGTCGCCCCCGACCCCGGTTCCTCCTGCCGACGCGACGGCATCCCTCGGGGCAGCCATCGACCATCGACCCGGCGCCGGAGGTCTCGATGGAGGCGCGGCCCGAGGACGTCGTGGCGCCGGTCGAGCAGACCATGGTCGACGCGGGGCTGTACATCGACGGCCGCCGGATCGAGTCGCCGACGACGATCGCGGAGACGGTCGCGAAGCTGCGCGCCACCCCCGGCGCGATGGCCTGGATCGGCCTGTTCCGCCCGACCGAGGCGCAGCTCCGGCCGGTGGCGGAGGAGTTCGGGCTCCACGAGGTCGCGGTCGAGGACGCGATCGTCGCCCACCAGCGGCCCAAGCTGGAGCGCTACGGCGACACCCTGTTCGTCGTGCTTCGCTCGGCGACATACCTGGACCTCGAGGAGGAGGTCGAGTTCGGCGAGATCCACGTCTTCGCCGGACCCGACTTCGTGCTGACCGTGCGCCACAGCCGGACGCCCGACCTGGCCGTCGTGCGGCAGCGCATGGAGTCGAGCACCGATCTCCTGGCCCTCGGCCCCGAGGCGGTCCTGTACGCGATCCTCGACAGCGTCGTCGACGGCTACGCGCCGGTGGTCGCCGGGCTCGACAAGGACATCGACGAGATCGAGGCCCAGGTCTTCCGTGGTGACCCGAGCGTCTCGCGGCGCATCTACGAGCTGTCCGGCGAGGTCATCGAGTTCCAGCGCTCGACGCGGCCGCTCCACGGGATGCTGGAGGCGCTCGTCGCCGGATTCGAGAAGTACGAGACCAAGGCCGAGCTGCAGCGCTACCTGCGGGACGTCGCCGACCACGCGACGACCGTCACGGAGCGGGTGATGGGCTTCCGGCAGAACCTCTCGGACATCCTCACGGTCAACGCGACCCTGGTGAACCAGGCCCAGAACGAGGAGGTCCGGCGCCTCACCGAGGCGAGCATCGAGCAGAACGAGGAGGTCAAGCGGATCTCCTCGTGGGCCGCGATCATCTTCGCGCCGACGCTCATCGCCGCGATCTACGGCATGAACTTCGACATGCCGGAGCTGCACTGGGCAGCGGGCTACCCGTTCTCGATCGCGCTGATGATCATCGTCAGCGTCGGGCTCTGGCTGATCTTCCGGAAGCGCGGCTGGCTCTGAGGTCGCCCCGCGCGGGGCGCTGCCGGGCCCCGGCTACAGCTTGAGGACGAGCTTCGCGATCTCGAAGTAGATGACCAGGCCCGTCCCATCGACGAGCGTCGCGATGAGTGGCGAGGAAACCACGGCCGGGTCGACCCCGAGCCGCCGCAGGACGATCGGCAGGGCGCCGGCGATGAGCGCCGCCCAGATGCAGATCGCCAGGATCGTCAGCGCGACCACCTCGGGAACGCCCGGCCGGACGTTGAGGATCAGCGCTCGGCCGAAGGCGACGGCGGCCATCGCCAGGCCCATCACGACCCCGACGCGGATCTCCTTCCAGACGACCCACGCGATGTCCTTCATCGCGACCTCGCCGAGGGCCATCGCTCGGACGACGAGGGTGACCGTCTGGCTGCCGAGGTTGCCGCCCGTGCCGATCAGCAGCGGGATGAAGAAGGCCAGATCGACGACGGCGGAGAGCTCGTCCTGGAAGTTGCGCAGCACGGTGCCGGTGTAGGCCTCGGCCAGGAATAGCAGCAGCAGCCAGCCGACGCGCTTCCGAACGAGGAGCGGGACGGAAGCGATGCGGTACGGCAGGTTGAGCGGCTGGCTGCCACCGAGCCGTTCGATGTCCTCGGTCGCCTCGGCCTCGATGACGTCGGCGACGTCGTCCTCGGTGATGATCCCGATGAGGTGGTCGTCGTCGTCGACCACGGGGATCGCGAGGAGGTTCCGGTCTGTCAGGATGCGCGCGGCCGTCTCCTGGTCCGTGCTGGCCTTGACGCGCAGTGTCGACGGCGCCATCAGCTGGACGACGGGCGTCGAGGCCCCGCTGAGGAGCAGCCGGTAGAGGGACAGCACGCCGAGGAGGTGCCGCTCCTCGTCGACCACGTAGACGTAGTTGACGGTCTCGGCCTCGTCCACGAGCCGCCGGATCGCCGTGATCGCCTGGGCCGAGGTGGCGTCCTTGGAGACGGCGACGTACTCCGGCGTCATGATCCCGCCGGCCGTGTCCGGGTCGTAGCCGGAGAGCTGCCGGATCTCCTCCGCGTCCTCGGGCTTCATCCGGACGAGGATCTCGGCGACGGCCTCCTCGGGTAGCGCGTCGACGACGTCGGCGGCGTCGTCCGGGTCCATCTCGCCGAGCAGCTGGCCGGCTTCGTTCGCGGAGAGGGTCCGCAGGATCTGCGCGGCGGAGGTCGGCGGCAGCTCCTCGAGGATCTCGCCGATCTCCTCGTCCGGCAGCCACTGGATGAGGACGGCGACCTCGTTCGGCTCCAGCTGCGGGACGAGATCGGCCCATTCCGCAGGGCCGATGAGCTCCGCCAGGCCGAGGACGCCCTCGCGCTCCCGCTCGTGGATGAGCGCCTGGACCTCGGCAAGAAGATCGGCCGTCGCCTGGGTGGACATGGGCGGCACCTCCGCGGAGCCGGCGGCAGGCCGGGGCATGCCGTCGCGCAGGTGGGTGGGGCTTGGAAGCCTCGGAATCGACCTCGCCCAGGCGAACTGGCGCGGGGCCAACGGATCGTAGGCGTCGACGCTCGGAGTTGCAACGGACTTGCCTTCCGCGCCGCTCCGGCGTGATCCTCGGGAAGCGCGCGAGGCGCGATGGTCGCTCCATGACCGACCAACGCCAGCCCCAGCCCGACACGATCGACGAGGCCGACCCCGACGTCCGCGAGCTTCTCGGCCTGCGGCCGTCCGAGGCGCCGTCCGTGGCCACCGAATCCGAGGTCGACACGCTCGGGCAGATGACCGCCACCGGCATCGACGAGGGCGACCTCGCCGCGCGGCCGCCGGACAGCGATCAGCCGGACGACCCGATCGCCGGAAACATCGAGATGCTCACGGAGACGGAGCTCCGCGACGGCGAAACGGACGACCCGACCGAGGCCGCCGAGGAAGGGCTGACCTGGGTCCCGCCGATGGACCCGCCACTGCGGCCGGGCGACGACGGACCCGAGGTCGCCGCGGGCTTCGGCATGACCGCCGAGGACGAGCCCTTCGACGCCGACCATCACTCCGAGGCCTTGTCGCCGGTCGACGAGGTCGAGACCCGGGTCGTCGAGGCACTCCGGGCGGACGCGGCGACGGCCGAGCTGGCCGACAACCTCGAGCTCGATGTCGAGAACGGGGTCGTGCGCGTTGCCGGGCGCGTGCCCGATCTGGAGGACGAGGACGCCATCGTCGGCGTGATCGACGGGGTCGCGGGCGTGACGAGCGTCGACAGCCGCATCATCGTGACCGAGGCGGAGGGCGGCGCCGTCGAGACGCCCTAGCCCCGATCCGTCTGGATCAAACCCGATCGGCCGCGCCACACTGCGCGAATGCGGCTGGTGGTGATCGAGTTCATGACCGTGGACGGCGTCATGGAGGCGCCCGGCTTCGAGGAGCACCGGACGGGCCGGAATGGCTGGGCCATGGAGGTCACCGACGCGGAGCTCGGGGACTTCAACGCCCAGCAGATCGACGGTGCCGCTGCGCTGCTCTTCGGCCGAACCACCTTCAACATCTGGGCCGCGTTCTGGCCAACCGCGCCGGACGCCGCGGCGGAGATCGGTCGCCGCATCACCGGGCTGCCGAAGTACGTGGTCTCGAAGACGCTTCGCCACAGCGACTGGGCCAACACCCGGATCCTGCGGGGCGACCTGGAGGAGGAGATCCGGCGCCTCAAGGAGGAGCCCGGCGGGAACCTCATGGTCTACGGGAGCGCAGACCTCGTGGACGGGCTGCTGGACCTGGACCTCGTCGACGAGCTCAGGATCCTGCTCTTCCCGATCCTCCTCGGGAGCGGGAAGCGGCTCTTCCGCGACGAGGCGCAGCTCCGGCGGCTTCGGCTGCTCTCGACCGAGACGTCGTCCGGCGGGGTCGTCTACCTCCGCTACGAACGCTCGACCTCGGATGGCGCGAAGGCCGAGGACACCGCGCCGTACCTGTGGACCGGAGAGCAGTACGAGACGTTCCACGCGATGGAGGACACGAACCGCGTCCTCGCGACCGTGCTCTTCACCGACATCGTCGATTCGACGGGCCGGGCGGCAGCGCTCGGCGACCGCGAGTGGCGCCTCCTCCTCGATCGACATGACGATGCCGCTCGCGCCGAGGTCAAGCGCTGGGGCGGGCAGCTCGTGAAGGCAACCGGCGACGGGGTCCTCGCGCGGTTCGAGACGCCGCCGCGGGCCCTGCGCTGCGCGCTCGGGCTGTGCTCCAGCGCCCGGCGTCTCGGCCTGCAGCTTCGCGCCGCGATCCACACCGGGGAGATCGAGGTCCGCGGCGACGACATCGGCGGGATCGGTGTGAACATCGCGGCCCGCGTGCTGGCCTCCGCGGGCGACGGCGAGGTCATCATCACCCGAACGGTTCGCGAGCTCGCAACGGGCACGGACCTGGCCTTCGAGCCGCGTGGCGAGGTTGAGCTCCGGGGCGTGCCCGGACGATGGGAGCTGTACGCCGCTTCGATCCGGTAGGGGTTCAGCCCCCGGCCATCGCCGGGAGCAGCACGATCCCATCTCGCTCGCCAACGGACGTCCCCAGCCCATCGAGGTGGCGGACGTCCGTGTCGTTCAGGAAGACGTTGATGAAGCGGTTGACCTGCCCGTCGGGGCCCAGGAGCTGCGGAGCGAGCCCGGGATATGTCGCGATGAGATTGTCGACGACCTCCTGGACGGTGACGCCATCGATGTCGACGAGCTTCGTCCCCGCCGTGGCGGTCCGGAGCGTCGGGGGGATGCGAACGCGGCTCATG
>JAICVI010000153.1 GCA_025935415.1 Chloroflexota bacterium
AGGGAAGCATCCTCGAGGTAGCGCTCCAGCGCTGACAGCGCCTCCTCGACGCGCGCGCCACGAAGGTCCAGCGACATCGGCACGGAGCGGGCTCGCTGCAGCCGGATCTGCGCCACGTTCGTTCCCGCGATGCCGCCGGAGCGGCCGGCGCCACTCGCGCCGTCGCCCGCGACCCGAGGGCTCGAGCTGGCGGCGCCTTCGAGGCGCTCGAGGTCCGCCACGTCCACGCTGACGCGGAGCGCACCGGCCTCGAGGGTGGCCCGGCGCTTGGACTTGTCGAGCTCGGCGATGCGACCGGTCCAGCCCCCCGACGTGCTGCGGGCCTGGTCGCCGACCTGCCATGGCCGTGGGGCCTCGGGCTTGGCGGCCGCTGGCGGCGCCGCTTTCGGGGCGCGCGTCGCGGGGGCTGTGGCGAGACGCTGGTCGGCGCGCTCCAGCACCGCGTCGATACCCGGAACCGTCAGGTGGCCACGTTCGAGGGCCTTCCGCGCCGCCTCGAGCTCGTCGCGGAGCTCCTGCACCAGGCGGGCGGCCTCCTCGCGGGCGATCCGCTCCGTGTCCGCGCGGGTCTGCTGGGCGCGGCGGCGCTCCTCAGCGGCGGCACGGAGCGCCTCGCCGGCGCGGAGCTCGGCCTCGCGAGCGCGGTCTTTCGATTCGGCCGTCTCGCTCTCGACCTCGCGGATCCGCGCGAGCGTCGCCTCGAAGGTCCGCTGCGCCTCGCTGAGCCGTGAGCGGGCGTCGGCGACGAGCGCCGGTGGCAGTCCCAGCCGCTCGGCGATGGCGAATGCCTGCGATCCGCCCGGCAGCCCGATCGTCAGGCGGTAGGTGGGCGAGAGTGTCTCGAGGTCGAACTCGACCGCGGCATTCGTCGCCCCGCCAGTCGTATGCGCGTAGGCCTTCAGCTCGGCATAGTGGGTCGTCGCCGCCACCAGCGCCCCGGCCTTGATGAAGTGGTCGAGGAGCGCCTGCGCGAGCGCCGAGCCCTCGGTCGGGTCCGTGCCGGCCCCGAGCTCGTCGAGCAGCACGAGCGTCCCGGGCCCCGCGGCGCCGGCGATCCGGATGATCGAGCGCATGTGGCCGGAGAACGTCGAGAGCGACTGGGCAATCGACTGCTCGTCACCGATGTCCGCGAAGACATCGCGGAAGACCGGCAGCCTGCTGCCCGCCTCCGCGGGGATGTGGAGGCCCGCCTGGTGCATCAGCGCGAGCAAGCCCAGGGTTCGCAGGGTGACCGTCTTGCCGCCGGTGTTCGGGCCGGTCACGACGAGCGCGGTGTAGCCGTCGCCCAGGCGGATGTCGATCGGGACGACCCGCCCACTCAGGCCGGGGTGCCGCGCCGACAACAGGATCACGTCCCAGCGCTTCGTGGTCTCGGCCCGCGTCGCCCGCATCTCGCCCGCGAGCTGGGCCTTGGCGTACCAGAAGTCGAACCGCGCCAGCGCGGAGAGGGTCTCGCGCAGCGGCCCGGCGTTGGCGCCGATCAGCGCCGAGAGCTCGTCGAGGATCCGCTCGACCTCCTCCTGCTCGGCCAGCTGCGCCTCTCGCCAGGCGTTCCCGAGCTCGACGATCACGAGCGGCTCGATGAACAGCGTCTGGCCGCTGCCGGACGAGTCATGCACGATGCCCTTGACGCGGCCCTTGGCGTCGGCCTTGACCGGCACGACGTAGCGGCCGTTCCGGAGGGTCACGATCGGCTCCTGGAGGGCGCCACCGAGCTCGGCCGAGCCGACGAGCGTGTCCAGCCTGCGCTTGAGCCGATCGAAGGCCACGCGGACGGCGGCGCGCAGGCCACCCAGTCTCGGCGAGGCGGTGTCGAGCAGCTCGCCGGCCGGATCGAAGGACCGGGCCAGCGTCGAGGTGATGGCCGGCAACGGGTGGACCTGCTGCCCCAGCGTGCGAAGGAGCGGCCGGCGGGCGTCGGCCAGGTGCGGCTTCAGGGCCGCCGCCGCATCGAGCGTCGCCCAGATATCCAGGAACTGCTGCGGGTCCAGGCGGCCGGCACGAGCGGCGCGCTCGATCGCCCCGCCGATGTCCCGAGCGCCGGCCACGCCGACGCCGGGTCGCTCCTCCAGCAGGCTTCGCGCCTCGTCGGTCTCGTCGAGGCCGCGCGTGACCAGCACCGCGTCTGATTCGGGGACGAGGGCCTCGGCGAGGCGGCGGCTCGGGGCGAACGACGTCTTCTCGGCCAGCCGGGCGCGGACGAGCGGGAACTCCAGGATGTCGATCGAGCGGGGATCCACGAGGCTAGGCGGCGCTCCCCCGCTGCTGCCGTGGTCCCGAGATTGCGGGGCTGGCGGGATCGACGAAGCGCCACGGGCTGCTCCGCCACGGCTCGCCCGCATAGGCGATCCCGAGCCTGGGGGTCGCCTGCACGACCCTCGGCGCGGTGCCCTGCTCGATCCGCAGGGCGCGGGAGGGATCCAGGAGATCCACGCCCGTGTCGGCACGGGTGATGTCGAAGCCGGCCGCAACGAGGGCCGGTCCCGCCGCGAGGCGGTCAGCGCCGAGTCGCGCGATCCTCGCCGCGGTGACCGCTGGGTCGATCGCGGCCTTCCGCGGACGCGTGGCGACCGCGATGCGGGCGGCGCGCACGGCCTCGACGCCCTCGATCGTCTCGACGGCACGAATCAGCACGGCCGCCGGCCGTCCGGCGGGCTCCGTGACGACGTTCAGGCAATCGTGCATCCCGTAGACAAGGTACACGTAGGCGATCCCCGGAGGCCCGAACATGACCGCGTTGCGGGCGGTGCGGCCGAAGCGCGCGTGGGACGCCTGGTCGTCCTCTCCGAGGTACGCCTCGACCTCGACGATCCTGCCGACGCGGCGAGCCGCGCCATCCCGAACGAGGTGCGCGCCGAGGAGCGCCCGGGCAGCCTCGAGCGTCGGCCCCGCGAGCACCTCCCGCGGGAACGGCGGCCCGACGATCAGCGGCGCGCCAGGAGGGCTCCCGCGGCGCGCGCGAAGGCATCGCGAACGTCCTGCGGGAACAGGAAGCCCAGCACCGCGAAGAGCCCCGGGATGACGTTGTTGCGAATGATCTGGGCGGTGAGCGTGTCGTCGAGCAGGTCGTGCAGCGATCGAAGGGGGGTGAACTCACCTGGGCCGACATGGTCCCTGATCTCCGGCAGGTTGTAGTGCGGGTCGAGGATCAGGAACAGCGCCACCAGGATGATGAAGCCCTCGAGCACCCCGAGGAGGCCGCCCACGATCTCGTCGAGGACCGGGTACTTGTCGAACAGCGGCGCCGGCCGGTAGGTGATCTGGATGCCGAGGCTGATCGCCGCCGCGGCGGCCAGGAACACGGCGCCGAACGCGACCATGTAGCTGTACGACTGCGGGATCGTCGCCCACTCGTGGGCGAGGTACTGCCCGAGGGGCTGTCGCAGCTGCGCCGCGAGGAAGAGCGAGAACAGGATCGCGCCGATCCCGAGGAGGCGGCGAACCACGCCTTGCGCGTAGCCCACGATGAACATCGCGAGCAGCGCGAGCAAGATCAGCAGGTCGAATGGCTTGAGCTGTTCCACGCGGCGCTCCCTCCCCCGTGCTGGACGGCGGCAATGTAGCAGGCTCAGGAGCGGATTCGGGCTCCCAGGTCGTTCGCCAACGAGGCGGTGATGGTCCTGATCGCCGTCTCGACCTCCGTCTCGTCGAGCGCTCGGTCGCCGGCCCCGAACCGGAGGCGGTAGGTCAGGCTGCGCTCGTCGTCCGCGAGCGGCTTGCCTCGATAGGTCCCTGTCAGCGTCGCATCGAGCAGCAGCGGGCGGCCGGCCGCCCGGATACCCGTGAGCACGTCGCCGGCCGGCACGCCATCGCGCAAGTCGAGGGTGAGGTCTCGCTCGATCGGCTGGACGCGCGGCAGCGGCGCGATCATCGGGTCGGGAAGGCTGCCTCCGCCGAGGCCGGCGATGGACAGCTCGGCGACGATGACCCGGCCGCGCAGGTCCCAGGCCTCGGCCAGCCTCGGGTGCAGCTCGCCGACCGCGCCGGTGATGGCCGCCTCTCCGTCCTCGAACGTTGCCTCGACGGCGGCGCTGCGACCCGGATGGAGCATCGGCTCCGTGGCCAGGGGGCGGTACTCCGGCGGCCCGGCCCCGATCAGCGCGGCGATCAGGCCGATGGCGCCCTTGGCGTCGTCGATGTCGGCGTCGCGCCGTGGCTGGTTCCACGCGGGCGGCGTCGCCGCGCCCGTGAGCGCCAGCCCGAGCCGCCACCACTCGCGCGGCGAGCCGGCGACCATCCCGTAGCCCTTGCCGACCTCGAACACCGCGACGTCCTGGTTCCCGTGGCGCAGGTTCCGCTGGACCACCTCGACCAGGCTCCCGACGAGGGTCTGGCGAAGGATCGAGTGGTCGCTGGAGAGTGGGTTCGTAACGGTGATCGAGCCACCGTCGGCCGCGGCCTCGCCCCTTGCCGGAGGCTGGCGCTGCAGCCAGGCAAAGGTCTCGTCCAGCCTGGAGCTGACGAGCGCGTAGCTCACGACCTCATGCAGGCCCGCGCCGACGAGGGCGACGCGCAGGGCGTCACGGACCGCGAGCGGGCTCTCGCGCCAATCGGGCATCGGCGTCGCGGGCAGGCGGCCGGGGATGCGCTCGTAGCCGTGGACGCGGGCGATCTCCTCGGCGAGGTCCGCCTCGATCTCGATGTCGCGCCGCCACGTCGGTACGGTTGTGATCACGGCCTCTCCCGGCGCGGCCTGGACCGTCTCGCCGGGGGTTCCGGCGGCGATCCGGACCTCGATGGCGCCGTCCGCCGGCCGCGCCTCGATGCCGACCCGCGCGAGGACCTCGCGCTGCGCGTCGGCACCGAGCTCCGTGCCGAGCAGCCGGTCCACCCGCGCGGGCCGGAAGGCGACGCGCCGCGCCTCGGGCTCCGCGGGATTCGTGTCGACCACGCCCGTGGCGGCGCGTCCGCCGGCCCACTCCGCGAGGAGGCGCGCGGTTCTGTCGGCGCCGAGGCGCGCCAGCCGGAACTCCTGGCCCTTCTCGAAGCGCAGGCTGGCGTCAGAGCGGAGCGCGTACCGGAAGGCCGTGCGCCGGATGCTCACCGGATCGAAGATCGCGGATTCGACGATGACCGCGGTCGTGGCGTCGCTCACCTCCGAATCGGCACCGCCCATGACGCCCGCGATGCCGAGCGGCCGCTGCTCGTCGGCGATGAGCAGCGTCTCCGGCGTGAGCTCACGGACGACATGGTCGAGGGTCTCAATGCGCTCCCCGGCGCGGGCAGTCCGAACCACGATCGAGGCCCGCCCGTCGCCGCCGCGCCCGACGGCCGCGGCATCGAACGTGTGGATCGGCTTGCCGAGCTCGACCATGACGTAGTTCGAGGCGTCCACGACGTTGCTGATCGGCCGGATGCCAGCGGCGAGCAGACGGATCTGGACCCAGTCAGGGGACGGCTTGACCAGGACGCCATCGACCCAGCGCCCGACG
>JAICVI010000229.1 GCA_025935415.1 Chloroflexota bacterium
CGCTCGAACACCTCGCTCGTCTTCACCAACCAGCTGCGCGAGAAGATCGGCGTCATGTTCGGCAACCCGGAGACCACCCCCGGCGGCCGCGCGCTGAAGTTCTATGCCAGCGTGCGGCTGGACATCCGGCGCGTCGAGACGATCAAGAGCGGCCAGGACTCGGTCGGCAACCGCGTTCGCGTCAAGGTCGTGAAGAACAAGGTCGCGCCGCCGTTCCGCGTCGCCGAGTTCGACGTGATGTACGGCGAGGGCATCTCCCGCGAGGGCGGGCTGCTGGACGTCGGCGTCGCGATGGACGTGGTCGACAAGACCGGTGCCTGGTTCACCTACACGGACACGCGCCTCGGGCAGGGCAGGGAGGCCTCGAAGGACTTCCTCCGCCAGAACCCGGCGATCGCCGCGGACATCGAGCAGAAGATCCGCGCCAAGGTCGCCGGTGGGGACTCGGCAATTCCTGTCGAAGGAATCGAGGAGGCCGAGTAGCTCGCCGTCATGCAGCCCACTCGCTGCGTTGCCGGCTCCGTTTCGCTCACGTACGGACGTACGCTCGCTCTGCTGCTCGCCCGCGCCTTGCGATTGGACCACCTGACGGCCAGCTAGGACTGGTTCACCAGACGTGTCGCGAGAGGAAGGCGAGGGGTCGCAGCTGCGCCGGGGTGGCAGGCCGGCCCGGGGGCGGCGCCCGCCGCTTGCGGTTCGACGGGCCGAACGCGCCGAGATCGCGGACCCGGCCATCGTGCTCGAGGCGGCGCTCCGGTTCCTCGAGGCCCGGCAACGCTCCGCCGACGAGGTCCGCCGGCGGCTGCTCCTGCAGGGCTACCGGCTGACGATGGTCGACGGCGCGATCGCGCGTCTCCTCGAGCTCGGCATGCTCGACGACGCGACGTTCGCGAAGGCGTGGGTGGAGTCGCGGGATCGCGCACGGCCGCGCGGCGAGCGAGCGCTCCGGCAGGAGCTCCGAGCCAAGGGGATCGAGCGATCCATCATCGACCAGGTCATCTCCGAGCGCGAGCTCGACGCCGAGGACGGGCTCGACCCGGACCGCGACGAGCATTCGGATGGGGCGGTCACGCTGGCCGGCGCGGATGACGCGGCCGCGCGCCGGCTGCTGGGGCGGCACGCACGGGCGCTCGAGCGAGTCGCCGATGTCCGCGCGCGACGCCAGCGGGCGTACGCGCTCCTGGCGCGCAATGGCTTCGATTCGGAGACGGCCACGAGCGCGATCGCCGCAGTCCTCGCCGAATAGCCCCGCCCGATGCCAGGGCCGGCCGCTCGCCGGAGCGCCTGCCCTACATGCGCGCCGCGAGCGCCTCCGCATCGCGCACCACGGCGATGAGGTTCGCCGACCCGAGATCCACGAGCCATGGCAGCCCGATGACAGACAGTCCCGCGACCTCCGTCTGCCCGGCGACCTGCCTCGGCAGCCCGAACTCGTCGAAGATCGGCAGCGTGATCCAGGACAGGGCGGGGCGGTAGCCGCTCGTCCAGAGCACGGTCGAGATGCCCTCGGCTCGCAGGTCGAGCTCCGTCGTCTCGGGGAATGGCGTGGAAGCCGCCGGCGATGGATCCCTGTCATCCGGTGGGAGGTCCTCGCCGCTGCGCTCGGCGAAGGCGTCGAATCGCTTCCGGAAGCGCTCCTCGAAGAACCCGTCGCCGAACCGGATCTTGTCGTTCAGGTCCGCGGCGAATCTCGCCACCGTGCCCTCGGCACCCTGGAACCGGCCCAGGAGCCGGACGCCCTCCGCTGCCAGTGACCGGAGGCTCACGTCGTGGCCGCCGCGATGCCCGGAGAGCTGCGGGTTGCACGCGAATCTCGCCCCCGGGCCGGGGAGGTCGGCGAGTCGCGGCACCGTGACGCCGAGCTCGAGGCCGCGTGTCGCGAGCTCGCGGAACCACCAGAAGATGTCCCTGCCCCGATAGCGCCGCGGCACGGGTCCGCACGTGCCCGCTGAGATGAGCACGTCCCTGCCCGCATCCCGGAGCTCCTCGGCCAGCTGCATGCCCGTCTGCCCGCTGCCGATGAGCAGCACCTTGCCCCCGGGAAGATCAGCAGGTCGGCGGTAGTGGTGCGAATGGACCTGGTGGATCGAGGCGTCGAGCTCGCGGGCGACGGCGGGAAGGTGCGGCGTCTGGAACGGCCCACCGGCGACGATCACGTCCCGGGCATCGATGGTCCCCCGGCTCGTCGTCAGCCGGAAGCGCGGGGCGCCTGGGCGGGAGTTCGCAAGGGCCTCGAGCCTGGTGACGTCGGTCTCGAGCTCCACGGGCGCGTTGATCGTCGTTGCGTAGCGGCGCCACCAGGCGACGATGCCGTCGCGCGGCAGGAAGGCATCGGGCTCGGGGCCGTCGAACGGCTGCCCCGGGACGCCGAGGGTCCAGCTCGGCGAGACCAGCCGAAAGGCGTCCCAGCGGTCCTGCCAGCCGCCGCCAAGGGTCGCGCGACGATCGAGAAGCACGTGCTCTCGGCCCGCCGCGCCGAGGAGGGCGCTCATCACGAGGCCCGCCTGGCCGGCGCCGACGATCACGCTCTCGACCGAGCGGGTTGGGGCCACCATCCGTAGTAGGCTACGCGATGGCTCGCCCGGCCCAGGCTCCGGTTCCGGTCCGTGCGGGATCGAATGCACACAACGCGTCCGATCGAACCCTCGATCGGATGGGAGGATGAAGATGGAAGTCGCCGTCGCCCTTGCGGCGCTGGTCGGCATTGCCGTTGGCGTGGGGATCGGATTCCTCGCCCGCAACCGCCTTGCCAGCCAGGAGCTGAAGGTCGCTCACGAGAAGGCCGCGCGCATCGTCGCCGATGCCAGAACCCAGCAGAAGGACCTGATCCTCGAGGCCAAGGAGGAGAAGATCCGCCTCCAGCGCGAGGCCGAGGACGATGCCCGGGAGCGGCGCGGCGAGCTCACGAACCTCGAGCGCAGGCTCCACGCCCGCGACGAGCAGCTCGACCAGCGCTCCGACATGCTCGAGCAGCGCGACCGCAAGCTCCTCGAGAAGCAGATCGAGCTGGACAAGGCCCGCGAGGATCTCGAGAA
>JAICVI010000252.1 GCA_025935415.1 Chloroflexota bacterium
ACACTGCGCCGATGGCGGGCTCCCGATCGGTCGCGCTCACGGCCCTCCTCGCGGGCGTGGTGGCGGTGCTCGCCCTGGCGCTGAGCGTGCCCCACGGCGGCCCGTCGCCGGTCGATCTCCTGGATCCCGACCTGCGCGCGGAGACCGTCCTGCTCGCGCCGATCGCGGGCGCGCTGAACACGCTGGGCCAGCTGCCGTTCTGGGGTGCGCTCGTGCTCGTCGAGGCGGCCGTGGTCCTGCGTCGCGGTCGTCGCGAGCTGGCGCTGGAGCTCGTGGCCGTGAGCGCGGCCGCTGAGGGCATCAGCGCTCTCGCCCGCCTCCTCGTCGATCGGCCGAGGCCGGAGCTCGCGCAGGCCACGGACCTCCTGATTGCCGCAGGCTTCCCGAGCGGCCACGTGGCGCGCGCGGTCGTGTTCGCGGCGACGACCCTCGTCGTCGTCCCGTGGCTGCAGCGCCATCGCGGCGCCTGGATCCTCGGCGCCCTTGCCCTCGTCGTTCTCATGGCCGTGGCCCGCGTGTCCGTCTCGGCGCACTACTCCAGCGACGTGGCCGGCGGAGCGTTGCTCGGCGCCGCGGTCGTGGCCGGCTGGTCGCTGCTGACACGGCTCAGAGGTTCCGGAGCTGCGGGATGACCGTCTCGCCGAAGAGCTCCAGCGTCTCCGTCCGGTCGACGTCGCGGACGCTGAACAGGACGTGCTGCGCGCCGGCGTCGGCCAGCTCGCCGTAGTAGTCCACGATCTGCCCGGGCGTGGCGGACCCGCCGGCCCCGTCCCGCGTGAGGTGGAGGTTGCCCTGGAGGGTCGAGCGCTCGATGTCCTCGAAGCGCCGACCGATGGCGTCGCAATGGCCCTTGAGGACCTGGTACTTGCGCGCGATGTGCTCGGGACCGCCGAAGACGTTGGTGGCGTCGGCGTACTCGGCGACGAGCCGGAGGGTCTTCTGCTCGCCACCACCGCCGATCATGATGGGCACGCGAGGGCGCGAGATCGACTGCGGGGAGTTGAGCAGCCGCTTCGGCTGGTAGTGCTTCCCGGCCAGCGACTTCTGCGAACCCGTCTCGCCCTCGAACATCTCGTGGGCGATCCGGAGCGTCTCCTCGAGCAGCTCGAAGCGCACACCGAGGGGCGGGAACTCGAAGCCGAGCGCTTCCGATTCCTCGCGATTCCAGGCGGCGCCGAGGCCGAGCCAGGCGCGACCACCGGTGAGCACGTCGAGGGTCGTCGCGGCCTTCACCCAGATGCCCGGCTCGCGGTAGTGGATGCCGCCGACCATCAGCCCGATCCGCGCCCGCTGGGTATGGGCGCCGATGAAGCCCAGCGCGGTCCAGCCCTCGAGCATCGGCTCCTCGGGGCGCCCGACGCTGCGGATCTGGAACAGGTGGTCCATCACCCAGATCGAATCGAAGCCGACGTCGTCGGCTGTGCGGACCACCCGCGCGAGCGTCGGCGCGAGCTCACGCGCGCCACCCGGCCACGAGAACGACGAGACCTGCAGGCCGAACTTCACGGGCACTCCGATGGGGAAGGGGAGCAAGGGTAGGGCGTCACGCGCACACGCGCGCGAGGACGGACCGGAACCTGCCGGCAGCTCGCGCTACCGGAACAGATCGAACGCGGCCGGCATGACGACATCCCGAATGGAGCCCTCGCCGCGAATGAACGCGGCGCCGCGGACCACGGCGACCGGGCGGCCGGAGCGCTTGCCGAGGGTCAGCTCCGCGGCCGAAGCGAGCTCGTCGGCGACGGCGCGGACGGTCGACTTCATGACCCTGCCGTCCCGGTCCGGGGTGCCGCGCAGGTCCTCCAGCGGGAGCAGGCCGGACACGCCGATCGAGACGTCCACGATGCCGTAGCGCCACGGTCGCCCGAAGGAATCGGAGATGACGACCGGGACGTCGATGCCCGTCGCCTCGCGCACGATCGATCGGATGCGGCTCGCCGAGGCATCGGGGTCCTCCGGCAGGAGGGTCACGATCGAGCCGCTGTCCGGCCCGACGTTCGATGCGTCGATGCCGCCGTTGGCGCACACGAAGCC
>JAICVI010000018.1 GCA_025935415.1 Chloroflexota bacterium
AAGCTCCTCAGCAGCTCCGACGTGACGCTCGGCAATCTCAAGTGCCCCGTCCTCCCGACGAAGGACTGGCGACCCGCGAACCAGGCGCTCGGGCTGTCCGTGCCCGAGGATGTGCTCACGAGGTGGAGCGAGGTCCTGGGAATCGACGCGGTCTACCTCCCGGCGGACCACCAGAGCGACCGCGGCGTCCGCGGGATCCAGTCGACCCTGAAGCTCCTGGACAAGCACGCCTTCCCGCACACCGGGCTCGGCATGGACCTCGATGAGGCGCTGGAGCCCGCATACCTCGAGATCGCCGGCGAGAAGATCGCGTTCGTGTCCTGGGACAACGTCCCGGGCCCGACTCACGCAGCCAGCGGAACGCCCGGCGTGGCCTGGCTGACGAAGGCGAACGTCGACGCCGCGGTCGGCCGCGCGAACGCCGCGGGCGCCACGGTGATCGTCTGCGATCCGCAGTGGTGGGGCCCGGACGAGTACGTCACGCGCCTCACCTCGCGGCAGGAACGGGCCGTCGGCTGGATGGACGCCGCCGGCTGCAACCAGATCCTCGCGGGCGGGCTGCACGTGACCGGCGGCCTGTACCTGCGCGACACCCCTGCCGGTGTCAGCGCGGTCCAGACCGGCCCCGGCAACTTCATGTACGGCCAGGATTTCTGGCAGGACACCCAGGAGGGGGTGGTGGTGGAGCTGTCCTTCCGCGGCTCCACGCTCGCGAACATCCGCATCCACCCGTACGTGATGATCCTCGCGGCCCGTGCCGCGCTCCTCGATCCGGAGGCCGACGGGCATTACGTGCAGCAGCGGCTCTGGAAGAGCTCGGAGCTGGACTACCTGCCCTGACGAGGGGCCTGACGGACCGCGTGGCGTGACCGACCGCGGGTCCCGGCCGACCCCCGCTGGGCCGCCGGGTTCCTCCGAGCCGCCGGAACGTCGCGGTCCTGCGAGCGTGCAGCGGCATCGAGAGCAGCGTTCGCAAGGGCGTCTGCCGTCTCATGGTCTCGACATGGGAGAGGTTCGCACAGCCGGCGCACGCGACCGGGCACCGGCCCAGCCCGGTCACGCCCCGAAGGCCCCACCTGCTGTTCGGCTCGACGAGCTCGGTGGCGTGATCTTCGACATGGACGGTGTCGTGACCGATACGGCGTCGGCCCACGCCGCGGCCTGGAAGCGAGTGTTCGACGACTACCTCACCGAGCGCAGCAAGCGCACGGGCGAGCCCTTCAAGCCGTTCGACACCAACCAGGACTACCGCCACTACGTCGACGGCAAGCCCCGCTATGACGGCGTTCGCGACTTCCTGAAGTCACGAGGAATCACCCTGCCGGAGGGGGATACGGGGGACACACCCGAGCAAGAGACCGTCCACGGTCTCGGCAACCGCAAGGACCGCTACTTCCTCGAGGGGCTCCGGAAGAACGGAGTCGAGGCCTATCCCGGCACGCTGGAGCTGATTCGGTCGCTCCGTGCAGCCCACGTCGGCGTCGCCATCATCTCGGCCAGCCGCAACCTCGGACACGTCCTGGAGGCGGCCAAGGTCACCGACCTGTTCGACGTTCGCGTCGGTGGCCTCGAGGCCGAGCGCCTCGGGCTTCGCGGCAAGCCGGATCCGGCGGTCTTCCTGGAGGCCGCACGGGAGCTGCACGTCCAGCCCGGCGATGCGGCCATCTTCGAGGACGCGCTCGCGGGGGTCGAGGCCGGCAAGCGCGGCGGCTTTCGACTCGTGGTCGGCGTCGACAGGACCGGCCACGCCGAGGACCTTCGTGCTCGTGGCGCCGACATCGTGGTGCGCGATCCTGCCGAGCTGCTGGCCTGGCGCGAGGGCCATCCCGGCACCGCCGACAGCCTCGATGGCTTTCCGATCCCGACGTCGGATCCGGCCTGGCTGGTCGAGGTCGTCGGCTTCGACCCGCTCGACGAGCGCGAGGTGGAGTCGTGGCTCACCGTCGCGAACGGGCGGACCGGCACCCGCGGGAGCGTGGAGGAGGGATCCGAGGAATCGGATCCGGCGACCTACGTCGCCGGGCTCTTCGGGTCCAGCGGCTCCACTCGCATGCTCGTGAGCGGCCCCGAGTGGACGGGCCTCCGACCGCGCGTGGGCGAGGAGGCGCTCGATCTCGACCGGGGCGACACCCTCGAGCATCGCCGGCTGCTGGATCTCCGCCACGGCATCGTCTTCCGGTTCTGGCGCCAGCGGCTCGACTCGGGCGGCGAGGCCACGTTCCGCTCGATGCGCTTCGCCTCGCTGGCCGATCGACAGCTGCTGGTGCTCGAAGCGACGCTCGACGCCGGCTCCGCGCCCGCGCGCCTCGCGGACGGCATTCCCCCTCCGCCCGATTCCGGAGCGCTCGCACAGGCCCAGACCACGCACGATCCTGGCCGAACGGTGATCGGCATCCAGGCGCGAGACGGTGGGTCGGCGTCGTTCGCGATCGGCACCACCGAGCAGGGCGGCCACCTGGACCGGATCGTGGCGGTCGAGCGATCCACGGATGGCGACAGCCCGCCGACGGCGGCCGCGGAGCGGACCCTCGACGAGGCGCGACGGCGTGGCGTCGCGGAGCTCGCGAAGCGACACCGGGCCGCGTGGCGCGCCCGCTGGCGCGATTCCGACGTCGGGGTGGAGGGCGACCTCGAGCTCCAGCGTGCGATGCGCTTCGGTCTGTACCACCTGGTCTCCTCGGCGGACCCCGAGTCGGACGTCGCCTCCGTCGGAGCGCGCGGCTTGTCCGGGCCCGGCTACCGCGGTCACGTCTTCTGGGACACCGAGGTCTTCATCCTGCCGTTCTTCGCGTACACCCAGCCCGAGACGGCTCGGGCGCTCCTGGCCTATCGCCACCGGACGCTGGACGCGGCACGGGCGCGGGCGGCCAAGCTCGGCTACCGGGGCGCGCTCTTCGCCTGGGAGTCGGCGGACACCGGCGAGGACGTCACGCCGACGGATGCCGTCGGCCCTGATGGGCGGCCGATCAGGATCCTCACCGGCGAGCAGGAGCATCACGTCTCCGGCGACGTCGCCTGGGCCACGTGGCGGTACTGGGAGGCGAGCGGCGACGATGCCTTCCTCCGCTCGATGGGCGCGGAGATCCTCCTCGAGACCGCCCGGTTCTGGGCCTCACGGGCCCGGCGGGGCGACGACGGCCGCTTCCACATCGACGAGGTCATCGGTCCCGACGAGTATCACGAGGGTGTCGACGACAACGCCTTCACCAACGTCCTCGCGCGCTGGAACATCGAGCGCGCACTCGGCCTGCGCCCGATCCTCGAGACGATCGACGCGGGCATCTGGACCGACCTCGAGCGCCGCCTGTCCGTGACCGGCGCGGAGCTCGATGCGTGGCGGGAGGTCGCCGGCGGGCTCGTCGACGGCTTCGATCCGGCCACCAAGCTGTACGAGCAGTTCGCGGGCTTCTTCAGGCTCGAGGACATCCGGGCCGTGGACGTGGCGCCGCGGCCCTTCGCGGGCGACGTCGCGCTCGGCGCCGAGCGGGTCCGGGGCGCCCAGGTCGTCAAGCAGGCGGATGTCCTGATGCTGGCCCACATGCTGCCGGAGCTCCTCCCGCAGGAGGTGGTCGAGGCGAACTACCGTTACTACGAGCCGCGGACGTCCCACGGCAGCTCGCTCTCGCCGGCGATCCACGCAGCCGTCGCGGCGCGCGTCGGACGGCTCGACGACGCGGTGACCTACGCCCGGATGGCCGGCGCCATCGATCTCGGCAACGGCATGGGCAACGCCGCGCACGGCGTCCACGTGGCGACGATGGGCGGCCTGTGGCAGGCCGCCGTGATGGGCTGTGGCGGCCTCCGGGTCTCGCGGACCGCGGTTCGCCTCGACCCGGTTCTTCCGGACGCCTGGCGCTCCCTCCGATTCCCGCTGCGATGCCACGGGCGGCGGCTCCATGTCGGATTCACGGCGGCCGAGCTGACCATCGATGTCGACGGCGACCTCGAGGTCGTGCTCGGCGCCAACGAGCAGCAGGCGCTCCAGGCGGGGCGATACCGGTCGACGCGCGCGAATGGCGCGTGGTCGACCCTGGAGGTGGTGCGATGAAGCCGATTGCCGTCGTACCGGCACGAGCCAGCGAGCGGGCGGCGCCGCTGTTGCGCGGGGCCGGCTGGGACGAGGCGCCGCAACGGTCTGGCCAGGAGCGCGACGCGGACGCCGCCAACGCCGCGGTCAAGGTGGTCCGCCGCGGAGATCCGGCCCTGTACATGCCGGACGATGCCGGGCCGCCGGAGCGCCCCCGCCGGATCCTCGTCGTCCACGAGGGAACCCGGGGCGATCGGACCGGCATGGACGCAGCCGACGAGGCAGCGGTGGCCAGCGGCGCCGAGATCGTGGTCCTGCACGTGCCGCCCGCGAAGCCTCCGACGGCGTCAGGGAGCCTGACGTATCGGATTGCCGACCACGGGATCTACGACTGGGCGGAATGGCAGGACGAGTTCCTGCGGCGCTTCTGTCGCTGCTCCCCGGGCGTACGCGTCACCGTGCGGGTGAGCTCGGCCGGCACATCGCTGGACGCGCAAATCCGTGACGAGCGAGCCGACCTCGTGATCGTCTCGACGACGGGGCAGCTCGAGGCGGCCAGCGGCGAGATCCTGGATGCCGTCCTCGGCGGCGAGACCCCGGTGCTGATCCTCCCTTCGGTCGGCCGGGACCGCTCTGCCCGCTCCGAGGCGGAGCTCGGCCAGGTCCGGTGATGTCGTGACCGGGAGGGTGGCTCGCCAACCGAGCCACTTCGGCTGTGTGAGGCTCAACCAGTTGCCGGAGTCGTCGCTGAAGAGCGCCTGAATGCCGCAGGGCCGTTCGCCCGCCCGCCGCGGGCGGGCGCGCGCGAAAGCGCGCCGTCGGTCACCGAGGAGGTCGGAGCCCTCCGAGGCGCAGGACGATCCACGCAGCCTGCTCGCCGCACGCTACCGTTCTTCGCAGGAACGCATCGTCGCTGGAGGCGGATGACCTTGGCTGTCGCGACGAGCGCCAGTGCCACCGAGCCGGCCTCCGAAGGACGCGACGTCCGGCTGATCGTTGGGCTCCTCGGTCTCGCGGTGCTGGCCTTCGTCATCCGAATCGGCGGACTGGCGCTGGTTGGTGGGCTCGACAGCCGCATCAGCCTGGACGAAGGCAGCTACTTCGCGGGCGCCCTCGCTTTCGTGAACGGCCGCCTGCCATACCGGGATTTCAGCATCCTCCACCCGCCCGGGCTGCTGTACGTGCTGACGCCATTCGCACAGCTCGGAACCATGACCTCCGAGATGACCGGGCTCGTCGTGGCGCGCCTGGCGTTCATGGTGCTCGGCGCGGCGAACACCATCCTCGTCGGGCTCGTCGGTGCTCGCATCAACCGGGCGACCGGCCTGGCTGCCGCCGCGCTCTACGCAGTCTGGATCCTCATGCTGAATGCCGAGCGCAGCGCCCTGCTGATCGCGCCGCAGGTGACGCCCATGCTCGTCGCGCTCCTCGCGCTCACCGGCCGCCCGGCAGCCGCGCTGACCACTCGCCGCGTCGCCGTCGCGGGCGTCGCCATCGGGATCACGGGCGCCGTGCAGATCTGGGCCGCGGTCCCGGCTGTCGTGCTACTCGCCTGGCTGCTCCTGCGGGCACGGTCTCGGCCCCGCGACGCGCTGCGCATCGCGGCAACCTTCGTTCTCAGCGGTGCGGCAACAGCGGCGCTGCTCCTGGGCCCCATGCTGCTGGCAGCAGGGCCGCGGATGCTCCAGATGATCATCTTCGCGCAGGCGACGCGAGTCCATGGGCTGCACACCAATGTCCTGATGCGGTTGCAGTACCTCGAAGGTCTCGAAGGAGCCCCGCTCGGGATCGTGGTCCCGAGGCCCGCGGTGGCGCTCCTGGGCGTCGCCGGCTTCGCGCTGGTCATGGTCGCGGCGAAGCGGGTTCCAGCGATGCGCCTCTGGGTCGCCATCGCGGCGTCGCAGGTCGCCGTCGTGATGGTCATGCCGATCTTTCTCGAGCATTACCGTGCCTGGCCCGCGCCGCTCATGACCCTCTGCCTTGGTGCCGCCGTGGTCAATGCCGTCGCGCGATTGCCTCGGCAGCGTCGAGCGATCGGCTATGCCGCATACGTGGGCGTCCTCGTCCTGTTCGCGACGATCAGCCTCCGGAAGGGGGGCGTGCAGCTGCCGGGTCTGGATGCGAGCCTGCCCGAGCTGACCGCGGCGCGGTGCGTGGTCGCAGACGAGGGCTACGTGGCCATCCGCACCCACACACTCGTGCGCTCCCTGCGGAATGGCTGCACGATCGTGCCGAACCCGCGCAGCTTCGCGCAGCTCTACAACGCGATCAACGGCGGTCGGGCCCCCAAGACCGCGCAGGCCGATTACCAGCAGCACACGCTGGAGTACTTCACCGCCGCGGACGTCGTGCTGCTGAGCCAGCTCGGGCAGGACGGCCTCACGGAGGCCACGATGGCTGCGCTCCGCGCCGAGTTCCCGCACCAGACCTCGATCGGCAAGGTTCTCGAGCTGCGCCGAGAGTAGCGGTGGGCTCGCGGCCCGGCCTTCATGGGCACCCGCGACGCAGCCCGCGCTCGGCACGGTCGATTCGGACGGGAGGATGGAGCCGACACTCGGATTTGAACCGAGGACCTGCTGTTTACGAAACAGCTGCTCTACCGCTGAGCTATGTCGGCCCGGGGCGGGAAGGATAGCCGATGGCCTCCGGCCGGTCGATTGGCCGGCGCCTCGTAGACTCGCCCCGTGACGGTCGATCGAGCGGCGCGGCGCGCCCAGCCCACGCTCCGGATCAGCGCCAAGGCGGAGCGCTTCACGGAGTCGGTGATCCGCGAGATGAACCGCCTGGCGGTCCTCGAGGGCGCGGTCAGCCTCGCCCAGGGATTTCCTGATTTCCCGGCGCCGGAGGAGATCAAGCAGGCTGCCGCGGACGCGATCTTCGCCGACCTCAACCAGTACGCCATCACGTGGGGCGCCAAGGTGCTGCGCGACGCCATTGCGGGCAAGACCGCGCGAACCTATCCGGGCTGGGACATCGACCCCGAGACGGAGATCACGGTCACCTGCGGCGCGACCGAGGGCATGGTCGCGACGATGCTCGGGCTGCTCGATCCCGGCGACGAGGTCATCATCTTCGAGCCGTTCTACGAGAACTACGCGCCCGACGCGATTCTCACGGGAGCAACGCCGCGGTACGTGGCGCTCGAGCCGCCCGATTGGTCGTTCGACCCGGACGCCCTCCGCGACGCCGCCAGCCCACGAACGCGGGCGATCGTCCTCAACTCGCCGCACAACCCCACCGGCAAGGTCTTCTCCCTCTCCGAGCTCGAGACGCTCGCCGCGGTGGCCCGCGAGCGCGACCTGCTGGTCTTCACGGACGATATCTACGAGCATCTCGTCTACGAGGGCGAGCACATCCCGATGGCGACCCTGCCGGGCATGCGCGAGCGGACCGTCTCGATCAACTCGGTGTCGAAGACCTACTCCGTGACGGGCTGGCGGGTCGGCTGGGTCATCGCGCCGCCGGCTCTCACGACCGGGATCCGGAGGGTCCACGACTTCCTGACCGTGGGGGCGGCGGCTCCGCTCCAGGCCGCTGCGGCGGTCGCGCTCGGGCTCCCGGCCAGCTACTACGGCGGTTTCCTGGCGTCGTATCGTGCGCGCCGTGACGTGCTCGTTCCCGCGCTCGAGGCGGCGGGCTTCCAGGTCTCGCGCCCGAACGGCGCCTACTACGTCATGACGGACATCTCGCGGCTCACCGGCGAGGATGACGTGACCTTCGCCCGGCGCCTGATCCGCGATCCCGGCGTTGCGGCGGTTCCGGGCTCGTCCTTCTATGCCCACCCCGAGCTCGGGCGCTCGAAGCTCCGCTTCGCCTTCCCGAAGCAGCTCGCGACCCTGCACGCTGCCGCCGAGCGCCTCGCCGCGCTCCGCCCCGCGGGCTAGCCGACGCCAGGCCGACCAGCGCCGCCATGGTCGATCTCGTCCTCCTCGGAATCTTCGCCGGGCTGGCACGGGCCGGCTGGAGCAGCGGCTTCGTCCGCCGGCTCGCGGGGCTGATCTTCATCGCCCTGTCGTTCGTGCTGTCCGCGTACCTGCGCCCCATCGTCGGCGGCGCCATCACGGGCTTCTTCCCGAAGATCCCGGAGCAGTACGCCGAGATGGTGGGCTACTCGATGGCCTTCAGCTTGCTCGTCATCGTCTTCAACCTGTTCTCGAGGGCAATCCTTTCGCGCGTCGCCGTGCAGGGCATCGCGCGCCGGACAGACCAGGTTCTCGGCGTCGTCTTCGGCATCGCCGAGGGCGTGGTCCTGGTCTCCGCCGCGATCGTGATCCTGCACACGTACACGGACGCTTCGAACCAGCTGGCCACGTTCGCGGATTTGAAGTTCCTGCACTCGATCCGCGAGGCGGTCGACGACTCGACGATCGGCAAGCTGCTGGAGGACACCACCGTGCCGATCGTGCTGCTGCTCCTCGGCCCGTTCCTGCCAACCGACATCAAGTCCGTGGTGCCGACCCAGATTCCCGGCGGGCTGCCGTTCTTCCCGAGGTCGCTCCCGGGCGTCCCGACGCCCTGACCCGACAGTCGTCGCCGGCGGTCGTCGCCAGACGCCGCCGCCGTCGACTTACAGCCCGAGCTCGCCCCGGATCGTCTTGAGGCCCTCGACGACGTTGATGACGTGCTCGTCGAACGGCACGCCCAGCTCCGCGGCGCCCTTCTCCAGCTGGTCCCGCGGCACCTGCCGTGCGAAGCCCTTGTCGCGCATCTTCTTGGTGACCGATCGCACGTCGACCTCGTCGAGGCTGCGGCTCGGCCGCACGTACGTGACCGCGATGACGAACCCGGTCATCTCGTCGCAGGCGTAGACCGTCCTGGCGAGGAGGCTCGTGCGCGGCACGCCGGTGTGGTCGCCGTGGCCGAGGATGGCCTCGACCACGTCCTCGCGGTAGCCGCGGCTCCGGAGCTCGTCGGCGCCGCGCATGGGGTGCGTATCCGGGTAGCGCTCGTAGTCGAAGTCGTGGAGCAGGCCCGCGGAGCGCCAGACCTCGAGCTCGTCCCCGCCGATGCCGAACCTGTGCTCGCCGTACCACCTGACCGCCGCCTCGACCGCGAGCCCGTGGCGGCGCAGGGCATCCGTCTGCGTCCACTCGCAGAGCAGGTCCCAGGCGTCGGCGCGGGTCGGCATCCCGCAAGGCTACTTGATGAGCTGGACTCCGATCGCCTTGTTGCCGGTGCCCGAGCCCACGCCCGCGCCGACCGTTCCGGTGGCCATGATGTGGACGAACCTCGCGACGAGGCACGACGTGGCACCGTTGCCGGTATCGCAGGTCGCGCTGTTGTTGCCCGAGATGTAGGCGCCCTGGAGACCGCCACAGCCCGCAAGCGTCGGCGAGCACAGCTGCAGGAACGCGAAGCTCGGCATCCGATACCACTGGTTGGTGCCGCTGCCGCCGAGGTCGCCCGCGGGGCAGCCGTAGTTGGGCGCCGTGATGACGGCCGGCGACGAGCTGTCCGGCGTACCGTTGTGGGCCGGGTTGCAGGTGAGGTCGAACTGGGGCACCAGGACCGTCTTGCCGTTGTACGTCCGGATGGCGTCCTCGATGGACATGCTGCACGAGCCGCCGCCGCCGTTGGAGTTGCCGGTCGCGGTCACGTACTGCCACGACGGCAGGTCAATCGCGGGGTTGTCGGCCGTGAGGATCGAGCACACGACCTCGCCGGTACCGCCGTTCGGGGGGTCCCAGTCGAGGTACCCGATGTTGCCGGGCGAGGCCTGGCAGAGCGGGATCTTGTAGACGACGCCGAAGGACCAGGGCACGCCGGTGTCGGACGGCTTGTTGCTGCCGTTGCACATGATGATCGACGTCGGGAAGGCCACCGGCAGCAGGGCGCAGTAGTTGCCCTCGGTCGCATCGCAGTAGCTCTGGAGGTAGCCCGCGACCGCCGTCGCCCGGGTCCGGACCTCGAACGAGTTGATGCCGATGGCGCCCGCGACGTAGGCCGCGAACTGCTTCCTGCCGATCACCATGACGCCGGCGACCGGGCCGACGAGGCGGTTCGGGCAGTCAGGCGCGGTCGCCGTGCCACCGGGCAGGACGTGCGAGCCGTTGCCGACCTGAAGGCTCGACTCGAGGTCCTCCACCCGCGTGTCGCTGTCGATCGAGGCGCTCCCGTCGGCCTTGAGCGGGATGCCGCAGATGTCCGTGTAGTAGGCCGCCTGCACGTCGATGTTGTTGGAGGCGGCGACCTGGAGGATCCGGGCAGAGATGTTGAGATCCCAGCCACCGGAGGGCGTGGTCGCGCCGGAGAGGCGCTCGGCGAGCAGGACCGCGCCGGCCTCGGCTGCGGCGTCGACGCCATTCTGCGTGACGCGCTGCTGCGCGAAGACGTTGCCGCCGTCGACGATCGTCGCGACGAGGGCCACAGCGAGGAGGATCGCGCCGACCATGACGACGATCGCCTGGCCGGACTCCCGGCGCTCGCGCGGTGTCGAGCCCGCGGACCGACGCTGACGAGACCAGGTCATGGGAACACCCTTTCGATCGGCATCGATGAGGTCTGGCTCATCGTGAACGGCCCGATGAGGCTGCTCACGAACGGCGTCGTGAGGGTGAAGTGGTAGGTCACGGTGACGGTGGCGATGCAGCCGACATGCAGCGTCGGATCGCAGTCGAGGGTCGTGCCGACGGGCGACTCGTAGGCGACACTCACGTTCGAGGTGTTGATGCCGATGGTCTTGGCCGCCAGGATCGCGCAGCCGCGGATCGACCAATGCGGCTCGTAGGGATCCTCGATCGGTCGCGATTCGTCGCACTCGGTGACGTCTGCAAGCTGGTTCACGGCCGCGACGCGCGCGCCTTGGCGGGCGGCGTTTGCGATCGTGTTGAAGGCAAAGACGGCCCGCCCGATCTCGGCGAAACCCAGGATCAGGAGCACGATGATCGGAAAGACCAGCGAGAACTCCACGAGGCTCTGGCCCGCGGCTCGGCGGCCGAGCCGGCCACCTCGCCGGGCTCGACGGAGCCCTCGAAGCTCGGGCACCCTCATGGCGCGCTGCTCCTGACCTGGATGCCGCTCGTGCAGGGGACGTCCACCGTTGGGCTGACCGTGAGGCTCTGCCAGGCGATTCGGTAGTTCGGCGGCACCAGCGGCGAGAAGATCACGGAGCCGGTGAAGCCGGCAGCGAGCCATTTGGCGGCTGCCTTGTTGGTCTGGATGTTGAGCAGGCTCACGACGTGGCACATCGCCGGCGTCGGTGCCGGGGTCGGCGTCGCACTGGCGGCCGGGGTCGGCGTGGCGCTGGCCGCCGACGCCGAGGGATTGACCGTCGCCGTCGGCGCTGGAGAGGCTGTCGGCGCGACCGAGCCGGTCGGTGCCGCAGTCGCGGAAGGAGCGGGCGACGGGGTCTCGATCGGAACCCCCTCGATGAGGCCGGCTCGCACCGGGAACGCCGACGAAGCGGTGACCGGGATGGGGTTGCCGGTCAGGAGCGCGATGAACGGCGTGATCAGGTTGAACCGGCAGGTCAGGGAGACCTTCGCGGGCGCGCCGATGCTCGTGCCGTTGGGGAATGTCGGATCGGCGATCGGATCCATCAAGGTGCAGTTGATGTTCGCGGCCTCGTTCTCGACGAGTCGCTCGTACTCGCTCTGGATGCCCAGGTCGTAGGGGATCGTCCAGGCGGCCGGGTTCATCGCGGCGTAGTTGGCGGCTTCCCGGGCCGCGCTGTTCAGCGCGACCCAGCCCAGGAACACGCGCCCGAAGTCGAGCCCGAAGAGCACCATGAGGAGGGCAAGTGGCACCGTGAGCGCGAACTCGGCGAGGCTCTGGCCGCGGCCCTTGTGCCGCTTTCCCGGCCCTCCAGCGCCCGCATCGGAAGGCGTCGCCGGGGCGGCCTGAGAGACGCCGGCGCGCACGGCGGAGCGGGACGCGGGAACCGGAAAGCGCTTCGACATCGAGGTGTCAAAGGTTCCGCAGGTGACCTTTCCCGTCACCTTGCCATTGGTTCGGACGGGCAACAGCCGGTGGTACTACCCCGGTTGGGCTATCCCTGCTCCGGCGGCTCCCCCGGGAGCAGGACCGAGAACGCCGCGCCGCTCCCGAGCGTGCCCGCGGGCTCGAGGATGAGGTCCCCGCCCATGGCCCGGCAGAGGGACCTCGAGACGTACAGCCCGAGCCCCGTTCCCTCGACCCCGGCGCCCGCCGCGCCTCGCTCGTAGCGGTCGAAGATGCGGTCGCGGTCCTCGGGCTTCACGCCCGGTCCGTCGTCCGCGATGGTGACGGCGAGCCGGCGTTCCTCGGGTCGCGGAGCCACGCGAGCGTGAATCGCCGCTCCCCCCGCATAGCGCGCGCTGTTGTCGAGCAGCGCCCAGAGCACCTGGTCGAGCTGGTCCGGGTCGGCGATGGCGAGCCAGCCCTCGGCGTCGTCGGCCAGGTCGAACGGCACCGCCGCGGCGCCCAGGGCATCCCAGGCGCGCCGAACGCGCGGCGCGAGCGCCAGCACCTCCGTCGCGGACTTCAGCGTGCCCGACTCGAGGCGCGACACCGAGACCAGCTGCCGCACGATCCGGTAGAGGCGGTCGGTCTGCTCGACGATGATCGAGAGCCGCTGGTCCTCGCGCTCCGTGCCCATCTGCTCGGCATAGCCGCGGATGCTCGTCAGCGGCGTCTGGAGGTTGTGGCTGATGCCACGGAGGAACTCGTCCTTGGCCTGATCGAGCTCCATGAGCTGCTCCGCCTGGCGCTGGACCTGCTCGTACAGCTCGAGGTTGCGGATCGCAACCGCCACCTCGCTGGCGTACAGCTCGAGGAGGTCCTGGTCGGCGGGATCCCAGGTTCGCGTCGCCGGAAGGTGGCCGACGAGCACACCGAGCCGCTCGTCCGGCAGCGCCAGGACTGCGCGGATCGGTCGGGACTCTCCCGGGATGTCCTCCTCGACGGGCACCATGGCGGGGTCGCCGAGCTCGATCCGGGTGTCGATCATGCCGAACGCGGCCCGCGCGCTCCTCGTTGCCTGCGCCACCAACCGGTCCAGGCCGTCACGCGGCGAGGTCTCGCCGATGGCCAGGAGGATCCGCCCAAGCTCCGCATTCCGTCGCTCGAGGTCGTTGGCCAGCCGGTTGTGGCTCTCGACCAGCCGCGCCAGCTCGTCGTCGCCGGCCACGAAGACGCGCGCCGAGAGGTCCCCGGACGATGTTCGCTCGACGGCCTTCGAAACGGCGCGCAGCGGGCTCGTGAGGCTGTTCGCGAGCCGGACCGCGAAGAGGACGGCCACGATGACCGCCGCAGCGAGCACGAACAGCACCACCCGGATCAGGGTCGAGTCCGCCTCGCCGGTGCGCGTGATCTCCGTCGCGAGAAGGACGAGCCCGAAGCCCGCGAGGGGCAGCACCGAGCCGGCGATCAGCCCGAGCGTCAGCCGCGCCCGGAACGACAGGCCGGAGCCGATCCGCTGCGGTTCCGGTCGTGTCGCAGGCGCCTCGACCGGTCGCCGGCCGGCGGCGGTCACGAACCGCTCACGTCGGGCGGAGCGTTGCGTCGGGCGTCGCGGTCGGCGTGACGCTCACGCGCTCGGGGCCTGGCGGCTGACCAGCCGGTACCCGACGCCCCGAACCGTCACGAGATGCACGGGATGGTCCGGATCCGGCTCGATCTTCTGGCGCAGCCGGCGCATCGTGACCCACACGTACGAAGGATCGGCGTCGTCCGTGTCGCCCCAGCCGCGGTCGAGGAGCGTCTCCGTGGAGACGGTGTTGCCGAGGTTGGCGGCGAGGGCATAGAGGAGCCGGCTCTCGGTCGGCGTCAGCTGGACGACCTCGCCGCGGACCGTCGCGGTCTTGCGCCGCAGCTCCAGCGACAGCTCCGGACCCAGCACCAGCTCGCGGCGCGGCACCTTGTCGCCGAGCCGCCGGAGCACGCGGATGATGCGGGCCCGCAGCTCGGGATAGTGATAGGGCTTGGTGACGTAATCCTCGGCCACCTCCTCTAGGAGGTCGGCCTTGGAGTCCGCGGTGTCGATCGCGGAGAGCACGATGATGGGCAGGTCCGCGCGAGCCTTGATCTCGCGGGCGAGCGTCAGCCCGTCCATGCGGGCCATCATCATGTCGACAATCAGGAGATCGGGCCAGCCGGCCTCCAGCCGCCGGAGGGCCTCCTCGCCATCGCGCGCGGTCTGGATCTCGAAGCCGTCGCTCCGCAGCTGGTCCGCGAGCAGGACGAGCAGGTTCGGATCGTCATCGACGATCAGGATCCGCGGCGCCGCCCCGCCCCGCCAGCCGCTCAGCATGGCGCGAGCATACCGGGCGCCTCAGTGCCGCTACGGCGGCCCGGAGGTCCTAGGGCGCCTTCGGGTCGATGAAGCGGCAGCGCTCGCGCAGCGGGCAGCGATCGTGCTCCGGGTTGCGCGCGTGGCAGACGAGCCGGCCGTGCCGGATGAGGTTGACGTGGGCCTCGTGCATCTCGTCCGGCTGGAGCATCGCGAGGAAGTGGTCGTGGGCCTGCTCCGCGTTGGCTTTCTTCGGCAGCAGCCCGACGCGGCGCGCGACCCGCTCGACGTGCCGGTCGACCGGCATGAGCGGCAGCCCGAACGAGAACAGCAGCACGACCGAGGCGGTCTTCACGCCGACGCCGTTGATGGCGGTGAGCCACGTTCGAGCGTCGATCGCCGTCATGTCGCCGAGGAACTCCAGCGAGTAGTCGCCGCGCGCCTCGTGGATCGACCGCAGCGCCGCCTTGATGCCCTTGGCCTTCTGGTTCGGAAGCCCACCCGGCCGGATGACCTCGACCAGCTCCTCCAGCGGCGCTGCATCGACCAGGGCCCAGTCCGGCGGTACGCCCTCCGGCAGCCCGACGCCGCCCCAGCCCGGCCCGGGGGTGTGCCGCTCCGGCGGGCGCCTGGAGGGGTAGGCCCTGCGGAGCTCGACGAAGGCGTGCTCGGCATTGATGTCGGCGCTGTTCTGGGTGAGGATCGTCATCACGAGCTCGCTGGTGGGGTCCCAGCGGCGCACCCACGGCTGCGGGCCGTAGAGGCCTCGAAGCCGCTCCAGCGTGAACGCCGTGATCCCCGGCCGGGTTCGTTCGAGGCGCTTCGCCCACGCGAGATACGGGTTCGGTTTCCGGCGCTTCGGCTTCAGCTTCTTACGCGGCGCCGGCGGGCGACGCCCGGGGGCACCCGGCATCGCGCTGACGCCCTCGGTGGCCCGTTCGGTCATCGAATGATCGAAACCAGGCGCGCCATTCGCTCGCCGCAGCGGCGCAGCGGGTCTTCGCCGGCGGCCATCGCTTCCTCGATCGACTGGGGCCGTTCGACGACGGGCACCACGACCGCGCCCAGCGGACGAAGTGCCTCGATGCCGTCCGGCTCCACGCCGCCACCAACCGCGATGCAGGCCACGCCGGCAGTGTGCGCCCGCTGCGCGACCCCCAGCGCCGTCTTCCCGAATGCCGTCTGGCGATCGATCCGGCCTTCGCCGGTGATGACCAGGTCCACGCTGGCGAGCTTGCCCGCGAAGTCGGCAGCATCCATGACGACGTCGATCCCGGGCACGAGCTCAAGGGACCGGAAGCGGTCCGTGAGGCAGAGGAGGCCGAAGCCGGTGCCCCCGGCGGCCCCGGCGCCCGGCGTCTCCCGCTCGCGGCGCCCCGCAGCGGCCTCCAGGGCGTCCGCGTATGCCGCGAGGGCCATGTCGAGCACCTCGACGTCGTTCGGCGTCGCGCCCTTCTGCGGACCGTAGACCGCCGCGGCACCGTTGGGGCCGAGCAACGGGTTGGTGACATCGCAGGCGATTCGGAGGCTGGTCTCACCGAGCCGCCGATCGAGCCCGCTCAGGTCGACGCTCGCCGTGCCGAGCAGGTTGATCGCGACGGGTGGCGTCGGAAGCGCCACGCTCGGCTCCCCGTCCTCGCCGCGGATGACCGCGCCGAGCACCGTGAGGATGCCCGCGGCGCCGTCGGTCGTCGCCGAGCCGCCGATCCCGAGCGTGATGTCGCGAACCCCCTCGTCGATGGCGGCCTTCAGGAGCTCGCCTGTTCCCATCGTCGTGAAGATCGAGGTGTTGCGTTCGTTCGGGGCAATGAGCGACAAGCCCGATGCGGTTGCCATCTCGATGACGGCACGCCCTCTGTCCGGCGAGACGAGCCACCGGGCAAGGACCGGGACGAAGTCCGGCCCCCGCACCTCCGTGTGGCGCCACTCCCAGCCGCCGGCCGCCGCGATCGCGACCAGCGTTCCCTCGCCGCCGTCCGCGAGCGGCGCCAGGAGGACCTCGTCGTCGGGTCGCGCTGCGAGCCATCCGGCAGCGATCGCGGTCGCGACCTCGACGGAGGTCAGCGATCCCTTGAACGAATCCGGGGCAACGAGGATGCGCACGCCGTCTGCCTCAGGCGCGATGGCGGGCGCGGACGACCCGTTCGCTCACCGACCGCCGAGCTCGAGCTCCACGGCGATCCGGTCCGCCGCCTCGAGGGCCTGCCGCCGCTCGAGGTACTCCGGGATCCGGACCATCGGCGGGCGTTCCATGTCGGCGAGCTCGATGACCTCGAGCGAGAGCCGGCCGCGGCCGGAGCGCGGCAGCTTCATGGTCGAACCGAGCTCGGCGAAGAGGCGCGCCTTGCGACGTTCCTCGAGCCGCTTCATGACCGCCTGGAGGATCACGAAGGACATCCGCGACAGCCCCTCGAGCTCCTGGTTTCGATGCACGCGCCGTTCCAGGTCGACCTGCCCGAGCCCGTCGAGGCCGGCGCGCTCGGCGATGTCGACGAGGTGCCCGATCTCGACCGCGTAGCCGGTGAAGAACGGGATCTGCTCGAGGATGCTGCGCCGCCCTGCGTACTCGCCGGAGAGCGGCTGGATGAACCCGGACAGCTCGGGGAAGAAGAGGTTGATGAGCGGTCGCGCGACGAGCTCCGTGACCCGGCCGCCACCGCCCTCGCGGAGGACGCCGCCCTGCACGATGGGGCGCTGGTAGTAGCCCTTCACGTACTGCAGCCGGGGCTCGTGGAGCAGCGGCCCGAGGGTCCCGTAGACCATCCTCGGGTGCCAGTTGCGGACGTCCGTGTCGGCCCAGACGATGAGGTCGCCGGACGTCTCGTACAGCGACTTCCAGAGCGACTCGCCCTTGCCGCGGAAGCTCCCGTAGCGGCTCAGCACGTCGGGGTGCTGGACGACCCGGGCGCCCTCGGCCTCGGCGATCTCGCGCGTCCGATCGGTCGAGGCCGAGTCCATGACGAGGACCTCGTCGAGGAGGGGAACGCGGCCGACCATCTCGCGGATCGCCCGGCGGACGATCGGGCCGATCGTCTCCTCCTCGTTGAGGGTGGGGAGCACCAGGCTGATCGTGACCCCTTGCTTCTCCTTGAGCTGGGTCAGGCGGCGGAGGTCGGCGAACTCGTGATGATGGAAGTTCGACTCGCCGAACCAGCGCTCCACCCTGGCCGGCACGGCGCGCGATTCCTCCGCGGCGCGATCGGCGGCGATGAGGGACTCGGCTCTGGTCGCGAGCTGCTCGAAGGTCTGGCGCCCGATCGACTCGCGGGTCTTCACGACCACGACGGTCGTCTGCGAGCGGGTCGCGATCGCCTCGGGCATCGCCCCGAACAGATGGGCCGTGCCGTCGCTGGCAATCGGCGCCGCGGCGCCCATGACGACGATGTCCGAACGGTCCGCCTCCCGCAGGATGGCTGCCCGGACGTTCGAGGCTTCCCGCACGAGCAGGTCGACCTTGCCGTCGACATGCTGGCGCACGAACGCGGTGAGGGCACGCTCCGCCTGGGCGCGAACGGCAAGCGTGATTCCGGGCGGGACCACGTGGAGCGCGGTGAGGGTGGCGTCATGGCGCTTCGCGATGGCGCCGGCGACCCGGAGCGCCAGCTCGGCGTGGGGGCCGCCGCGGACCGGCACGACGACGCGCTTGAGATCGCGGACGCCGCGCTGCTTCACGACGGCGATGTCACAGGGTGAGTCGCGGATGACCTCGTCGATGGTCGCCGAGAACGGCGACGTCATGCCCTCGCGCCCGTTCCCACCCTTGGCCGCGGCAGCCTTCCCGCCCCAGCCGAAGACGATGAGGTCGGCTTCGAGCTCCGCCGCGGCCTCGACGATGCCTTCTGCCGCGTGCCGTCCGATCCGGACGATCGGGTGGATGCGGGTGCCCTCGGGCACGAAGTCGAGGACGCGCTGGAGCAGGCGGCGCGCATGCCGTGCGCGGGTGGCGCCCTCGGACAGCGGCATGCCCTCCGGGACTTCGACGATGCCCAGAGCGGTCAGCTCGCCGCCGTGCGGGTCGAGCAGGTCGGCCCCGAGGCGGATCAGCTCCTCCGCCGTCGCGGGGTTGGCGACGGGGATGACGATCCTCGCCGGGAGGGGCATCGGGGTCACGTGCGGGCCTCCGCGAGCGCCGCGCTGCCCCAGCGATCGAGGAGGTATGGCTTCAGCCGCTCGAACTCGCGCGCCTGGCGCTCGACGCTCTCCTCGGCGCGGTCCGTCGTGAGATCGCGGTTCTCGATGACGGCGCTCGCGACCCGCCCGAAGTACGCGGGCACGAGCGCCGTGACGAAGGTTTCCAGCTTGGCCGGCTGCTCGCGCGCCGTCACGATGAGGTCATAGATGACCCTCGCCCACGTGGCGTCGGGGAAGGAGAAAGCCGCCGCGGCGCCGGCCATCGCCAGCGTGGAGGGCGTCTCGCCACCGGGCCCCTCGAGGTCGAGGGACGCGCGCACGACATCCGCGACCTTGCCCGCCTCGTCGGCGAGCGCGAGCACGGCGGCGGCCGTCTCCGGGGCGAGCATCTCGCGCCACGTGTCCGCGAGGGTCAGCCCGCCCGCCTGGAACTCGGAGAGCAGCCGCAGCACGTTGATCTCGAGGGGCGGCGGGTCGACGATGCGCTCGAAGCCATAGGCCGGCACGTCGTGCGAGCCCTTCGTCAGCGGCCAGCGGTCGGCGTTCGCGACCGCCATTCGCAGGATCGTGGTCACGACCTGACGGAACATCGGCCCGAGGTCGGCGCCGGGGTCCTTCGGGTCGTGGACCTTCGCCCCGAGGCGCGCCTGGCAGACCGCAAAGCCGCCGGACAGCGCGAGCGTCGTCATCCAGATGTCGATGCCGAACTTCGAGACCTCGGGCGTCCAGCCATCCGACGCAAGGTAGTGGCGGACGAGGTCCCCGGAGACGCCGAAGTCGCCGCCGATCGGCTGCCGGATGCGCATCCCGTACAGCGCCCGGGTCAACGGGTAGGTGACGTTGTTGGTGATGGTGCCGTCGTGCTTGTGGCGGGCGTACAGGGGGGCGACGTAGTCGTAGCCGCCCTTGAGGATCGGCCCGGCGAGGAGCTCGATCCACTCCGGTCCGATGGAGCGAAGGTCCGAGTCGACCACGACCAGCGCCTGCACCTCCAGCGCCGCCGCGATCTCGAAGATCGTCCGCAGCGCCGCGCCCTTGCCGCCGGTGCCGTCGATCTCGGGGTACGTGAGCGAGACGCGGGAAAGCTTGTTCGTCGGCCGGACCAGCAGGATGCGCTCGACGTAGTCCGGCGGCTCGGTCTCGACGACGACGCGGCCCGTCCCATCGGGCGAGCCGGCATCGGAGTTCACGACGACCGGCCGCAGATCGGGGAAGTACTGGACGAGGCCGGCCTGCGCCGCCCGCACGACGTAGCCGATCGTCGTGGCGTTCTTGAAGCTCGGGATGCCGACCATGATGTCGGCTCGCTCCAGCCGCGCGATCTCCTCGCGGATCGCGGGCGTGAGGACGGACTTGGGCATCCGGCCCACCGTACCACCGATCGGGCGACGGGCCCTGAACGGCGCATGTCGTTCAGGGCGCCCAGGCGTTGCGGCCGTCTCGCGGCCGTCTCGCGGCCCGATTGCCGGCCCCCTCCCGGCCCTATGATCGCGGGCGGGCGAGGGAGGGAACGCGATGGCACCGCTCGCGCGTCTCGGCGGGCTGACGAGCTCTGGCAGGGCCAGGGTCGCGGTCGCGTGGTCCCTCTACGACTTCGCGAACACGATCTTCTCGTTCGCCGTGGTCTCGAGCGCGATCGGCTCGTGGCTGGTCGCGCCGGAGCGGTTCGGCGAGCGTGACGGCAACTTCATCCTGAGCGTGGCGGTCGTCGTGAGCGTCGGGCTGAACGCGCTGGTGTCGCCGATTCTCGGCGCCCTGAGCGACCGCGGCGGCCGGCGGATGCCGTACCTGCTGTTCTTCACCCTCCTGTGCATCGTGCCGACGCTGTTCATCGGCTGGAGCCCGGCGGCACTGGGCGTGCTCCTGTTCGTGATCGCGAACTTCGGCTATCAGGCGGCCCTGATCTATTACGACGCCACGCTGAAGTCCGTCGCCCGGCCCGCGACACGCGGGCGCCTCTCCGGGATCGGCGTCGCGGTCGGGTATGGCGGGACGATCTTCGCCGGGCTGACCCTCCTGGCCCTCGATGTCGCGGTCGAGAACCGCTTCTTCGTCGCCGGCGTGCTCTTCGCGCTGTTCGCGATCCCGATCTTCCTGTTCGTGCGCGAATCAGGCCCCATCGGCCGCGTCTCGATGGCTGACGTCGCGGGCTCGCTCGGGCAGGTTCGGGAGAGCATCCGCCATGCGCGCGAGGTGCCCGGCCTGCTGCGCTTCCTCGTCGCGCGGTTCTTCTACTCCGACGCGGTCAACACGATCATCGTCGTCATGACGATCGTGACCACGAAGGCCAAGGGCTTCACCGACTCGCAGGCCCTCATCGTGCTCCTCAGCCTGACCGTCGCGGCGATCCTCGCGAGCTTCGGCTGGGGCTACCTGGTCGACCGGCTCGGTCCGCGGCGGACGCTCATGATCGTGCTCGGCTCGTGGGCCATCGGGCTCATCCTCGGCGCGATCTCGCTGAGCATCGACGGGACGGTCGGGGTCGTGCTGTTCCTGACCGCGGGCGCGATCCTCGGCAGCGGGCTCGGCGGCGTCCAGGTCGCCGATCGGGTGCTGATGGTCCGGCTCTCGCCGCCGGAGCGGGTCGGGGAGTTCTTCGGGCTGTACGGGCTGGTCGGCAAGGGCTCGCAGGTGATCGGGCAGCTGCTGTACGGCGTCACGCTGCTGCTGTTCTTCGATGCGCTGGGTGTCGGTGCATACCAGCTCGCGGTGCTCACGCTCCTCGTCACGATGCTCATCGGTGCGTGGCTGCTCCGGCCGGTCTCGGACAGGTGGGAGGGGGCAGGAGAAGCGGAGCCGCAGGCGCCGCCGGAGCGTCTCGCGCCGATGACGGCCCCCTTGGAGCCGCGCGCCTAGTCCCTAGGTCGGCCGGTCGGCCGGTCGGCCGGTCGGCCGGGGATCGGCAGGGGTTCGGCCGGGTCTCGCGCAGCGTTAGCTCGCGCGCGCCCGTCGCTCGGCCCAGGCCGAGCCGATCATCTCCTCGAGGCTCGAGCGATTCGGCTCCCAGCCGAGCACCTCGCGCGCCAGATCGATCCTCGCCACGAGCTCCGGCGGATCGCCCCCGCGCCGAGCGGCCTCGCGGACCTCGATCCTGCGACCGAGCACGCCTTCTGCCGCGGCGATGATCTCCCGTACGCCGAAACCGGAACCACTCCCGAGGTTGAGCGGGAGCAGCGCATGGTCCAGGCCCTCGATCGACGCGTCCGCGGCCGTGGCTTCGAGGGCCAGGCGGTGCGCCTCCGCGAGGTCGGCGACGTGGAGATAGTCGCGGATCGTCGTGCCGTCGCGGGTGGGATAGTCGACGCCCGTCAGGTTGAACGGCTCGCCTCGCTCGACCGCGGCAAGGATGTTGGGGATCAGGTGCGTCTCCGGATCGTGGCGCTCGCCATTCCGTTCGCTCGCACCGGCGACGTTGAAATACCGGAGCGCGATCGGGCGGAAGCCATATGCGCGCGCATACCAGCCGGCCGCCGTCTCGAGCGTGCGCTTCGTCTCGCCATAGGTGTTGATCGGTCGAAGGGGCGCGTCCTCCGGAATCGGCACCGTCTCCGGCTCGCCGTACACGGCAGCCGTCGACGAGATGACGAGGCGCCCGGTGCCCGCCAGGCGCATCGCCTCGAGCAGGGCGATGCCACCACCGACGTTCTCCGTGTAGTAGAGCGCCGGCTCCTGCACCGATTCCGGCACCAGGGAGCGTGCGGCGCAGTGGAGGACGGCGTCGATCTGACGCTCCTCCAGGAGTCGCCGGACGGCGTCACGGTCGCCGTAGCTGGCCACGACCAGCTCCGCATCGCCGAGGTCCGCGCCTCCGCGCAGGGCGGTCGCGAAGTTGTCGAGGACGGTGACCTGGTGGCCGTTCGCCACGAGCGCCTCGACGGAGACGGAGCCGACGTATCCGGCGCCGCCGGTGACGAGGATGCGCATGTCGGGAGGGTAGCGGCGGCTCAGCGGCCGCGGCCGGATGATCCCAGCCCGAGCCACGCGCGCAGCCGATCCAGGATCGAGCGGCGCGGGCTGGCGGCAGCCCCACGCGTCGCCGCGGTTGCCACCGTCG